>NZ_JBEOVA010000021.1:0-253 GCF_040295225.1 Streptomyces sp. NPDC002896 | reverse complement strand
TTCGGCGGGTCCTGCGGCGGGTCCTGCGGATCCGGGTCCTGCGGCGGATCCTGCGGATCCGGGTCCTGCGGATCCGGGTCCTGCGGCGGATCCTGCGGATCCGGGTCCTGCGGATCCGGGTCCTGCGGATCCGGGTCCTGCGGATCCGGGTCCTGCGGCGGGTCCTGCGGATCCGGGTCCTGCGGATCCGGGTCCTGCGGATCCGGGTCCTGCGGATCCGGGTCCTGCGGATCCGGGTCCTGCGGATCCGGGT
>NZ_JBEOVA010000020.1:0-163483 GCF_040295225.1 Streptomyces sp. NPDC002896 | reverse complement strand
ATGTAGTCCTGTACGGAGGCCACATGGAGGCGCAGCCCATGGGCGGCCACCACACGGTCGCGGTACTCGAGGACCTCGGGGAAGTTGTGTCCCGTATCCACATGCAGCAGCGAGAACGGCACCGCCGCGGGCGCGAACGCCTTCAGCGCCAGATGCAGCATGACGATTGAGTCCTTGCCGCCGGAGAACAGGATCACCGGCCGCTCGAACTCGCCCGCCACCTCACGGAAGATGTGCACCGCCTCGGACTCCAGAGCGTCCAGGTGCGACAGCTTGAAGGCGCCGGCGGGGCTGGTGGCGCCGACGGAGCTCGTCATGGTGCTCACACCAGCCCCCTCTCCGCCAGCACGGCGTACACCGCGTCCGCCGACTGCTGCGGCGTCTGGGCTTGCGTCTCCAGGACGAGTTCGGGGTCGACCGGCGGCTCGTACGGGTCGTCGACACCCGTCAGCCCGCTCAGCTGCCCGGCCGCCTGACGCGCGTACAGGCCCTTCACATCGCGGTCGCTGCACACCTCCACAGGCGTCGCTACATGCACCTCGAAGTACGGAGTGTCGCTGGTCTGATGCCGTTTGCGGACCGCCTCACGGCTGTCGGCGTAAGGGGCGATCACCGGGACGACCGTCAGCACGCCGTTGCGCGCCAGCACCTCGGCGACCAGGCCGATGCGCTGCACGTTGGTGTTGCGGTCCTCGCGGCTGAAGCCGAGGCCCGCGGACAGGAAGCGACGGATCTCGTCACCGTCCAGGACCTCCACGCGGTGTCCCTCCGCCCGCAGCCGGCCCGCGAGCCCGCGTGCGATCGTCGTCTTGCCCGCGCTCGGCAGGCCGGTGAGCCAGATCGTGGCTCCCTGTGCCCGTGCCGTGGTCATACGTGAAGTCCTTTCGCGGCACCGTCGCGGTGCCGGGTCTCGTGGAGTTCGGTGAAGAGTGCTTCCCACCGGTGATGGACGGCGTCCGGGCCGTAGGAGGCCGCCGTCAACAGGGCCGCCGAGCCCATCTCGGCGCGCAGCTCCTGGTCGGCCATGAGACGGCTCATGGCATCGGCCAGCGCGTCGGTGTCCTCGGCCGGGACCAGCAGCCCGTCCACGCCCTGCGTGAGAACGTCGGCCGGTCCGGTCGGGCAGTCGAAGGCGACCACGGGCAGGGCGTGGCTCATCGCCTCGATCATCACCATCGGAAGGCCCTCGAAGCGCGAACTGAGCACATAGAAGGAGGCCTTGGCGAGCTCGTCGTCGAGGCGGTCTGTGTGCCCCATGAGGAAGACGTGGTTGTAGAGATGGTGCTCCTCGATGAGGGCCCTCAGCTCCGCCTTCTTCTCGCCGCTGCCGTAGATCCTCAACTGCCAGTCCGGGTACTTGTCGACGAGCCGTGCCCAGGCCGGTATCAGCAGGTCGAAGCCCTTCTGCGGGAAGAGCCGCCCGGCCGCCACCGCGATCTTGGAGTCGTGGCGTGACGGAATCTGGTCGAGCGAGTGAACGGCATTCGGAATCCGGATGACGCGCGTGCCGGGCAGCAGCTGCTCGTAGTCCTGGCGGTCGCGCTCGGTCAGCACGGCCACCGCGTCGAACTCCGGATAGCACTCCACGATGCGCCGCTGGACGTCTGCCCGGTGCGTGCCGTGGTTCATGTGCTCCTGCGCGACCCGGACCACCCCGCCGGTCGCGTGCCGCGCGGCGAGGAAGTTCAGGGCAGGCCTGGTGGTCACCAGAACGCCGTCGTGCAGCGACGCCACGTACGCGATGACCGCGTCCTCGACGTGCCGGTTGAAGTAGCGATACCCGAACTCGCCGCGCGGGATCTCCCGCGCGGGCGCCTCCAGCTGCCGGATCCGGCGCCGCTCTCGCAGCCGCGCCATCAGGCCCCGCGGCGGCTCCTGTTCGCTCTCGCGCAGGTCGACCAGCGTGGACACGGTGACCCGGGGGTCCAGCGGGAACTGCACCTTGTCGCGGCGGCGCAGCACGCTCACAAGCTCGACGTCCCAGCCCGCGGCCACCAGCGAGTTGGCCTGGTTCATGACGGTGCGGATGGTGCCGCCGCGGCCGTACGCGTGCAGCAGCAGATAGCGGATCTTGATGCCGGGTCTCATACGCGGCACTCCAGCGACAGGTTGTCCTGGACCGTGTAGTACGGCTGCACTGTGAGGGTCCCGCGCGCGGCCGGCACGTGCTGCGCCGGAAAGACCATGATTTTCTTCTTGCCGCGGATGTCGTCGAGCTGCCGCCCGGCCCGCAGCTTCACCTCGCCGTCGGTGAGGTGCAGATCCCACTGCTCGATGCCGGCCGGGTCGTATGCGGCGAGGTCCGCGACCGGCACCTCGCTCTCGAAGCGGTCTCCCTCGACCCGGGCTCCGTACCTCAGCTGCTCCTGCGTGCCGCTCCTGCGGACCAGCAGCAGCTGCCAGTCCGCGCGGGTGTCCCCGCGCCGGCCGTGCAGCCGGCCCACGACGCGTATACGTCCGTCCCGCGGCCACACCTCTGCTACCTCGGCGTGCGGCTTCACGAGGCGTAGCCCCACGACGAGCACATCGGTCGCAGGATCTCGGGGATCTCGTCCTCCGTGGGCAGCGCGCGGCCCGACTGGACCCGGCCGGTGCGGATCTTGTCGCGCCAGTCGCCGAGGCCCTTGACCAGGTCGCCGTCCTGGCGCTCGCCATAGGAGAGCATCGAGGCGTCGAAGTCGATGCCGAGGAAGGTGCACAGGTCCCGCAGCTGCCCCTCGGGGTCCTCGGTGAGCTGCTCGTAGCGGATGGTGTGGCCGCCGGTGATGCCCTTGCGGGCGTTGTCGACGGCCTTCATGTAGCGCAGCGCGTCGGCCGCGGCCTCGTCGAAGGTGCGCTTCTCGGGGTCGGCCTCGTGCCAGGAGCGCGCGATGGACACGGGGTGGCGGAGCAGGAACACGAACTTGGCGTCCGGCCAGCAGGCGGCTATGCGCTTGTATGCGAAGGCGTTGCTCGGCGTCTTCTCGACGACGAAGTCCTTGCCGGACCTCGTCAGCTCGCGGTGCAGGACCCGGTCCCACAGCAGATGCTCGAGATCACCGCGCTCGAGGTCGAGAGCGCTCATCGCCTTCTCCGAGAGCTTGCTGCCGAAACCGACCTCGAGGCGGCGGATGTGCAGCTCGTGCGGGGCGTGCAGGCGGGGGTGCGCGTTGAGCAGCATCCGCAGCAGCGTGGAGCCGGACCGCACGGGCGACATGATGAAGACCGGTTGCCGCAGCAGCCGGTCGACCTCGGGGTCGTCGGGACATCGGAACGGCACGTCGGGACGCTTCTTCGGTGGCGCGCTCCTCGCCTGCGCCTTCTTGGGAGGCGCTGTGGTCGCTCCTCCCGCGCGACGGACCTGGTAGCCCGTGGCCGATGCGAGTGCCTGGTTGAGCTTGGGCAGCAATCTCATGCGGCCCGATGGTATGAGCGCTTTCTGAGAAGAGGGGCGAAGGAACCTTAGGGTTTACTTAGCGACTCAGAATGTGACCCAAGCCTCACAGGGCTCAGCGGTCACGCGCCCTCATGCGAGTGCACGAACTCCTTCCCGGCGTCCCGCAGCCGGGTCCGCAGTTCCTGGAAGACCTGCGCCGACCGGGCCCCCGGCCACCCCTGGGGCAGCAGCTCGGCGGGGAGCCCTGGGTCCGCGTACGGCAGACGCCGCCACGAGTCCAGCGCGAGCAGGAAGTCGCGGTACGCGTCCTCCGTGGGGGTGCCGGCCCGCTTCCGCCACGCCCGCAGCACCGGCTCGTGGCGGTCCAGGAACTCCTCGTGGAGCTTGGCGATGGCCGCGAGGTCCCACCAGCGGGCGGCAGCCTCCGCGGTCGGCGCGAAACCCAGGTGCTCGCCGCGGAACAGATCGACGTACCGGGCCAGTTGCAGGCGCTCGAGTGTGTGCCGGGTCTCCTCGTACAGCGGGGCGGGGGCGATCCAGACGCCTGGTGCCGCCGTGCCGAAGCCGAGTCCGGCCAGCCGTGAGCGCAGGACGTGCCGCTTGTGGCGCTCCTGCTCCGGGACCGAGAAGACGGCGAGCACCCAGCCGTCGTCGGCCCGCGGCGGCTCCGTCCGGTAGATGCGGCGGTCGCCGTCGTCGAGCAGCTGGCGGGCGTCGGGCGACAGCGCGTATCCGGCCGTGCCGGTCCCGGTGCGTTCGGGGACCAGCAGGCCGCGCCGCTTCAGCCGGGACACCGACGAGCGCACGGACGGGGCGTCGACCCCGACCGCGGCCAGGAGGCGGATCAGCTCGGCCACCGGGACGGGGCCGGGGAAGTCCCGCCCGTACGCACCGTAGAACGTGACGATCAGGGATCGCGGAGTGTGCTGCTCGGACACGTGATCACTCTACGGTCCCCGGCTCCCGGAAGCTCTCCGGTCTTCCGGCCGCGGCACGGGGCGGCCCGCACCGGGCGGAGGTAGCGTGGTGACGCCTCGGGGACCAGGCGCAGGACACGACGACATGGGGGCCGTCATGCCGAAGACCGAGCTCAGCGTCGGCACTATCGAGTACGAGGACACGGGGGGATACGGCGTCCCCGTGGTGCTGCTGCACGGCCTTGTGCAGGACGGAACGGTCTGGCGCCACGTCGTGGACGCACTCGGCCCCGAGTTCCGCTGCATCGTCCCGACCCTCCCGTACGGCAGCCACCGCACGCCTCTGCGCCCCGGAGTGCAGCTCACCCCGCACTCGATGGCCCTGCTCGTCGGAGAGTTCGCCGACACGCTGAGACTGGGCGACGACGCGGTGTTCGTCGAGAACGACGCCGGACGGCTGCAGCAACTGGCCGCCGAGCGGCCGGATCGCGTCGGCCGGATGGTCATCGCAGGCTGCGAGGCCTTCGACAACTATCCGCCTCGGGCGGGCGGCACGATGCTGGCGGCGGCCGCCAGGATCCCCGGCGGTATCGCGACGATGGCGCGCGCCCTCGCCGTCCGGCCGTTACGCCGGATCCCGGGCACCGGATACGCCATCATGGGCCACAAGCCGGTACCGGACGACCTGATCGACCGCTGGATCGAACCGCTGCGCAGGGACCGCGCAGCCCGCGGCCTGCTCGTCGGTTATCTGCGCGGCGTGCGGAAGACGGAGATGTCCGAAGCGGCCGAGGGCCTGCGCTCCTACGACCGTCCCGCCCTGGTGGTCTGGGGCAGGCAGGACCGCATGATGCCGCCGGAACACGGCCGCCGGCTGGCGGAACTGCTGCCCCGGGGGCGCCGCCTCGTCGAGCTCGACGAGTGCCGCACGCTGATCCCGCTGGACCGCCCCGACGGGCTCGCCGACGCGATCCGGACTTTCGTGCGCGAGACGGCGTCCCCCTGATTCATCAGGTCGGCTTCATACGCTCGGTTTCGGTACGCCGTGTCGGCGCGGTTGCCGACGCCGCCGCGGGATCGCCGTGCCCGTCGCTCTGAGGGGGCGTGTACAGGGCAGCTGCCAGGGGAGCCGCGCGCATGATCGCCGCCACGTGGTCGTACGGCCCGTCCGGACGAGGCGGCTGCTGACGCGACGTCATGGGCGGGGCGACGTGCGGCGCCGGTGCGGGCAGGCATGCGCGGCGGCGAGGAGCTGGTGGATCCCGTCCCCGGCCTGGGCGGGGTCGCGCACCGGTTCGGGAAAGAGTAGCCGGAGGTCACCGTGGCCGCTGGCGTACTCGCAGCGCAGGGTGATGCCGTAGCGGTCGAGGGCGACGGGCTGCACGCGGACGACCCCCTGCAGCAGCCGCGGGCCGGCCAGCCGGGCCAGCCTCGTCACCATGTCCTGGTGGGCGTCGACCAGATGCGTCAGCAAGGCCGCCTCCTCGACGGCCAGGGGATCCGCTTCTGCGAGCACGAGTTCGTCCAGGCCGACGACCACCATGTCCTCCCCCGTTTCGAGGGTGGCGCGCGCGAGGTCCAGGCGGAGGCTGGAGCCGTCGTCCGCGTCGTCCGCGTCGTCCCCGTCGTCCTCCGTGTCGCCGGTCAGGGCGAGCCATCCCGAGAGCGTCACCTTGGCGCGCACCCGGGCCCGGACGGAGGTGGGGGAGACGTCGGTGAACTCCAGCAGTGCGGCCAGGGCGCCGCGTGGCGCGCACACGGCTCGCGCCACCAGCGGGTCGTCGGCGGGCAGCCGCAGCCTCACCTGGCCTTTGCCGTCCACGTGGTGCAGGCCGACGAGGTCGTAGCGGTGCCCGTCCGTGGTGAGGGTCAGCGACCCGGCGCGGACCAGTACCGAACGGATCCGTTCCGCGGCGGTCGGTTCCGTTGCGGAGGCGGTGGTGGGGTTCATCGGACCTCCAAGGAGAGCGAGCAAGGTTAGGCTAACCTAACTTATGGAGATTGGGCCGTTCTTCTTGGGGGCTCGCTCCGGGGCGGTGGCAGTCGCAGCCGCAGCCGCAGCCGCAGCCGCAGCCGCAGTCGCAGCCGTAGGGGCAGCTGTGCCGGCGCTTCGGGGGCCGGCAGATCCGACGAGGCACCAGTACCCCGTTCGCTCCCCTCCGGCGCTTCCTCCACCATCCCGACCCCTGCGTCGGTGACCTGCGTAAACGATCAAGCGGGAACGCCGCTGCGGCTGACTGGGCGACAGATCTGCCGACCCGTCATGTTGCGGGGCTGACGGACTGTCGGTTGCCTCGTGAACGGAGCACAGCAGAGGCGCCGCGCAGTCAGGCCGGACAATGCTCCGTTGGAGGATTCTCATGCGTTACACACACGTCGGTGCAGGTATCGGCCTGGTTCTCGGTGCCCTCGTTCTGCAGGTCCCGGTCGCTGTCGCCGCCGATGGTTCGGATGTACAGATCAACCCATGGAGCGCTTCCCCGGGCTCCACGGTCACCGTCACAACCGAGGCCTGCGGCCCTGATGTGGACTACGGCAAGGGCTGGTCGGAGGTGGGAGGGCAGTTCCACCTCTTCGAGGGCGACTACCCGGGAGAGCTAGTCGGCCAGTTCGAGATCCCGGAAGGGACCAGACCGGGCAGCGACACCATCACCCTCAAGTGTCCACCGCGGATCCAGATCACAGATACGTACCAGGTCACGGGCCGCCCCCCGAGCGGTTCGGTCGGCGCCGGCTTCGGGCCGCCCGAGGACAGCAGCACGCAGCTGGCCCTCGGCGGTGTGCTGGTCGCCGGAGCCGCGGCCGGTGGTGTGGTCATGATGCGCCGCCGGACGAACGCCGACCGAGCCTGACCGCTGCGTCGGCTCGACGGGTGTCGTCCGCCCCGGCTCCCGTCCGACTCGGTCTGAACCGGCCCCTGACACGGCATCGGTCGGGGGCCGCGAGGCCCGCGCCCCGACCCCGCCCCCAACTGATACGAAGCACCCGCCCTGCAGCAAAGGCTCAACCGCGATGGAACCCGGGCACAACACCAGCGCCTCCCGAGACCCGTTCATCCCTTCAGTCGGTCTTCTGGCGTGCGCACTGCTGGCGGGTGCGGTGCTGCTGATCAGCGGGGCATCGGAGGACGGGCCGCCGCAACCCTCGACCGCTCAGGCTTTCGCCCCCTCTGCGGATCCGTCGCCCGACGACGCCGCCTCGTCCGCCGGCAACCCCTCGCCCACCCACCCCGCCTCGGCCCCCCGCACCGCTCCAGCTGCCCATACCTCTTCCGCAACCCGTACCGCTCCGGCCGCCCGTACCAGTCCCGCCACCCGTACCAGTCCCGCCCCTCACCTCGCCGTCCAGCCGCTGCCTCCGGCGAATCCGGTACGGCTCCGCATCCCCGCCATCGGCGTGAACGCCGCCATGACGCGACTGGGCCTTGACGCGAAAGGGGCACTACGGACACCGCCACCGGCCAAACCCGGCCTCGCCGGCTGGTACGGCGACGGCACGGCTCCCGGCTCGGCAGGGACAGCCGTCGCCATCGGGCATGTGGACACACCCACCGGGGCCCCCGGTGTCTTCTACGGCCTGGGCGCACTGCCCAAGGGCGCCACCATCGACATCAGCCGGGCGGACCGGCGCACGGCCGTGTTCACCGTCCGCGCCGTGGAGCTCTACGACAAGAAGAAGTTCCCCAGCAAGAAGGTCTACGGCAGTTCCGGCCGACCCGAACTCCGGCTGATCACCTGCGGCGGCGGTTACACCAAACGCACCGGCTACCAGGGCAACGTCGTGGTGTACGCGACGCTGACCGCGGTGAAGTAGCAGACGCCGACCGGCCGGAATGCCGACCGGCCGGAATGCCCGTCGGTCACGGGTGGTAGAGGCCCCACGGATTCGATGTGGCCGGAGGCTTGGTCGTGGTCGTGGCCGGGGGCTTGGTCGTGGACGGGCGGTCGGTCGCGGTCTCCCCGGCCGCACACGCTCCCGGATCTGCTGGCGGTAGCAGCTCGTACGCGGCGACCCGATCGGACCTGAACGCGATCTCCGCGGACCCGGCGAGAGCCGCCCGGCCGATGTCCTCGGGCAGTTCGGCCTCGGTCAGCGGCTTGCCCACGTATGCCGCGATGAGGACGCCGGTGCAGACGTCGCGTTGCCGGGCGGACAGAGTGGGAGGAAGGCTGAGGCTGTGATCCCTGCGCCCGTCGGTGCGCAGCCGTGTGCGCTGTACGGAAGCCACGTCGGTCCCCGCCGTCGTGAGGGTGAGCTTCCAGAACTCGACACGGACGGTGACCGGTGCACACAGCGGCACGTCGTCGGCAGCGTCCCGTGAGCCGGTCAGCGCGACCGCGCCCTGACGGGTCGTGCCCCCCGGGAACGACACGGTCTGCCGCAGCCATCGGGCCTGCTCCTTCGCCGTCCGGTCGCCGTTCTCCCGGCAACCGCCGGCACCAGAGCGCTCCGCGCCGTCGGCTGTTCCCGAACAGCCGGCGGTCAGCAGCGCGAGAGCCGCCGCCAGTGACGTCAAGGTCCCGTGTGCGAGGCCGGTCCTGGCCATGGTCTCCCCTCGATCGAAGTGTGCTGGACACGCCTCGGTCGGCGCCCGGGGAGCAGTCTTCGCGCACCGTGCCGACGGCCGGGGTGGCGCAGAACGCCATGTCGCCGTTTCGTGATCAACGTCCGGCGCGGTGGCGCGGCGGCTCTCGGGCAGTCCGTCTCGCGGGAGCGGCCCGAGCGGGCGGGCGAGGGGATGAATTGACGATCTGCGCGCCCGATTTCGGCTGTCTGTCGCTGAATCAGGCAGATGGTTGAACGTTTGTCGTCCTCTGTTCACGATTCTCCTGTCAAGTGCCCGGAGGCACGGCTTCGGGTCCCTCTGCGAAGAAGCGAGTCGAGCATGGTGCGTGTCCGTTCGTCCCTGGCGGAGTTGCCTGCCTACGTCCCGGGCCGCAAGGCGCCCGGCGCAGCCGCCCTGGCCAGCAACGAATCCCCGTACGGGCTGCTGCCCGGGGTCGCCGGAAGGCTCGCGGAGCTGGCGGGCGGCGTCTCGCGGTATCCCGACATGGGCGCCACCGCCCTCGTGCGGGCCATCGCCGCGCATCACGGCGTCGAGCCGGACCGGATCGCGGTGGGCGCGGGCTCCTCCGAGGTCTGCGGGCAGTTGCTGCACTCGGTCGTCGGCCCCGGCGACGAGGTCGTCTTCGGCTGGCGGTCCTTCGAGGCGTACCCGATCCTCACCGCGGTGGCGGGCGGCACGGCGGTGAAGATCCCGCTGCGCGACCACACCCTGGACCTCGACGCCATGGCCGCGGCTGTCACCGGCCGGACCCGGCTGGTCTTCGTCTGCAACCCCAACAACCCCACGTCCACCGCGGTCGGCGAGCGGGCGCTGCGTGACTTCGCGGACCGCGTACCGCAGGACGTGCTGATCGTCGTCGACGAGGCCTACCGCGAGTACGCCGACCCGGAACGCGTACCCGATGCCCTCGGCCTGCTGGGCGACCGGCCGAACGTGGTGGTCCTGCGCACCTTCTCCAAGGCGTACGCACTGGCCGGGCTGCGCGTCGGATACTGCGTGGCACCCATGGAGATAGCCGCCCAGGTGCGCAAGACGCAGGTGCCGTTCAGCGTCAGCGCACTCGCCCAGGAGGCCGCCGTCGTCGCCCTCGGCGAGTGCCCGGAGGTCGCCCGCCGGGCCGCGCTCACGGTTGCCGAACGCGAGGGGACGGCCCTGCGGCTGCGGGCGCTCGGCTTCGAAGTGCCGCAGTCCCAGGCCAACTTCGTCTGGCTGCCGCTGGCCGGCGACAGCGCGGACTTCGCCCGGCACTGCCTCGACGGCAAGGTGGTGGTCCGCCCCTTCCTGGGCGAGGGCGTCCGCGTGACGATCGGGCTGCCGGAGGAGAACGACGCGTTCCTCGCCCTCGCGGCGACCTGGAGAGGCTGAAGCCATGCGCCCCGGTCCCTACGAGCGGCATCGTGAGCTGCTCCAGCAGGCGGTACGGGCCATCGCGACCGGTGAATGTCACGCGCCCTTCACCCGGCGGACGGGGCTCGAGGCCACCGAAGCCGGCATGAGGTCGGCACGGACCGCGGGAAAGGTCTTCGGCTCCCTGCGGGGCCGGACCTTCGGCCTCGAGCAGCCGGGCCGGCTCGGCCGGGTGGTCACCGAGTCATCGCCGTACGGCATGGACATGGATATCGGCTACCCGCGCAGCGATCCCGCCGTCCTGGTGTCGGCGGCCGGGTGGGCCACGGCCGGCTGGCGTGCCGCCGGCCCGTACCAACGTGCCGGGCTGGCGCTGGAGATGGTCCGCCGGCTGAACACCCGCAGCCACGAGCTGGCCCTCGCCGTGCACCACACCACCGGGCAGCCGCTCGCGGCGGCGTTCCGGGCCGCCGGGCCGCGCGCCCAGGACCGCGCCCTGGAGACCGTCGCCCACGCCTTCGCCGAGTCCACCCGCATCCCCGCGGACATGCGCTGGGAGACCACCCGGAGGCACAGTCAGCCGCAGCCGATGCGGGGCACCTGCACGCTGGTGCCACGCGGAGTGTCGCTGCTCGTCGGCTGCCCCGACTACCCGCTCTGGAACGGGTATCAGGGCATGTTCGCCAGCCTCGTGACCGGTAATCCCGTGATCGTGGCCCCGCATCCGCGCTCGGTGCTGCCGCTCGCCATCACCGTACGCATCGCCCGCGAGGTGCTGGCGGAGGCCGGTCACGACCCGGACATCGTGACGCTGGCGGTGGCAGAACCCGGCGAGGGCCTGCACCAGCGGCTCGCCACCGACCCGGAGGTGCGGATCGTCGACTTCACCGGCTCGGCGCGCTTCGCCGACTGGCTGGAGCAACACGCCCGCCAGGCCGCCGTGTTCGCCAACCGGACCGGGCTGAACACCGTCATCGTCGACTCCACCCACGACTACCGCGCCCTGCTGCGGGGACTCGCTCTCTCCCTGTGCCTGTGCAGCGGCACGGTCCGCACCACGCCGCAGAACATCCTGATGCCGGCGGCGGGCGTCGACACCGACGAAGGGCACAAGACCCTCCGGGAGTTCGGTGCCGACCTCGGCGAGACGGTGGACCGGCTGCTCGGGCACCCGGCGCGCGTGGCGAAGCTGCTGGGCGCCATCGCGGGCGACACGGTGCGGGCGGGGCTGACGGAGGCCTCCCGGTACGGCGCGGTGGTGCACGCGTCCCAGCGGTTGCCCCATCCCGGCCATCCCGGCGCCGAGGTGCGCAGCCCGCTCATCGTCCGGCTCGGGGCGCGCGACGAACGGGTCTACGCGCGGGAGTGGCCCGGTCCGGTCTCGTTCCTGGTGGGGACCGACTCGACCTCGCACAGCCTGGCGCTCTTCCGGGCCACCGCGGGCCGCCGCGGCGCACTGTTCGCCGCGGTGCACTCCACCGACCCGCTGGTGCTCGCTGCCGCGGAGACGGCGTCGCTGGACGCCGGGGTGCATCTGGTGCAGAACCTCGCCGACGACCTCCCCGCCGATCCGTCGTCGGCCTTCGCCGACTTCCCCGCCGCCGGCGCCCACTTCGTCACCGGGCGGTTCCGGGTGGTGCGGTCCCGGCGCCACGACCCGGCTCCGGATCCGTCTCAGGGCCAAGCCTGGGATCCCGCCTTGGACCCGGCCACCGATCCGGCCATGGTGCAGCTTCCGGACCCCGGTCCCGCCGGTCGGTTGGTCGACGTCTGACCCGGTCAGGCGGTCCAATCGGCCCCGGGCCCCCGCATTTCGTCGAAGACCAGCCAGGTACGGGTCGAGCGCACCCCCGGCACCGCCTGGATGCTCTCCAGTACGACCCGGCGCAACGCCGAGTTGTCCGGCGTACGGACCAGCACCAGGACGTCGAAGTCGCCGCCGACGAGGGCGAAATGCTCGACGTACGGGATCTTGCGCAGCTCGCGCGAGATGTCGCGCCACGCGTTCTGGTCGATCGTCACCGTCACGTACGCACTCGTGCCGAGACCGGCGCGCTGCGGGTTCAGCTGCGCCGTGAAGCCGGTGACGACCTCCTCGGCCATCAGCCTGCCGATGCGCGTGTACGCGTTGGCGCGCGAGATGTGCACCTGCTCGGCGAGCGCCCGGACCGACATCCGGCCGTCCTGGAGGAGCCGGCTCAGGATCTGCCGGTCGATGTCGTCGAGCGGGACGGCAGTTCGTCCGGACACGGGTCTCGGCGGGGAGTCTTCCTCGGACATTTTGTTCTCCCGGCGGTTTCGGTTCGGCAGTTCATCGCCAGTTCGGCCGAAGCATTGAACACATATTTCGTAGTGACGACCATTCTCCTGTCAAGTGTCCAGAGAAAGGCGAGTGCGCTCCATGTCCGTGAAGAGCCTCCGACAGACGGTCCAGGGCTTCCTGCCGTCTCTCACGCCGGTGCGGTTCGTGGCCGAGGACGGCACCCCGGTCAAGCCGCCGGCCGGATACACCGAGCCCCCGGTCGAGGCGCTCCGCGACGCCTACCGGCGGATGGTCCTCGGCCGCCGGTTCGACACCCAGGCGACCGCCCTCACCAAACAGGGGCGGCTCGCGGTCTACCCGTCCAGCCGGGGCCAGGAGGCCTGCCAGATCGGCGCCGTGCTCGCGCTGCGGCCGGACGACTGGCTCTTCCCGACCTACCGCGACTCCGTCGCCCTGGTCACCCGCGGCATCGACCCCCTCGAGGTGCTGACCCTGCTGCGCGGCGACTGGCACTGCGGCTACGACCCGGTCGCCACCCGTGTCGCACCCCAGTGCACCCCGCTGGCCACGCAGGTGCTGCACGCCACCGGCATGGCGGAGGCGTTGCGCCGCAAGGGCGAGGACGGCGTGGCGATGGCCCTCGTCGGAGACGGCGCCACCAGTGAGGGCGACTTCCACGAGGCGCTGAACTTCGCGGCCGTCTTCCGCGCGCCGGTCGTGTTCTTCGTGCAGAACAACAAGTACGCGATCTCCGTGCCGCTCGCCCGGCAGACAGCGGCGCCCGCCCTCGCGTACAAGGGCGTCGGCTACGGGGTGCGCTCCGAGCAGGTCGACGGCAACGACCTGGTCGCCGTGCTCGCGGTGCTGACCGAGGCCGTCGCCCATGCGCGCGCCGGGCACGGCCCCTTCCTCGTCGAGGCGCACACCTACCGCATGGACGCGCACACCAACGCCGACGACGCGACCCGCTACCGCGACGACGAAGAGGTCGAGCGGTGGAGCGCCGCCGACCCGCTCAGCCGGCTGGAGGGATATCTGCGGGCCCGCGGCGCGCTCACCGACGAGGACGTCGCAGCGATGCGGGTGGAGGCAGAGGCCCTTGCCGCGGACCTGCGCGCGGGCATGAACGCGGAGTCCGTACGGGACCCGCTGGAGCTGTTCGACCACGTCTACGCAGAGCCGACCCCGCAGCTGCGCGAGCAGCGCGCCCTGCTGGCGGCCGAGCTGGCAGAGGCGGCCGAAACCGCCGAGACGGTCGCCATCGACGGGACGGTCGAAGCCGGGACCGCCGCATCTGCCGCACTTCAGGTCCAGGAGGACTGACGCATGGCCAAGGTCACGATGGCGCAGGCGCTCAACACCGCGCTGCGCGACGCACTGCGCGAGGACGAACGCGTCCTGGTCTTCGGGGAGGACGTCGGCCCGCTCGGCGGTGTCTTCCGGATCACCGACGGGCTCACCCGCGACTTCGGCGACCAGCGGTGTTTCGACACGCCGCTGGCCGAGGCCGGGATCGTGGGCCTCGCGGTCGGCATGGCGATGGGCGGCTTCCGGCCCGTGGTGGAGATGCAGTTCGACGCCTTCGCCTACCCCGCTTTCGAGCAGATCGCCTCCCATGTCGCGAAGTTGCGCAACCGGACCCGGGGACGGGTCACGCTCCCGATGGTGATCCGCATCCCGTACGCGGGCGGGATCGGCGGAGTCGAGCACCACTGCGACTCCAGCGAGGCCTACTACGCGCACACTCCGGGACTGAAGGTGGTCACCCCGGCGACGGCCGAGGATGCGTACTGGCTGCTGCGCGACGCCGTGGCCGACCCCGACCCGGTCGTCTTCATGGAGCCGAAGAAGCTCTACTGGTCGCGGGAGGAGACCGATCTTCAGCGGCGCGGGGCACTGCCGTTCGGCCGGGCGGCGGTACGGCGCGAGGGCCATGACGCCACGGTCGTCGCGTACGGGCCGTCGGTGCCCGTCGCCCTGGCCGCGGCCGAAGCGGCGGCGGCCGAGGGCATCGAGCTGGAGGTCGTGGACCTGCGGACCGTGGTGCCCTTCGACGACGAGACGGTGACCGCATCGGTCCGCCGGACCGGGCGCTGCCTGGTCGTCCAGGAGGCGCAGGGCTTCGCCGGCGTCGGGGCGGAGATCGCCGCCCGCGTGCAGGAGCGCTGCTTCCACTCGCTGGCCGCGCCCGTGCTGAGGGTCTCCGGCTTCGACATCCCGTATCCGCCGCCGAAGTTGGAGCATGCGCACCTGCCCGGGGTCGACCGGATCCTCGACGTCGTGGACCGTCTGCAGTTCGGCGACGAGCCGGACACCGGGCATCTGCTGAAGGGAGCAGTGGCATGACCACCGGGACGCTCCAGGAGCAGCTGTTCCGGCTGCCCGATCTCGGCGAAGGCCTGACCGAGGCCGAGATCATCGAGTGGAAGGTCGCGGTCGGCGACACGGTGACCATCGACCAGATCGTGGTCGAGGTCGAGACCGCCAAGGCCGCGGTCGAGGTGCCGGTCCCGTTCGCGGGCACGGTGCTGCGGCTGCACGCCGATGCGGGTACGGCGCTGGCGGTGGGGGAGCCGCTGATCACGGTGGGGGCGGGCGCCTCCGGGGGAGACGGCGGGAATGGCCGGGGCGCGGATTCCGATGGCGGGTCCCGACCCTCGGCGGCCGGCGCGGACGCGGGTGGCGGGGCAGGTCCGAGGGCCCCGCTCGCCGACCCGTCCGGGGCCGCCGCGGACAGCGGCGCGTCCCGGGCCGACGGCACGTCCGGCGCGGCCCCGGGCCGACCGGCCTCCGCCGACGCCGAGCGATACCGCGAAGAGGAACAGGCCGGATCCGGCAACGTCCTGATCGGCTACGGAACCGGCCATGGCCCGGCCCCGCGCCGCCGCCGTCGGCGCGGCCTCGCGGCGACGACCGCCGCGCACGGCGCGAGCGCCGGTACCGGCACGGCAGCGGAGGCCCCCGTCGCGGGGTCCCCCGCCTCGCCCGGCCACCACGCCGCGAGCGGCGCGGCCGTCGGGACGTTTGCGGCCGTACGGCTCGCGGCGGCCGGTGCCGTTCAGGCTCCCCGGGTGATCTCCCCTCTCGTACGCCGGATGGCCCGGGAGCACGGGATCGACATCGCCGGGCTGTCGCCCTCCGGCCCCGCCGGGGTCGTTCTGCGACGGGACGTGGAGCACGCCGTCGCAGAGCGGGCCACCACGCAGGCACATCCACAGATGGCAACGAGCCCCGGACCCGCCCCGAACGCCCCCGCCCAGCAGCCTTCGTCGGACCACACCCCCGCGCCGGGCGCGCGCCCGGCGCCGGACGGTCCCGAGCGCATCCCGCTGCGCGGAGTGCGCCGTGCCGTCGCGGACAAGCTCTCCCGTAGCCGTACGGAGATCCCCGACGCCACCACCTGGGTGGACGTGGACGCCACCGGACTGCTGCAGGCGAAAAAGGCGCTGGAGGCCGCCGAACCAGGCCGCCGCATCGGGCTGCTGGCCCTGCTGGCGCGCATCTGCGTCGCCGGACTCAGCCGTTTCCCCGAGCTGAACTCCACGGTCGACACCGAACGCAGGGAGATCATCCGCTTCAGCGAGGTGCACCTCGGCTTCGCCGCCCAGACCGAGCGCGGCCTGGTCGTCCCGGTCGTACGCGACGCCCATCGCATGACGACCGCACAACTGGCCGCCGAACTGGCCAGGTTGACCGACCTCGCGCGGAGCGGCAGCCTGCCGCCGCAGGCGCTGACCGGCGGGACCTTCACCCTCAACAACTACGGGGTGTTCGGCGTGGACGGGTCCACGCCCATCATCAACCACCCGGAGGCCGCGCTCCTCGGCGCGGGCCGCATCGTCGACAAACCCTGGGTGGTGGACGGCGCGCTGGCCGTCCGCAAGGTCATGCAACTCTCCCTCAGTTTCGACCACCGGGTCTGCGACGGCGGTGTGGCCGGCGGATTCCTCCGCTTCGTGGCCGACTGCGTGGAACGGCCCGAGATCCTTCTGGCCGACATGTGATCAGACCCAGCCGCCCCGTCCGATCTTGCCCCGCCGCCAACGCCACCCTGTCAGCCTCCGGCCGCGTAGCGGGACGCGGTGGGCGATGCCGGAGGACACGCCGTTGAAGCGGGACCCCCGGCACGGCCGTGTTCTGTCTGGTCGGTCCCGCGCGGACGACGCTGTTGAAGTTCCCGTGCAGTTGGTGCGTCTGATGCCCCCGCACGACGGGGCGGGTCGGGTCGTCGACTGGCCCGCGGTCGAGCGGGCGTGGGGTGTCGTTTTCCCTTCCGACTACCGGGAGTTCGTCTCGGTGTACGGCGCGGGCACGGTCGGTAACGCCGAGATCGAGGGCGACATGGACGAGGAGACCGAGGCCGCGCGCGAGGAGTGGGAGGACGGCTTCGCCACCCACCCCGAGGGTATGGATCCCAAGTCCGGCGGCCTCGTGGCCTGGGGCGTGGACGCCGCCGGTGACGTGCTGTGCTGGTTCACCGCAGGTGCGGACCCGGACAGCTGGCCGGTGCTGCTGTACTCCCGCCGTACCGACAGGTGGACCCTGTACCGATGCGGCATGGCCACGTTCCTGTGCAAGCTCTTCCAGGCGGAGCTGTACTTGTACCCCCTCTCGTTCCCGGAGCACGTACGGGAGGCCGCCCCGCGGTTCCTGACCCGCGCCGAGGAACGCAGGATCCGGGACTCCGGCACCAACGCCTGGTCGGGCGCGGCCCTGTAGCGCCGCAACCTCCGAGGGCCGTTGCCCGGACCGCGTGTCCGGGCAACGGGCCCTCTGCGCTGCTCAAGGAACGAAGGCGCAACGAAGCCGCCCCCGCCATGCGGAAGTTCGGAAGTGATCTGCGTCACCACAGTCTGGTTCCCCGTGATGTTTGCAGGTCGGGCGGCGCAGTACAGGTCGGGCCGCCTATGTGACGGGTGTGCCTGATGTGGCTTTCTTCCGTGGCCTTGCTCGGGCCTTCTATGGGGTGGATACGTCGTGAATCGTCGTACGTTGCATGCGTACAGACCACTGAGCCTGAAGCGACGGGCATGGCTGACGCTCGGTGCGGTGCTCCTGGGCGGTGGGGGCCTGGTGACCTACGCCGTCGCCAGCCCGTCCGCCGATCCGGGCGCGGGCCGGGCCAAGCGGCCGGTGAAGGTCTACGACCTCGCGCTGAAGGGGTCCGCAAGCGACAAGCGGGAGCTGCCGCGCACGGACACCGAGCAGTTCTCGATGGTCGGCGTCTCCTGGTCGGGCGCCACCAAGCGGCTCCACGGCACGGTGCAGGTGCGCACCCACAGCCGTGAGACCGGCGAGTGGAGCGCCTGGCAGGACCTCGAAGTCAACGTCGACCCGCTGGAGAACCCGGGTCCCAAGGTGCGCGGCGCGTCCGAGCCGCTGTGGGTCGGACCCTCCGACGGCGTCCAGGTCCAGGTCGTCCGCAAGAACGGCACCACCAGCTCGCTGCCCAAGGGGCTCGAGGTCAACCTGGTCGACCCGGGCGTGGTGACCGCGGCCGAGAGCAAGTCCGCCGGCAACGAGGCCGACCCGGCCGCGTTCGTCGCCGAGGAGACCCCCGGCGCCACGACCGCCGCGGCCACCGACACCGCCGAGGCCACCGACTCCGCCACACCGAGCGACGGCACCACCGCCACGCCGACGAACGGCCAGACCACCACATCCCCGGCTCCCACCGACACCACGCCCGCGGCCACCCCGACCGCTTCGGGCTCCGCGTCCCCCTCCACGAGCGCGTCCGCGAGCCCGTCGCCCACCACGCCCACCGCGCCGCCGTCCACCGTGCCCGAACCGCCGATCGTCTCGCGCGCCGGCTGGGGTGCCGACGAGTCGATGAGCCCCGAGGCGCCGGAGTACAACGCGGACGTGAAGGCCGTCTTCGTCCACCACACCGACGGCTCCAACGACTACTCCTGCTCCGACTCGGCGTCGATCGTCCGGGGCATCTACGCCTACCACGTGCAGGTCAACGGCTGGAAGGACATCGGCTACAACTTCCTCGTCGACAAGTGCGGCACCATCTTCGAGGGCCGCAAGGGCGGTGTCGGCCTGCCGGTGCTCGGCGCCCACACGTACGGCTGGAACCGGGAGTCCACGGGCGTCGCGGTGCTCGGTGAGTACACCTCCACCAGCGCCTCGAACGCCGCGCTGACCGCGGTCGCCCGCGTGGCGGCCTGGAAGCTCGGACAGTACGGCGCGGACCCGGCCGGGACCGTCCAGCTCACCTCGGGCGCCAGCCAGACGAACTACTTCGGCACCAGCTTCACGGCGGGCACCAAGTACACCTTCAAGCGGATCTCCGCCCACCGTGACGGCTACAACACCCAGTGCCCCGGCAGCTCCCTCTACGCCCAGCTGCCGACCATCCGCACCTGGGCGTCCGGCCCGGTGCAGGGCCTGAAGACCACCTCGGTCGACGGCGCGAGCCTGTCGGGCTCGACGTACTACACCAAGGGCGCCATCACGGCGCACTGGTCGGCCACCACGCCGGGCTCCCTCATCTCCAAGTTCGAGCTGCTGGTCGACGGCAAGACCGTCGCCACCACCTCCGGCACCGCCACCTCCGCGAGCGCCACGCTGGCCCTGGGCAGCCACACCGTCGCCGTGCGGGCCGTGCACCAGTCCGGCAAGACCGTTACCAGCGCCGCGCTGAACTTCGTCGCGGAGACGACCGCACCGACCTTCAGCACCACCCCGAAGCTGTCCCTGCGCAGTGGCACCGTCAACACCAGCGCCGTCCCGGTGACCCTCGGCTGGAAGGCCACGGACGACAAGGCCCTGCGCGATGTGAAGCTGCTGGCCCCGACCACGGCCACCTTCGGCCCGACCACCACCAGCTCCAGCCGCACCGCCAAGTCCGGCACCGCCACCACCTGGTCGATGCGGGCCTACGACTACGCGGGCAACTACCGCACCTCGTCGCCCTCCTACACCCCGGTGATCCTGCAGGAGTCCTCGGCCACCAAGTCCGGCAGCTGGACGACTCGCTCCTCCACCAGCTACCTCGGCGGCAAGTCGTACTCCAGCGGTTCCAAGGGCGCCAGCCTCACCTGGACCTTCACCGGCCGCTCCGCCGCCTGGGTAGTCTCCCGCGCCTCCAGCTCGGGTCAGGCGTACGTCTACGTCGACGGCACCAAGGTCTCGACCGTGGACCTGAAGTCGTCCACCACCAAGTACCGGCAAGCGATCTGGACCAAGACCTGGTCCAGCAGCGCCAAGCACACCATCAAGATCGTCGTGGTCGGCACCAGCGGCCGTCCCACCATCACCACCGACGGTCTCGTCTACATCAAGTAATCCCAACGCCCCTGTGGGGCAGTACACCTGATGAGTGCCCCCGGTGCACAGCGCCGGGGGCACTCCTGTGTTTCACGCTCATGCCCGTTGATCCGGCGTCTCGCACGTCGTGCCGCGTGTGCTTCCGTCACTGCTGTGCGTCAGGCCGGGTAGGCGTGGGTCTGCGCAGCCTTGTCTTCGGCCCTTTTCCAGCGAGCGGAGATATCGGACATCGCCCTCCGCCTATATAACCGCCTTGCTGGTGCTGTCGCATCAAGTGGTCGGAATGTCTGGTCACTTGACTGACCTTCATTTCGATCACTAGACCTCCGGCCGCCACTGCGTATGCCCTAGACAGGTCCCCTCGGGACGGGTCGGGGAAATTCGGTGGATTTCAACGACCGTTGATGGAAGGGTTTGGCGTGAGTCCCAGATTGGGCAGGGTGCTGGCGTGCCTTGTGGTGGCCGCGGTGACGAGTTCACTGCTGCCGCAGGCCGCTTATGCCGCGTCCGGTTCCGGTGGTGACGGCGAGGGTGTCGTCGACAGCATCAAGGACTGGTTCGCGGACGACAGCAAGGAATTGGACAAGCCGTCCTCGTACGACGAGGCGGGGGTCGCCGAGCGGCAGAAGCTGCCGAAGGGCAAGGTGGCCCCGAAGGCGAAGCGGGTCGCGGAGCTGACTGGCAGGCGCACGGCGAACGCCCGGTTCTTCAAGCTGTCGGACGGGCGGGTGCAGGCAGAGGTGTCGGCCGTGCCGACCGCCTACCGGGCGGGCAAGTCGTGGCGCGACATAGACGCCCGGGTGAAGGCGAGCGGCCGGGACGGCTATCGGTACGCCAACACGACCAACGCCACCAGCAGTTGGTTCGGCAGTGATCCGGACCGGCTGATGCGGGTGGAGTCCGCCGATGGCCACTCGGTGGTCCTGGGCCTGGAGGGCGCCGGGGCGTCGCTGAAGCCCGTGGCGAAGGGCGACACCGTCACCTACCGGGACGCCGTGCCGGGTGCGGACCTGTCGTACGAGGTGGGTCCGGGCCGGGTGAAGGAGAACATCGTCCTGGCTGAACGCCCGGACGTGCCCCTGAAGTTCACGTTCACGCTGGACACCGACGGGCTGACGCCGAAGGCCGCCAAGAACGGTTCAATCGCCTTCTACGGCGAGGGCACCAATCCGGTCCTGGTGATCCCGGCGCCGTTCATGACGGACGCGAAGAGGGACGCGGAGTCGCCGTACGGCACCGCCTACAGCACCGCCGTGCGGCAGAAACTGTCGCGGGACGGCAAGGGCTGGAAGCTGACCGTGGTGCCAGACGCGAAGTGGCTGGCCTCGCCGAAGCGGCAGTACCCGGTCACCATCGATCCGACAATCCAGATCGCTCCGACGCCGGCCACGGCGCAGGACGTGATGATCTCCTCGGACGGTCCGGGGTCCAACTACGACGACAACTGGCGGCTGTCGGTCGGCAACACCAGCACCGGCACCTCCCGGGCGCTGCTGAAGTTCCCGATGACCGGCGTCCCGGCCGGGACGAAGCTGGACTCGGCCGACCTGAAGCTGTACTACGACCAGACCCACACCACCGGCGACACCGAGGTCCAGCTGGAGGCGCACCGGGCGACTGCCGACTGGAGCGAGTCGACCGCGACTTGGAACAACGCCAACGGCATCACCGGTGAGCTGTCGGGCACCTCGGTCCTGGTCGACGACGGGGATGCGGGGACCACGGCTGCGAAGGGCTCGTGGCCCGCGTCGGGGAACACCGCCTACACGCAGTACGCGGTCAACCAGGACTACCTGTACAACAAGGACTCGGTGGCCGGCGACACCTACACCTGGCAGCCGAACCTGCCGGAGGACGGCGACTACCAGGTCGAGGCGCACTACGTCCCGGCCACCGACCGGGCCACCAACGCCCCGTACACCGTCACCTACAACGGCGGCAGCCAGACCTACACCGTCAACCAGCAGGCGGGCTCGGCCGGGGTGTGGAAGACGCTGGGAACCCACCCGTTCAAAGCGGGCACCGCGGGCAAGATCGTCCTCGGTGACGGTCCCGCATCGACGAGTACCGCGGTGCTCGCGGACGCCGTCCGCTTCACCAAGGGCGGGGTGGTCACCAAGCAGCCCTCCGAGGTGAACGTCTGGCACTCCTTCCCGGTGACCAAGACGGTGCAGTCGTGGATCGACGGCACCAACGTCAACTACGGTTTCGTCGTCAAGGCCGGGGACGAGTCCGCCAACGGCCCCAAGGGCGGCCCGCGCTACGAGGGCAGCGAGTTCGCCTACGACGGCGAGAGCGCCAACAACCCGCGCCTGGTGCTGACCTACGGCCGCCCCGGCGTGGAACTGGAGGCGCCCACGACGATCCACGACACAGGTGCGGAGCTGAAGTGGTCGGCGTACACCGACCCGTCGACCGCGACCGGTGACAACATCGTCGAGTACCAGGTGCACCGGTCGATCTACCAGACGTTCACGCCGTCGGCGGCGACCCTGGTCGCTCCGGTCTCGTCGACGTCCACGTCGTACACGGACACCTCGGCGACGCCGACCGCGGCGGACAGTGCGGACCCCTTCGGGCGGGCGTACTACTACATGGTCGCGGTCAAGACGCAGGATGGGCAGGTGATCGGGGCCCCGACGCAGCTGGTGCGGCTGCCCAAGGCGGGCCGCACCACGAAGATCGTGGAGGCGGCACAGGACACCACACTGTCCCAGACGGAGTCGACCACCCCGCACGACACGCTCACCGACGGCGTCGCGCAGAAGTGGCTGGCGGTGGGCAACAACTCGCCCACCTACGGCACCACCCGCGCGATGCTGAAGTTTCCCGCGCTGGACATCCCCGCAAGCGCCCGCGTGCTGGACGCCACCATGCGGCTGTGGGGCACGCAGACCACGACCGAGAACACGGGCGCGGTCTATGAGATGCGGCCGCTGACCCGGGACTTCGACGAGGCGTCGGCGACCTGGGTGAAGGCGAACGCCACCACCAACTGGACCGCGGCCGGCGGTGACTTCGGCGCCACGGTCGCCGACACCGCCCCTGCGATGAGCAACGACCCGGCCCGCCACGACTGGAGCGCCGCGTCCATGGTCCAGAGCTGGGTGACCACGCCCGGCTCCAACCAGGGCGTGCTGCTGAAGATGGCGGACGAGTCGGTGAAGCAGGAGCGCACGGTGTTCCTGTCCTCCGAGGCGCCCGAGAAGAAGCTGCGTCCGCGCATGGTGGTCACCTACATCGACTCCACCACGGAGTCGACGTACTACGCGCCGAAGACCCCGGCCCGGATGACCCCGAACTCCACCTACACGGTCGAGTTCACCGTCACCAACACCACGAACACCGCGTGGGCCGCGGGCGAGCGCGAGCTGTCCTACACCTGGAAGCTGCCCGACGGCACCGACGTCACCAACGGCGGCAACCAGGTCTCCACGGCGATCCCGGCCCTCACGCCGGGTCAGTCGGCCCTGCTCCAGGCGCAGGTCAAGACGCCGATCAACAGCGACAACGGCAACAAGCGCACGGACTACGTGCTCGGCTGGGACGTCCGCAAGATCTCGGACGGCAGCTGGCTGTCGGCCGGCACCGGCGGCATCCCGAGCCTGAAACAGAACGTCGCAGTGGAGGACCCCACCTCCAACAGCCTGGGCCTGGAGAAGTTCTACTCCTACACGGGCAAGAACACCGGTGCCGGTTCGACGGTGATGAACAACCTGGCGTCGGGCAACACCGTGTGGTCCTACAACGCGTTCACCAACCCGGGCCGGGGCCTGACGACCTTCGCCCGCTTCTCCTACAACTCCCTCGACACCTCCGACACGGTCCTGGGCGGCGGCTGGTCGGCACAGCTCGCCGGTCCGATCCGCCTCGGCGCGCCGCTGGACTTCCACCCCAACCCCAGCGCCAACGCGACGGAGATCCGCCTGCCCGACGGTGACGGCACCACGCACGTCTTCACCAAGCAGGCGGACGGCACCTGGAAGGCCCCCGCGGGCGTCCACTACAAGGTGTCGATGAAGCCGGGCCTGGACTGCACCCCGGACAAGGACCCGGTGCCGGACGCCTGGACGCTGCTGCGCCCGGACGGCACGCGGTTCCTGTTCGGCTGCGACGGCTACCTGACGTCGGTCGTGGACAAGAACGGCAACACGCAGACGTACACGTACGAGGAGCGCAAGTCCAACAACAAGCCGACCAAGTTCCTCACCTACATCACCGACCCGGCCGGCCGGCAGTCGCTGACCGTGGAGTACTACTCCAAGGCCGAGGCGACCAGCCCGAAGATCGCCGACCACGTCAAGTCGATCACGGACATCTCCACGCGCAAGGTGACCTTCGAGTACTCCGACCAGGGTCTGCTGACCAAGCTGACCGACGGCGCGGGCTCCGCCCAGCCGAAGGTGTTCGGCTTCACCTACGACGCCACGCAGGGCAACAAGAACGTCAAGCTGGTCTCGGTCGCCGACCCGCGCGGCCACGACACGGCACTGACGTACTACGCCCCGCAGGCCGGTGACGACCCGAAGTACCACTGGTGGACCAAGAAGATCAGCGACCGGCTCGGCGGTGACACCACCTTCGCGTACGCGGCGAACGCCACGAACACGAAATTCACCGACACCACGGTCACCGACGCCGAGAACCACGCGACCAAGTACGTCGCCGACGACTACGGCCGCCCGGTGCAGACCACCAACGCCAAGTCCCAGACCACCAAGATGAGCTGGGACGCCGACAACAACGTCACGTACCTGGAGGAGGACAACGGCGCCAAGTCCGCGTTCTGCTACGACCAGAAGACGGGCTACCCGCTCTGGCAGCGCGACGCGGAGAACAACAAGAACGGCGTCCCGCCCGCCTCGGACTGCGCCCCGGGCACCTACCCCGCCCACGCGGCCAAGTACGAGTACCAGACCCGCGCCGACGGCTTCGCCGCCGACCTGGTCCGCAAGACCTCACCCGAGGGCCGCGCCTGGACGTTCGGCTACGACTGCTTCGGCAACCTGAAGACGGTCACCGACCCCAAGGGCACCGCCACATGGAATGCCGGCACCTGCGCGCCGACCACCAGCGGCTACACCACCAAGTACGACTACGACGCCTACGGCCAGCTGACCAAGGCGACCGACGCCAACGGTAACCCGACGTCGTACTCGGGCTTCGACGCGAACGGGTACCCGGAGACGATCACGGACGCCAAGTCCAACTCGACGCTCTTCGACTACGACGAACGCGGCCAGGTCCTCCACGTCACCGACGCCAACTCCAAGGTCACCACGCAGAGCTACGACACCTTCGGGCGTCCGACGGGCAGCACGGTGCCCAAGGACCAGGCGGCCGGTGACCTGATCACCACGCCCGCCCCGGAGTACGACGCCAACGACAACGTCACCAAGTCCACCTCGCCGGGCGGCGCGGTCTCCACGGCGGTGTACGACGACGCGGACCAGGTCGTCTCGGCCACCGCGCCGAAGGACACCACCACGTCGGGCGAGCGGAAGACGACCTATACGTACGACAAGGCCGGCAACCTCAGGACGACGACGGAGCCGAAGGGCTCGCTGACGACGTCGGACACGACGGACTACGTCACGACGAACAACTACGACGCGGTCTACCAGCTGACCTCGGTGGTCAACGCCAAGCAGGAGAAGGTCTCCTACGAGTACGACAACGTCGGCAACCTGGTCACGGTCATCGACCCGAGGAAGAACGCGACCACGGACGCCACCGACTACACCACCAAGACGGCCTACGACCTGAACCACCGGGTCACCACCGTCACGGACGCGACCGGCAAGTCCACCAAGCGGGGATACGACAAGGACTCGCTGGTCGTCACCACCACGGACGCGGAGAACAACACCACGACCGTCACCTACGACGAGCGGGGTATGCAGTCCGAGGTCAAGGTCCCCTACGAGGGCACCACGACCCGTTCCACCAAGTACGAGTACGACCAGGTCGGCAACGTGACCAAGGTGATCACACCGCGCGGTGCGGCGACCGCGAACGCGGATGACTTCACCGTGCGCACCGCTTACGACGAGCTGAACCGCGTGGTCCGCAAGTACCAGCCCTACGACCCGAACGACACCCGCAACAACAACCCGAACGTCTACACGGAGACCACGTACGACAAGGTCGGCCGGGTGGCGAAGACCTCGCTGCCGCCGTCGGACGGTGAGACCGTCCGCAACGACACGACGTACGAGTACTTCGACAACGGCTGGGTGCGGTCCTCCGCCGACCCGTGGGACATCGCCACCACCTACGAGTACAACGAGCTGGGTCTGCAGACGGCCCGCACGCTGACCTCGGCGGGCGGTTCCTCCAACCGCACGATGACGTGGTCCTACTACCCGGACGGCAAGCTGAAGTCCAAGTCGGACGACGGTGTGCCGGTCGGCAAGTCGGTCGTCGTGGTGGACAACTCCGACACCCAGAACACGTCCTCCACGGGCACCTGGACGGCCGGGAACATCACGAGCCAGCAGGGCTACGACCACCGCACCCACGCGGCGGGCACCGGCACGGACGCGTTCACCTGGACGCTGAACATACCCAAGGACGGCACGTACACCGCGTACGTGAAGTACCCGCAGGTCACCGGCGCCACGACCACCGCGAAGTACACGCTCACCCACGGCACGACCACCGAGCCGGCCGTCACCAAGAACCAGACGACGGGCGCGGGCACCTGGGTCAGCCTCGGCAGCTACTCCCTCAAGCAGGGCGAGGACACCAAGCTGAAGCTGGACCAGAGCAGCGGCGGCATCGCCGTCGCCGACGCGGTCAAGCTGGTCCGCGACAACGCGGGTGAGACCGACGACGAGAAGAAGACCTTCGCCTACGCCTACGACGTCAACGGCAACCTGACGTCGATCGACGACACGTCGTCGGGCACGAAGATCGACGCCTACACGGTCGCCTACACGGGCCTCAACCAGGTCCAGAAGGTCACCGAGGCACTCGCCGGTCAGGAGAAGAAGGCCACGTCGTACACCTACGACGCCAACGGCCTGGTCGACACGATCACCCACCCCGACCAGTTCTCCAAGTACACCTACGACCTGCGCGACCTGGTCGCGACCGTCGAGGTCGGCAAGTCCGCCACGGACACGTCGCCGAAGAGGACGACGTACACCTACACCGACCGCGGCCTGAAGCTGAAGGAGACCAAGGCCAACGGCAACACGGTCGACTACACGTACTACCTCAACGCGGCGCTGAAGACGTCGACGGAGAAGAAAGCCAACGGCACCCTCGTCTCCTCCCACACCTACGCCTACGACGCCAACGGCAACAAGGCGCAGGACGTGGCGAAGAAGATGAACGCCGACAACAACACGGCGTACCTGGAGTCCACCACCGACTACAGCTACGACCCGGTCGACCGGCTGAAGGAGACGGTCAAGACCGGCAACGGCGCCGGCACGGAGACGTACGTCTACGACGACAACGCCAACGTCATCCGGCAGACGCTCAAGGGCACGGAGACGGTCTATGACTACGACCGCAACCGGCTGCTGACCGCGACCACCTCGGGCGTGCAGGCGAAGTACAACTACGACCCGTTCGGCCGCATGGAGTCCGTCGTGGCCGCCGACAAGGTCATCGAGCGCAGCACGTACGACGGCTTCGACCATGTCGTGAAGTCCGAGAAGATGGACGACACGGGCGCGCTGAAGGCGACGACGTACACGTTCGACCCGCTGGACCGCACCGCGTCGAAGTCCGCGGACGGCAAGACGACCGACTTCTCCTACCTGGGCCTGTCCACCGAGGTCCTGGACGAGAAGGTGGCCGGCGAGCTGACCAAGTCCTACCAGTACAGCCCGTGGGGCGAGCGTCTGTCGCAGATCAAGCACAACAGCGACGGCACGACCGAGGAGGGCTACTACGGCTACAACAGCCACACCGACGTCGAGACGCTGACCGACAAGGACGGCAACACCAAGGCGACGTACGGCTACACCGCCTACGGCAAGGACGACGACAGCGAGTTCACCGGCATCGACAAGCCCGACGCCACGGACCCGACGAAGGAGACGTACAACCCCTACCGCTACAACGCCAAGCGCTGGGACGCCCAGTCCGGCACCTACGACATGGGCTTCCGCGACTACAACCCGGGCCTGAACCGCTTCACCACCCGGGACATGTACAACGGCGCCCTCGCCGACATGGGCCTCGGAGTCGACCCGTACACCGGCAACCGCTACGCCTTCACCGGCGGCAACCCGACCAGCCGGGTCGAGTACGACGGCCACATGATCTGTGCCGAGATGGGTGTGTGCGGCAGCGAGGCGTTCCTGGACAACTACTACGAGGACCGCGCGGCCGAGGAGTTCACCAAGCCGGGCGAGGGCGAGTTCTACGAGAACGACACCCCGCTCGACGCGCCCAAGCAGCAGGAGGAGGACGACCGCCCGTTCAACACGGCGAACTGGTTCACGCAGTGGTGGAACCACGAATTCGACATGGCTGGGTGGGCGTACATGAAGGCCGGCGTCCAGGGTCTGCGCAACTACATGCACTACGACGTGGCCGCAGACCTGCTCGACCACTGGCTGGGCGCGTCCGGTGACGCGTACGAGATCGATGCCAAGCGGATGATGGACGACATGCCGTCGTTCCAGAAGCTGATCGACGACCGAGCGGCCGAAGCCAAGAAGTCGGGCGGCAGCTACGACTCCGGGTGGAGCGAGGGCACCAGCGTGGCCGACTTCATGGAGGCCGGGGACAAGGGTGCCGCGGTCCAGGGCTGGTGGTACGCCCTCAACGGGTTCCAGTACCGGGTGAAGAGCAGCGGTGACAACAAGACGATCACCGTCGAGGTCTTCAAGCGGTACAACTGGGGCAACCCGACGGGCGGTGCGCCGCGAGGCAACGTCGGCCTCTTCGAGGAAGTCGACCAGAACGCTCTGGCACAGTTGCACACTGATGGCTTTGCCCAGGACTTCAATGTCTGGGGCACCTATTCGTACCAGTTGGGGGGGTGAGATGCGTTTCCGTGCCATTCGGCGCACGGCCGTGGGCCTGATCCTGGGCATGCTGCCGCTGCTGGCGGTCGCCTCGTGCGGCGAGGAACCGAAGAAGCACTTCCCGGGCGCCTTCCCGGGCACGCACACCGATGTGAGCGCGTCCCAGGCGTTCCGTGACTTCGGCCTCGAAGTGCCGGCGTCGGCGAAGGTCGTCGGGTACTACGCGTGGTCCGAGGACGACACGTACCCGATGGCGGCCGTGCTGCGGATGCCCTGTTCCGCGCTGCCCGGCTTCGTCTCGGGCAGCGGACTGCGCAAGGCCTCCTCCCGGGAGGGAGCAATCGCCGGTGCCCAGGTCTTCGCAAGGGACCATGGGTGGACCGACGACGACGAGGACCCGCGCTACCTGCGGGACCGGGACCGGCCGGTGGGTGTGGTGACCCATCGGACGGGCACGGAATGCAAGGTGTACCTGCACACGTGATCAGCGTGCGGGTACTCGTGGACGTGGTGGTGGTCGCGTCGGTCGTATCGGCCCTCGCGATCACCCCGCGTGTCCTGGCCCGCCGCCCCGACCCGGTCGGGGCGGCGGGCCGCCGCGTCTTCTCGCCGGCCGCGTGGCTGGCGCTGGTGACCGGCTTGGTCTACGTCAACCAGGTGCTGTTCACCGTGTACGTGCTGCGCGTCCACGACGGGGACCCGTCGTTCGTCGCGCGGTATCTGCCCGCCGGATGGTTCGACCTGGCGTCGGCGAATCCCGCCCTGCGGCACCTGGCCGAGGTGTTCCCCGCACCCGGGCTGCTCGCGCCGAGCGTGCTGCGGGTGCAGGCCTTCCTGGAACTTCCCTTCGTCCTGCTGGCGTTCGCGTCGGTGGTGCGCTGGCTGGACGCCGACCTGTACCGCCGGATCGCACGCTCGGCCCTGCTGCCGCTGGCCTCGGTGTCGTACACGTCCGTGTTCTGTCTGGTCGAGTGGGATCTGCGCAACCCGTACACCGTGGACGACGTGCTGATCCGTGCCGCCTCGGCGGTCGTCACCCCGCTGCTGCTCGCCCGTGCGGCGGCCCGCGACACGGGCACGACCCGGGTGCCGCCCTCGGTGCCGGGCCTGTTGGTGTTCGTCGGCTCGCTGGGCGCGCTGGGCGCGCTGGTGCTGGTCGTCTACGACACTGCGCTGCTGTACAACCTGGGCCGCCTGGACGACCGTCTGCCGCTCGCCCTGGCTGCCGGGGGCGCGCTCCTCGTGCTGCGTGCCGTCGCCTCCCGGCCGGCGGCGGCCCGGTCCGCGCCCACGCTGTCCTTCGTGGCGCACGCCCTGCGCCACTGGCTGCTGCTGTTCTTCGTGCCGGCCCTGGCGATCCGCTACGGCCTGCTGTTCGGCACGCCCCGCCTGGCACTGGCCGCGGGCGCTCTGACGGCCGTGGTGGCCAGTGTGCGCGCGGCCCGTGAGACACAGGTCGGCGCCCTCCGGCTGGCGACCCGCGTCGGCTGCGCGGTCCTCGCGGGCGCCGTCGCCGCAGCCCTGGCCCTGCGGGTGACCCCGCCGTCGTACGAGGAGGTCGCGCTGCTGTCGGCCATGGGCGCCTTCCTGGTGACGGGTGTCGTGGTGTGCGGCCTCCTCGACCGAAGCCGGAGGGAGTGAGCTGTCGACCGCGGAGCGAGCGAACTCCGTCGCCAAGTCGTTCGGTGCCGCCGTGCTCTACGGAGCAGCTTCGGTCCGGCCCAAAGTCCCAGAGAAATCCCACAGGGGCCGCCACGCCCCTCCCAACCCGCATTTGCGCAGGTCAGACCGGGCGCGGCGGCTATCTTTCAGAGAACGCTCAGATGTCCCGGAAGATCTCGATCTGAGCGCCCACCGAGTTGAGTCGCTCCGCCAGGTCCTCGTAACCGCGGTTGATGACGTACACGTTCCGAAGGACCGACGTGCCCTCGGCGGCCATCATCGCGAGGAGGACGACGACGGCCGGCCGCAGCGCGGGCGGGCACATCATCTCGGCGGCGCGCCAGCGGGTCGGGCCCTCGACCAGTACCCGGTGCGGGTCGAGCAGCTGCAGCCGCCCGCCGAGGCGGTTCAGATCGGTCAGATAGATCGCGCGGTTGTCGTACACCCAGTCGTGGATCAGGGTCTTGCCCTGGGCGGCGGCGGCGATGGCCGCGAAGAACGGGACGTTGTCGATGTTCAGGCCCGGGAACGGCATCGGGTGGACCTTGTCGATCGGCGCCTCGAGTTTGGAGGGCCGGACGGTGAGGTCCACGAGCCGGGTGCGGCCGTTGTCGGCGACGTACTCCGGGGTGCGGTCGTGGTCGAGGCCCATCTCCTCCAGCACCGCGAGCTCGATCTCGAGGAACTCGATCGGCACGCGGCACACGGTCAGCTCGGACTCGGTGACGACGGCCGCGGCGAGCAGGCTCATCGCCTCGACCGGGTCCTCGGAGGGCGAGTAGTCGACGTCCACCTCGATGTTGGGTACGCCGTGCACGGTCAGGGTCGTCGTGCCGATGCCGTCGACCTTGACGCCGAGCGCTTCGAGGAAGAAGCAGAGGTCCTGGACCATGTAGTTGGACGAGGCGTTGCGGATGACCGTCGTGCCGTTGTGGCGCGCGGCCGCGAGCAGCGCGTTCTCGGTCACGGTGTCGCCCCGCTCGGTCAGCACGATCGGCCGCTGGGGCGTCACCGCGCGGTCCACCTGCGCGTGGTAAAGGCCCTCGGTCGCCGTGATGTCGAGGCCGAACCGGCGCAGCGCGATCATGTGCGGTTCGACGGTGCGCGTGCCGAGGTCGCAGCCGCCCGCGTACGGCAGCTTGAAGTGGTCCATACGGTGCAGGAGCGGGCCGAGGAACATGATGATCGAGCGGGTGCGGCGGGCCGCCTCCGCGTCGATGGCGCCCATGTCCAGCTCGGCGGGCGGCACGATCTCCAGGTCGACCCGGTCGTTGATCCAACGGGTGCGCACGCCGATGGAGTTGAGCACCTCGAGGAGCCGGTACACCTCCTCGATACGGGCGACGCGGCGCAGCACCGTACGCCCCTTGTTGAGCAGTGATGCGCACAGCAGCGCCACACAGGCGTTCTTGCTCGTCTTGACGTCGATGGATCCCGACAGCCGGCGTCCGCCCACCACGCGAAGGTGCATCGGCCCCGCGTACCCCAGTGAGACGATCTCACTGTCCAGCGCTTCGCCGATCCGGGCAATCATCTCAAGGCTGATGTTCTGGTTGCCGCGCTCGACCCGGTTGACGGCGCTCTGACTGGTGCCGAGAGCCTCCGCGAGCTGCGCCTGTGACCAGCCGCGATGCTGACGCGCGTCACGGATGAGCTTGCCGATGCGTACGAGGTAGTCGTCTGCCATGTGGCGCAGGTTATCTCAGATATGAGATGGACACGCGTCGGGGGTGGCATCCGAGTGAGGCTGGTACGCGCGCGGGAGGCGCTTTTTGACGGTCAGTCGGGCATTCGCTCCGCGCAACCGGGGCGCGGCCGAACGGGTGTCGAAGTGTTCTGGTTGTCCCGGTTTGCATCTAATGATGCAGGGGCGTGACGATCCTCGGCCGGAGCTTCAGGGGCGGGTCGCCGGTTCATCGGTAGTGGCGCGGGGTCAGGGCATGACCGAACAGCCCCCATGTATTAGAGTTATCTCGACATCGAGATATCTGCCGAGGCGCACCGCAGCCGCCACCCCGGTAAGGGTGACCTAACTTAGCCTTACCTTAGCGGATCGGCGACGAGTCGTGGCGGCAGGATGCGGTGGTACGCGCACAAAAATGAAGGAGACTGTCGTGTCGGCGAACAGCTTCGACGCCCGCAGCACGCTGCAGGTGGGCGACGAGTCGTACGAGATCTTCAGGCTGGACAAGGTCGAGGGCTCCGCTCGCCTGCCCTACAGCCTGAAGGTGCTGCTGGAGAACCTGCTCCGCACCGAGGACGGCGCGAACATCACCGCCGACCACATCCGGGCGCTCGGTGGGTGGGACTCGCAGGCGCAGCCGAGCCAGGAGATCCAGTTCACGCCGGCCCGCGTGATCATGCAGGACTTCACCGGTGTGCCCTGTGTCGTGGACCTCGCCACCATGCGCGAGGCCGTCAAGGAGCTCGGCGGCGACCCGGCGAAGATCAACCCGCTGGCCCCGGCCGAGCTGGTCATCGACCACTCCGTCATCGCCGACAAGTTCGGCACCCCGGACTCCTTCGCCCAGAACGTGGAGCTGGAGTACGGCCGCAACAAGGAGCGCTACCAGTTCCTGCGCTGGGGCCAGACCGCGTTCGACGAGTTCAAGGTCGTCCCGCCGGGCACCGGCATCGTCCACCAGGTCAACATCGAGCACCTGGCCCGTACGGTCATGGTCCGTAACGGCCAGGCCTACCCCGACACCCTCGTCGGCACCGACTCGCACACCACCATGGTCAACGGCCTCGGCGTCCTCGGCTGGGGCGTCGGTGGCATCGAGGCCGAGGCCGCGATGCTCGGCCAGCCCGTCTCGATGCTCATCCCGCGCGTCGTCGGCTTCAAGCTGACCGGCGAGCTCAAGCCGGGCACCACCGCCACCGACCTCGTGCTGACCATCACCGAGATGCTCCGCAAGCACGGTGTCGTCGGCAAGTTCGTCGAGTTCTACGGCGAGGGCGTCGCCGCCACCTCGCTCGCCAACCGCGCCACCATCGGCAACATGTCGCCGGAGTTCGGTTCCACCGCCGCGATCTTCCCGATCGACGGCGAGACCCTGAACTACCTCAAGCTGACCGGCCGCAGCGAGCAGCAGGTCGCGCTCGTCGAGGCGTACGCCAAGGAGCAGGGCCTCTGGCTCGACCCGGCCGCCGAGCCCGACTTCTCCGAGAAGCTCGAGCTGGACCTGTCGACGGTCGTCCCGTCGATCGCCGGCCCGAAGCGCCCGCAGGACCGCATCGTCCTCGCCGACGCCGCGTACCAGTTCTCGCAGGACGTACGGAACTACGTGGACACCGCCGACGAGGCGGGCGAGGAGTCCTTCCCGGCCTCCGACTCCCCGGCCGTCAGCAACGGTGTGCCGACCAAGCCGACCCTGGTCACCGCCCCCGACGGCTCGACGTACGAGATCGACCACGGCGCTGTGACCGTCGCGGCCATCACCTCCTGCACCAACACCTCGAACCCGTACGTCATGGTCGCCGCCGCCCTGGTGGCCAAGAAGGCGGTCGAGAAGGGCCTGACCCGCAAGCCGTGGGTCAAGACCACCCTGGCGCCGGGCTCGAAGGTCGTCACGGACTACTTCGACAAGGCGGGCCTGACCCCGTACCTCGACAAGCTGGGCTTCAACCTGGTCGGCTACGGCTGCACCACCTGCATCGGCAACTCCGGTCCGCTCGACGAAGAGGTCTCCAAGGCCGTCAACGAGCACGACCTGGCGGTCACTTCGGTGCTTTCCGGCAACCGTAACTTCGAGGGCCGGATCAACCCCGACGTCAAGATGAACTACCTGGCGTCCCCGCCGCTGGTCGTCGCCTACGCCATCGCCGGTTCGATGAAGGTCGACATCACGCGCGACGCCATCGGCACGGACACCGAGGGCAAGCCGGTCCACCTCGAGGACATCTGGCCGACCGAGGCCGAGGTCAACGAGGTCGTCGCCTCGGCCATCGGCGAGGACATGTTCAACAAGTCCTACCAGGACGTCTTCGCCGGCGACGCCCAGTGGCAGTCGCTGCCGATCCCCACCGGCAACACCTTCGAGTGGGACCCGCAGTCCACGTACGTCCGCAAGCCCCCGTACTTCGAGGGCATGACGATGGAGACCACCCCGGTCTCGGACATCGCCGGCGCCCGCGTCCTTGCCAAGCTGGGCGACTCGGTCACCACCGACCACATCTCCCCGGCCGGTGCGATCAAGGCCGACACCCCGGCCGGCAAGTACCTCACCGGGCACGGTGTGGAGCGTCGTGACTTCAACTCCTACGGCTCCCGCCGTGGCAACCACGAGGTCATGATCCGCGGCACGTTCGCCAACATCCGCCTGCGCAACCAGATCGCGCCGGGGACCGAGGGCGGCTACACCCGCGACTTCACGCAGGAGGGCGGCCCGGTCTCCTTCATCTACGACGCGTCGCAGAACTACCAGGCCGCCGGCATCCCGCTGGTGATCCTGGCGGGCAAGGAGTACGGCTCCGGCTCGTCCCGCGACTGGGCCGCGAAGGGCACCGCGCTGCTCGGCGTCAAGGCCGTCATCGCCGAGTCGTACGAGCGCATCCACCGCTCGAACCTCATCGGCATGGGCGTCCTGCCGCTGCAGTTCCCGGAGGGCGCCTCGGCCGAGTCCCTCGGCCTGACCGGCGAGGAGGCCTTCTCCTTCACCGGCGTGACCGAGCTCAACGAGGGCACCACGCCGCGCACGGTGAAGGTCACCACCGACACCGGCGTCGAGTTCGACGCGGTCGTCCGCATCGACACCCCCGGTGAGGCGGACTACTACCGCAACGGCGGCATCATGCAGTACGTGCTGCGCTCGCTGATCCGCAAGTAAGCGGTACGGCACCGGCACTTGAGGGCCGCATCTCCGTTCACCGGGGGTGCGGCCCTTCGCCGTACGTACGCGGTGTGCGGTGTCGGTGTCACACCCAGCCGCGCTGCGCCGCCCGCACCCCCAGCTGGAACCGGCTGGCGGCGCCGAGCCGGTCCTGCAACTCGCTCACCCGGCGCCGCAGCGTCCGCAGGCTCACACCCAGGTGCCGCGCCACCGCCTCGTCCTTCATGCCGGCCGCGAGCAGACCGACCAGCCTCCGCTCGCCCTCCGTCAGCTCACCGTCGGGCACCGGCTGGCCGAGCGGCGTCGCCTGCTGCCAGGCCATCTCGAACAGCTTTTGCAACGCCTCGGTCACCGCCGAGTGCCGTACGACGACCGAGCAGTAGCCGCCCGCGTCGGAGGCCGTCAGCGGCAGCATCGCCGCCCGGCCGTCGACGAGCAGCAGCTTCGCCGGCACGGAGGGCAGCACACGGGCCTGTTCGCCGAGTTCGACCATCTTCCGGGCATGCGAGAGGACGTCGGGGTCCTCGAGGGCGGTGGCCGCGTAGACCGCGCGGTAGACCACTCCTCGGCTCAGCAGATCGGCCTGAAGATCCAACTGCGGGGTGCGCGGGGCGAGATACGGCGGTGTGTCGAAGAGGCACACCTCGTGCTCGGCGCGGGCGTACAGCTCCTCCAGGCGCGCGGCGTTGGCGCCCTCGCCCGATACGACGTCGAGCAGGCGGTCCGGCTTCTCGCGTAACAGTCCTGCCTCGTACGCCGTGGCCATCTCCGCGGCGGTGGCGGCGAGCAGCTCCGACTCGGTCTCACGTCGGCGGATCAGGGCGCGGATCGCCACGCGCGGATCGACGGCCCGCAGCTCGCCGACCGAGTCCGGCGGCTGCAGCAGCCCCAGAGCAAGGAGCCGGTCACAGGCCTCGTGGACCTGGTCGGCGGACGCGCCGGTCAGCAGAGCCCAGCCGGCGGGGCCGGCGTCGGGCTGATGGAGGATCGCCTGGTACAGCAGCTCGTCGAAAGAGGAGACCCCCACCGCGGCCCAGGGGTTCGCGGCGGGGGTCCGGGGTGCCGAGTCGAGTCCCGTGTTCACCATGACCCGGCACGGTAGTGGATCTGTGTTAAAGCTGTGATGCCTACTTCACGCCGTAGGCGCGCAGCACGGTCTGGTCGATCTTGTTTCCGTCCGGGTCGGATGCCTGGACGCGCAGCGACACGAACTTCGCGCCCTTCGGGTGCTTGATCTTCGCGAGGTAGCCGTCCTCGCCCTGCCGGACCATCACCTCCTTCCAGGACGTGCCGTCGTCGTAGGAGACCCAGGCCTTCAGATCGCGAGCCTCGACGTTCCCCTCCTGGTTCCGGACCGAGAGACCGAGATCCAATTCCGGGCCGGCAGCGCGGTTGAGGATGTCGAGACCGTTCAGGTCGTAGTCGACGGAGAGCAGCGGCAGCGCCGTCTCCGCGTCGGTGTGCGCCGAGGTGAAGGACCATTCGGTGTGGGTGCTCGTGGAGTACGGTGCCCAGTCGGCCGTCCGCTTGGTGTCGAGCACGAAGCGGTACGAGGCCTCGGCCGCCGGGACGTCGAAGGCGCCCCAGCCGCCGTACGCCGCGTCGCCGACCGGTGTGCCGTCCGCGTACAGCGTGCCCTTCGACGTGGCCTGGGTGCCGTCGACGTATCCGTAGTGGCCGAGCGTCGAGTCGCTCAGCTCCGCGACGGTGAAGGTGAGCTTGTCGCCGGTGCGCTCCGAGAGGCCGTACTCGGTGTCCGTCGCGGGGCGGACGACCTGCCGGAACCAGTCCTCGGCGGGCTCGGTGCCCGCCTTGTCGTACGTGCGCAGGTGCGACCACTGTCCCTGCCGGGCGTCGTACGCCGGGTCCGCGTTGTGCCAGACGCGGGTGTCGGGGTCGGCGAGGTGGTACTCGGTGCGCTCCGTGCCCGTGTACAGATACTGACCGGTGTCGATCGAGAAGAGCTGCCAGGGGCGGAAGGTGTGCAGCCTGTCGTAGCTGATCTCGTCGGCCCGGGCCGCGTGGTAGCGCACCTTCTGCTTGACGAGGTTGGTGTGGTCGAGCTTGTACGTCTGGTCGGCCGAGATCGCCCCGGACTCCGCGAACACCAGGTTGTAGACGTACGGGCTGATCTCCGTGCCGCCCAGCTTCAGCGTGACCTCATCGGAGCTCTGCAGGAGCGAGGTGAGCTCCTCGCCCTCCTCCCCGGAGAGGGTGATCACGGGGATCGTCGCGCTGTCCACGGCGGTGAGCCAGCGACCGGGCTTCTTGCGATACGCGATGAGGTAGCTCGCCCCGGCCGCGGTGGCGTTGGCGAGTGCCTCGTCCGGGCCCCACACCGTCGCGCCGACGCCGACCACGACCGCCTTGCCCTTCACGTCGAGGCCCTCGAAGTCGGCCGCGGTGCCGGCGCCCGCGTCCACCGCCTGGACCGTGCGGTCACCGGTGATCTTCACTGGGAAGCCGGTGTAGGTGTTGGCGTACGCGGGATTGAGCGCGTAACTCTCCGGGCTCGTGACGCTCGCCGTCAGCTCCTTCGCATACAGGCGGAACTTGGCGTAGAAGTCGAAGGTCCCCTTCGTGACCTCCTCGGTCGGCGCGACATAGATGTGGTCCTTCCACTGGCCTTCGGAGTACGTCAGGCCGAAGCTGCTGCCTGGGCCCTCCCGGTGCCACGAGGTGGTGAAGCCCTTGTGCTTGGCGTCGCGGTCCTTCGTCACCGGCTTGATCTCGACCGCCTTGCGGGCGTCGAGTGTCACCTCCATGTCACCCGTGACCTCGATCTGAGGATCGCCGACGACCGAGGTGCTGATTGCCCCGCCGCTGGAGTCCAGCTCGGGGATCCAGGTGGCGAAGGAGTACGTCCCGGCCGGGACCCGCCAGGTGTCCGAACCGCCCATGAACCCGTACTCGTTGGGGTACGCGTAGTCCAGTTCCTGCATGGTGTAGGTCGCGGACGGAACCTCGGCGCCGTCGCGGCCCAGGACCTTCACCTTCAGGTTGTACTTCTTCGGCTGCTTCTCGTAGCCGATGCCCGTGGTGACGGTGACGCCTTCGGCGGTCGCGGTGATGTGGCCCGCGTAGCGGCCCTTCTCGGCCTTGGCGGGGTCGACCGCGACGGGGACGGTGGCGGTGCCGCCGGCCGGGATCGTCACCTCGGAGGCGCCCAGGCTGAGCGAGTCGTCGCTCAGGGAGCTGCTCAGCTTCAACGTGACCGCGGCGTCCGTGGCGTTGGTGTACGTGATGTCCTTGCCGTCGACCTCCGTGTCGCCTTCCTCGTACAGCCCGAAGCTCAGCGTGGGCGTCGCGAAGACGTTCTGGTTGGCGGCGCGCACGACGTCGACGCGGCCATCGCCCTGCTGGAAGACGGAGTTGGTGGTGTTGGTCTTCGCGGTGCTGGCGAGGGCGGCCTTGAGCTGCTGGTTCGTCCAGTCCGGGTGCGCCTGGGCGACCAGCGCTGCCGCGCCGGCGACATGCGGGGTCGCCATCGACGTACCGTTCGCCGACGTGTAGTTGTCGTCGACGGGCGTCCCCATGGTGGTGCCGGAGGCGCGGGCCGCCACGATGCCGACACCCGGCGCGGTGATCTCCGGCTTGACCCCGTAGTCGCCGGTACGAGGACCGCGGCTGGAGAAGGCGGCGAGTGCGTCGGCCTTGCTGACCGCGCCCACGGTGAGGGCGGAGTCCGCGATGCCGGGGGTGCCGACGGTCTGCTCGCGCGGGCCCGAGTTGCCCGCTGCGATCACGAACAGGGCGCCCGTGGACGCGGACAGCTCGTCCACGGCCTCGCTCAGGGGATCCGAGGCCGCGTACGCGGTGCCGCCCAGCGACATGGAGATGACGTCCGCGCCGGAGTCCGCGGCCCACTCCATGCCCGCGATGATCCAGGAGGACTGGCCGGAACCGGAGTTGTCAAGCACCTTGCCGACCATCAGGTCGGCGCCCGGCGCCACGCCCTTGAACTTGCCTCCCGACGCCGCGCCCGATCCCACGATCGTGGACGCCACGTGCGTACCGTGGCCGTGCCCGTCCTGCACCGCCTGGTCGGGCACGAAGCTCTGCGACTCGGCTATCTTCCCCGCGAGGTCGGGGTGGCCGGTGTCGGCGCCGGTGTCGAGGACGGCGACCTTGACGCCCTTGCCGTCGTAACCGGCCTTCCACAGCTCGGGGGCGCCGATCTGCGGGACGCTGACGTCGAGGGAGACCTTGACCTTGGAATCCAGCCAGAGCTTGTCGAGGCCCTCGCCGAGCTTGGAGTTCTTGACGCCCTCGACGTCCTTCGCCGATGCCGGTGCGATGTCCGCCCAGAAGTCCTCCGCATCCGCCTTCTTCGCCGAGAGCGCGGCTCCGTCGATCCCCGGCAGCGCCACCGTCTTGCGCGAACCCTCGGGAACCTCGGCTGCCTTGCCCTCCCGATAGGTGGCGATCAGCGGGATGGACGTGGTCCCGGTCTTCTGGGCTCCCTTGCCTGCCTTGTCCGCCTTGTCCGCGTACCCCTGCTTCACCAGTCGCGTGATGTTGAACAGCGCCGGATCGAGCCGCCCCGCCTGCACCAGCGGCAGCGCGTCCACCGGTACGACGCTGACCTCGCCGTTCTGCTCGCTCGACACGAACTCGACGGCCTCGCGGCCCTCGCCGCGCTGCACGTCCACGGCGTGCTTCCCGTCCGCGGCGGTGGTGACGGTCACCGTGTCACCGGTGATGAGGGTGACGGTCCGGGCACCGGCCCCCTTCGCCATCGAGGTCCCCGGCGTGGTGGCCGGGGACCTCGGATCGGCTGCTGCCACGGGCGCGATGGCACCCGCGAGCAGTCCGGTGGCCGCCCCCACGGCGGCCCAGAGGATATGGAGTCTTCGCATGTGTCTGCTGCCTCCCCTGATGACACCCGGCTGTCCTGCCGGGAGTTGTGATCAGGGTGGTCGCCGTGAGATCAGGCGCTCAAGGGATCTCTGTGGCCGAGCTGTGCCATGGCCTACTTCGGTCACGGGAGGGACGCAGGGTACGGACCGCCCCCGCTGCCGCCGTGCCCGGAGCGCTGGACTCGTCGCCGACGCACATGTGGCCCACAGGCTCCTCCCAGACGACCGGGGGAGCATCCGGCTATGCCTGGCACCCGAAGCGGCCACGTCCGCGTGCTGATCGTCGACGACGAGGACAGCCTGACCGAACTGCTGTCCGTGGCGGTGACGGAGGCGGGGTGGCGGCCTTATCTCGCGGGCGACGGCCGGACCGCCCTGAAGACCGCACGCGGCTGCGCCCCGCACGCCGTCGTGCTCGACGGGATGCTGCCCGACCTCGACGGCGTCCAGGTGCTCAAGCGGCTGCGGTCCGAGAACCCGAAGCTCCCCATGCTCATGCTCACGGCACGCGACGCGCTGGAGCACCGCATCGACGGGCTCGCCGCGGGCGCCGACGACTACGTCACGAAGCCCTTCGCCCTGGAGGAGGTCGTGCTGCGGCTGCGAGGGCTGCTGCGCCGGGCCGGCGTCGAGGACACCAGGGCCGACGACACCGTCCTGGTCCTCGGGGACCTGGTCCTGACCGAGGAGACCCGGGAGGTGCACCGCGACGGCACGTCGATCCAGCTGACGGCCAAGGAGTTCGACCTGCTCAGCCTGTTCCTGAGCCACCCGCGCCAGGTGCTGAGCAAGGCCCAGATCCTGGAGTACGTGTGGAGCAGCTCCTTCGACGGCGGCGGGAACCTGGTCGAGGTGTACATCTCCAGCCTCCGCCGCAAGATCGACAAGGGGCGTGCGCCGATGATCCGCACGGTGCGCGGGGTGGGATACGCCATCAGGCCGCCGGAGGACGGGCGATGAACACCCGCGGGCACGCACGCCTGAACGGGCGGTCGCTGCGGACGCGGCTGCTGGTCTTCATCAGCATGACCCTTGTCGCAGTGCTCGCCGCCATGGCCCTCACCACGATCCTCGCCCAACGCGCCTATCTGCTCGGCAATCTCGACCAGCGCGTCACCGACACCGCCGAACGCAGCCAGGGCGGACTCCAGCGCCGTCCAGGAGACGCGACGGACCTGGGGTTCCTCGGCGAGCGGGGGCATGCCGTCGGTACGCTCGCCGCCCGGTTCGACGACGAGGGGAACGTCAGCACCGCGGAAGTGGTGACCCGGGACGGCGGCCAGCAGGTACTCACCGCCGGCCAGCGTGCCGCTCTGGACGGCATCAGGACCGACGGCACGCTGCACACCCGCACCGTCCCGGGCCTCGGCACCTACCGCGTCACCGCCATCGGCGGCGACGGCACGTCCGTCCTCGCCGGGCTGCCGATGGACGACGTACAGGACATGATCAGCCGACTGGTCGTGGTCGAGGCCGTGGTGGCCGGCGTCGGCCTCGCCGTCGCGGGCTGCGTGTGCGCCGTGGTGATCCGGCGGCAGCTGCGCCCGCTCGGCCGGGTCGCCGCCACCGCCGTCGAGGTGTCGCGCTTCCGGCTGGACCGTGGCGAGGTGACCGGCCTCACCCGGGTCCCCGAACGCGACACCGACCCCGGAAGCGAGGCCGGACAGGTCGGCGCCGCGCTCAACCGCATGATCGACCACGTCGAGACCTCGCTCGCCCAGCGCCAGCGCAGCGAGGAGGAGATGCGGCGCAGCGAGGAACGGATGCGCCGGTTCCTCGCGGACGCCAGCCATGAACTGCGCACGCCGCTCGCGTCGATCGCCGGATACGCGGAGCTGATGAACCGCGGCACCGAGCGGATCGAGTCCAGCCTTGCCTGGCGCCGGGTCTCCGCCGAGTCGGCCCGTATGACCGGGCTCGTCGAGGACCTGCTGTTGCTGGCCCGGCTGGACGAGGGCCGCCCCCTTCACTCCGGGGAGGTGGACCTCGCGGCGCTGGTCGCCGAGGCCGTGTGGGACGCGCGCGCCGCCGGTGACACCCACCACTGGGAGCTGGCGCTGCTCATCGACCGTCCGGCGCTCGTCGTCGGCGACGAGGCGCGGCTGCACCAGGTCGTGGCGAACCTCCTGACCAACGCCCGTGTGCACACGCCGCCGGGGACGACCGTCGTCGCGTCGGTGGAGGCCACGGACGCGTGCTGCACCATCCGCGTACGGGACGACGGCCCCGGCATCCCGGCTCAGTTCCTGCCGTCGGTCTTCGAGCGCTTCACGCGCGGCGACGCCTCCCGGTCCCGGACCAGCACCACCGGCAGCGGTGGCAGCGGCAGTACGGGCCTGGGGCTGGCCATCGCCGCCGCGATCACGGCGGCGCACGGCGGCCGGATCACCGTGGACAGCGAACCCGGCCGCACGGAGTTCGCGCTCACGCTGCCCCCGGCAGGCGCGGCCCCGGACATGGCGTCGGACGCGGTTTCGGACGCGGCTTCAGGTTCGGCTCAGGTTGGGGCCCCACAGTCGTGACGCACGGCCGTCCGGGAGGGACGTGGCCACGACGAAGGGAGTCAGCGACGATGATCGAGCTCGACACCGAAGAGCCCGGCACGGAGCCGAAGCCGGGCCGAGGCGCTCACGCCAGTCGCCGCAACTTCATGCGCAAGGTCTTCTTCGCGAGCGGTGCCACGGCCGTTGCGACCATGGGCGGCGCCGGGGCCTGGGCCGCTCTCGCCGACGACACCACCGCAACGGCCGATGCCTCGGCGTCGGCCGCACCGAGCGGCGCGCCCAGTGGCGGCCCTGGCGGCGGGGCCGGCGGCCCCGGCAACCAGTCGATCACCGAGGACTTCTTCGGTCTCACCACCGACGGCAAGAGGATCGACGACCTGTTCACGATCCACTCCACGGGTGTCGCCACCGCTCCCGTGATCGCCGCCGCGAACGCATTCCTGGCGGGCCTGACCGACGACCAGAAGTCGTCGACGCAGTTCACCGTCCACTCCACCGAGTGGCGGCTGTGGAGCAACGTCGACTCGTACGAGCGCCAGGGCGTCAGCCTCGCCGACCTCTCCGACGACCAGAAGGCGCTCGGCACCACCCTGCTGAAGTCGGCCCTCAGCGCCGACGGACTGGAGACCGCGGAGAAGGTCCGCAAGATCAACCAGGCCGCGGGCGAGGCGATCGACAACACGAAGTCCTTCAACTCCGAGGCGTATTACTGGACGGTCATGGGCACACCGTCCGCCACCGAGCCCTGGGGCTTCCAGTTCGACGGCCACCACCTGGTCATCAACTACTTCGTCCTCGGCGACCAGGTCGTCATGAGCCCCTGCTTCTGGGGCTCGGAGCCGACCTCCATGGAGATCGACGGGGAGACCGTGACAGTGTGCCACGAGGAGGTCGTGGCGAGCCTGGCCTTCATCAACTCCCTGACGGAGGCGCAGCAGAAGGTGGCCATCGAGTCCTCGACGAAGTCCAACGAGTCGATGAAGGCAGGAGCCTTCTCTGACAACACCGTCCAGGAGTACGGAGGCATCCGGGGCAACGCACTCACCGGCGCCCAGAGGCTCAAGCTCCTCGCCGTCGCCGAGGCGTTCGTCGGCCGTGCCAAGGCGGACGCCGCCAAGGTACGCATGGCCGAGATCCGCAAGCACCTGGGCGACACCTACGTCACCTGGGCCGGCGGCATCGAGGACGACTCCGCCTTCTATATCCGGGTGCACAGCCCCGTCGTCTGGATCGAGGTCGACTGCCAGGGACCGGGTCCCCTCGCGGGTGCTTACGGCGCTACGCAAGGGAGCGGCGCGACGCAGAAGCACGTCCACTCCATCATCCGCACGCCGAACGGCAACGACTACGGAAAGGAGCTCCTTCGACAGCACTATCTGACGTCTCCTCACCACCAGTGATCCACTGGTGAGCTGAACGAGCTGAACAGGGTTTCCAGTCATCGCGAGGCCGCACCCGCCTTCACGGGGGTGCGGCCCTCGTGCGCCCGCGGACAGGTGGGCAACGGTGGACAGACGACGCAGCGGTGGACAGACGGCCCTGATGTGTCGGCGCTGCTTGCTGCGCCAGGCGTTTACAAGTGTGGCGGCCCTCGCTAACTTCACGAACAGTGGGATGGGAGCGCTCCCACATGTCAGCGGACCGGAACCCGCCCAGGGGCGTTCCCATCTCACGCGCACCTTCCTCACGATCATCGAGCCATCGAAAACGAAGGGACGCGTTTGTCATGTCCGTTGCAAGATTGCGATTACCGCTGCTGCCCCGCCGCCGCAGAGCCTTCTTCCTCGTCCTCCTGGCCCTGCTCACCACGGTCCCGGCCCTGGGGCTGGTCTTCACGGCGGGCGGGAAGGCCGAGGCGCACGGCACGCCCATGAAGCCCGGCAGCCGCACCTTCCTGTGCTGGCAGGACGGGCTCACGGACACCGGGGAGATCAAGCCGGTCAACCCGGCCTGCGCGGCGGCCGCCCAGGTGAGCGGCACCACGCCGTTCTACAACTGGTTCTCCGTGCTCCGCTCGGACGGAGCCGGCCGCACCCGCGGCTTCGTCCCCGACGGGGAGCTGTGCAGCGGCGGGAACACGAACTTCACCGGGTTCAACCTGCCGCGCGACGACTGGCCGCTCACGCATCTGACGGCGGGATCGACGGTCGACTTCTCGTACAACGCCTGGGCCGCGCACCCGGGTTGGTTCTACGTCTACATCACCAAGGACGGCTTCGATCCGACCCAGCCGCTCACCTGGGACGACATGGAGGAGCAGCCCTTCCTCACGGTCGACCACCCGCCGCTGAACGGCACGCCGGGGACGGTCGAGGCCGACTACTCGTGGACGGGCGCCCTGCCCGAGGGCAAGGACGGGCGCCACATCATCTACATGGTGTGGCAGCGCTCGGACAGCCAGGAGACCTTCTACTCCTGCTCCGACGTCGTCTTCGACGGCGGCAACGGTGAAGTGACCGGCATCAAGGACCCCGGCGCCCCGACGGAGCCGCCGCCCGGCGAGTGCTCCGCCACCCGCCGTACCACCGGCAGCTGGTCCGGCGGCTACCAGGCCGAGGTTACCGTCACCAACACCGGCGACATCCCGATGCTCGGCTGGATGGTGGACTGGTCGCTGCCCGACGGACAGAAGATCGACAGTCTGTGGAACGGCACCGTGACGACCGAAGGCCAGGACGTGATGGTGCACAACGCCGAATGGAACGGGTCCTTGGATCCGGGCGAAAGCACGACGTTCGGCTACGTGGTCACCGGTTCCGGGGACGATCCCGCCACGAGCCTTCCCTGCCGGGTGGGCTGAGCGGTTCAGGGCGGGGGCGGCGTCTGTCCGCCCCCGCCCTTTGTCTGTCCGCCCCGGCCCGTCGCCTGATGGCCGAAACCGGTGATCGCCGCGGAGAATCCGCGGCCCGCCCGTGTGTCCGCGAGGTCTCAAGTAGGGAAAGATGGCAGACCAAACCCGCATTCGATCTTGCTCCCCCGGCGGAGAGTGGACTATACCTGTCGGCGTCCACCCAGCCGTTCGACAGGTTGTGGACAGGGAGGGGGAGCCGGGGGAGAGACAGAGGCGGGCCGGACCATGCCGCAACCGCCGTGTCGTTTCCGCTGATTCCGACACTCCAGCACTCCAGCACGATCCAGCTCCATCGAAGACACAGCACTTCACCGCGGTGCCGGGGAGGATCCGGTTCACCGCCTGAGTCCTGGAGAAGGCGAGGACTTGAGCATGGGATCCACTTCCGGCCACAGCAGCTCCGAGAACGCCGGCAGCAACTCGGCGGGCGTCGGCCGCCGCGATCTGATCAAGCGGTCCGCGGCGCTCGGCCTGATCGCCGTTCCCACGATGGGCTTCCTCTCCGCGTGTGCCACCGGCGGTGGCGGTGGCAACGAGAACAAGGAGACCAAGGCCCCCGGCAAGACGTCCGCGAAGAACCCGCTGGGTGTCGAGAAGGGTGCGCCGCTGGAGGCGTTCATCTTCAAGGGCGGTCTGGGCGACCAGTACGCGAAGGACGCCGAGGCCGACTACGGCAAGACGTACGGCGTCACGGTCAAGCACACCGGCACCCAGCAGGTCGGCCCCAAGCTCACCCCGCGCTTCGCGGGCGGCAACCCGCCGGACGTCATCGACAACTCCGGCGCCGACCACCTGGACATGAACAAGCTGTCCACGCAGGGCCAGCTGCAGGACCTGAACGCGCTGCTCGAGGCCGCGTCCATCGATGACGCGAGCAAGAAGGTCAAGGACACGATCCACCCGAGCACCATCGAGAAGGGCAAGCACGGCGACGTCTTCGACGTGCTGTACTACGCCTTCACCATCTACGGCACCTGGTACTCGCAGAAGCTCCTGGACGACAAGGGCTGGGAGTACCCCAAGACCCTCGACGACATGGTCAAGCTCTGCGGCGAGATCAAGAAGGAGGGCATCGCGCCCTGGACGTACGCGGGCAAGTATCCGTACTACGTCCACTTCAACCTCTTCGCCCAGATCGCCAAGATCGGCGGCATGGACGGCTGGATCGCGATCGACAACCTCGAGCCGAACGCCTGGACAAGCAACGACGCCGTCAAGCAGGTCGTCGAGCACTACGAGGAGCTGGCGGCCAAGAAGTACTTCCTGCAGGGCAGCCAGGGCCTGACCCACATCCAGTCGCAGACCGCCTGGAACAAGGGCAAGGCCGTCTTCATCCCGAACGGCTCCTGGGTCGAGAACGAGTCCGCGCCGACCACGCCCAAGGACTTCGGCATGGCCGTGGGCGCCCTCTTCGACGGCGGCTCCGGCGACAAGATGCCGCACGGCACGCTGCGCGGCGAGCCGAGCGAGCCCTACATCGTCGCCAGCAAGGGCAAGAACCCCGAGGGCGGCATGGAGCTGCTGCGCATCATGCTCTCCAAGAAGCACGCGCAGAACTTCGCCACCAAGGTCAAGTCGCTGACCTGCGTGGTCGGCGCCACCGACGGCATGACCCTCTCGCCGGGCCTCGCCTCCGCGAGCAAGGTGTTCAAGGAGGCGGGCGAGAACCTGATCAGCCTCCAGCTCCAGGAGTGGTACCCGGCGCTGACCGACGAGAAGATCGGCGGCCTCACCAGCCAGCTGCTCACCGGCGACCTGAAGGCCGCCGACTGGATCAAGAAGACCCAGGCCTACTGCGACGCGGTCGCCAAGGACGACTCCGTCAAGAAGTTCAAGCGCACGGCCTGATCGGGTAGGCAGGCAGCACGGCACGCCGAGGGGAAGGGCCCGGGGAGCACCATGCAGCACGGCAAGTACCGATTCATCGTGGGCTTCCTGGCCCTGCCTCTCATCATCTACGCGGTCTTCGTGATCTCGCCGTTCGTCCAGGCGTTCCAGATCTCGATGACCGACTGGTCCGGGCTCGTCGGCACCGCGAAGTTCGTCGGCCTCGACAACTTCGAGAAGCTCTGGAACAGCGACGACTTCTGGAACGCGCTGCGCCACAACGTCTACATGCTGATCGCGGTGCCGGTCGTCACGCTGGGGCTCGGCCTGTTCTTCGCCTTCATGCTCAACGTCGGGGGAAAGCGCCGTAAGAACGAAGTGGTGACCGGTGTCGCCGGTTCGAAGTTCTACCGGTTCGTCTTCTTCTTCCCGCAGGTCATCTCGATCACGATCATCGCGGTGATCTGGTTCAACATCTACAACCCCGACCCGCAGGACGGCATGCTGAACACCCTGCTGGGCGCGGTGGGCCTGGACAGCCTGCAGAACGCCTGGCTGGGCGAGAAGAGCCTCGCCCTGCTCTGCATCATGGCGGTGATGATCTGGTCGCACGTCGGCTTCTATGTCGTGCTGTTCTCCGCCGCCATGGCGTCCATTCCGCGGGACATCTACGAGGCCGCGCTGCTGGACGGAGCCAACCGCTCCAACACCTTCTTCCGGATCACCCTTCCGCTCCTGTGGGACACGGTGCAGACGGGCTGGGTGTACATGGGCATCATCGCGCTGGACGGCTTCGCCCTGGTGCAGATCATGTCGGTCAACATGGGCGGCCCCGACGGTGCGACGGACGTCATGCCGCTGCGCCTCTACCAGACCGCCTTCCGCGACAGCCAGTTCGGCTACGCATCCGCGATGGGCGTCGCCATGCTCATCGTCACCATGACGTTCGCCATCCTCACCATGCGCTTCGCGCGGCGTGAGCGGATCGAGTTCTAGGGGTACGGGCGCATGACGACCGAAATCGACGGGGTGGCCAAGGACGACGGGGCGGCCGAGGACAAGGGAGTTTCTGCAGCCAGGGCGAGCGTCACCAGGAAAATCGGGCCGACCGACGGCCGGGGCTCGGAGGGCGGCGTCCTCAACGTCTTCTCGCACGGCATGCTCGTCGTATGGGCGCTCATGGTCGGCGTACCGCTGCTGTGGGTGCTGTGGAGCTCCTTCAAGACCAGCAACGGCATCCTCTCCGACCCCTGGGGGCTGCCCACCAGCCTCCACTGGGAGAACTGGTCCAACGCCTGGGACAAGGCGAACATGGGCCAGTACTTCATCAACACCGCGATCGTGGTGGGCGGTTCGCTGATCGGCACCATGGTGCTCGGCTCCATGGCCGCCTATGTCCTGGCCCGCTTCCAGTTCCCGGGCAACAGGTTCATCTACTTCCTGTTCGTGGCGGGGATGTCGTTCCCGGTCTTCATGCTCGTGATCCCGCTCTTCTTCGTCCTGCGGGATTTCCCCGGGACGTCCCTGCTGGCCACGTACCAGGGCCTGATCCTGGTCTACATCGCGTACTCGCTGCCGTTCACGGTCTTCTTCATGACGGCCTTCTTCCGCACCCTGCCCACCTCGGTCGCGGAAGCCGCCCTGATCGACGGCGCCTCGCACACCCGCGTGTTCTTCCAGGTGATGCTGCCGATGGCCAAGCCCGGCCTGATCAGCATCGGGATCTTCAACTTCCTGGGCCAGTGGAACCAGTACCTGCTGCCCATGGTGCTCAACCAGCAGGAGGACAAGTACGTCCTCACCCAGGGCCTCGCGATGATCGCGCTGCAGCAGGGCTACGAGAACGACTGGGGCGCCCTCATGGCAGGCATGATGATCGCCATGCTTCCGGTCCTCATCGTCTACTTCATCTTCCAGAGGCAGGTGCAGGCCGGGCTCACGGCAGGCGCACTGAAGTAGCCTCAGGCCACCATCATGGCCCGGTCCCAGGACAAACGCCCCGGAAACCGGGCCTTCGGCATGCCCCGGAACCTCGATCCAAGGGAAGCGATTTCTGTCAAGGACTTGACTGTGGTAACCCCTTCGGCAGAGCTTGGAGTTCACAACTTGTAAGTGGCCCGGCTCACCGCTGCCGTGATCCGGGCCCACGGGCGGCATCAGAGCTGTCCGTTATAGGGCAGGAGTGGATGGGTCGATGGAGACTCCGGGGTCGCAGTCGTCGCTGCACCGGGCCAATCTCGAGCGGGTCGTACGTGCCGTGCGGCTGGCCGGATCGCTCACGCAGGCGGAGATCGCAAGGACGACGGGTCTGTCCGCGGCGACGGTCTCCAACATCGTGCGGGAGCTGAAGGAGGGCGGAACCGTCGAGGTCACGCCCACCTCGGCGGGCGGCCGGCGGGCGCGCAGCGTGTCCTTGAGCGGTGACGCCGGCATCGTCATCGGCGTCGACTTCGGGCACACGCACCTGCGCGTCGCGATCGGCAACCTCGCGCACCAGGTGCTGGCCGAGGAGTCCGAGCCGCTGGACGTGGACGCCTCCGCCGCGCAGGGCTTCGACCGGGCGGAAGAGCTGGTCAACCGCCTGATCGTGGCCACGGGAGTCGACCGCTCCAAGGTCGCCGGTGTGGGGCTCGGCGTGCCGGGGCCCATCGACGTGGAGTCGGGCACGCTGGGCTCGACGGCCATCCTGCCCGGCTGGACGGGCACCAGACCCGCCGAGGAGCTGCGGGGCCGGCTCGGCGTCCCGGTGCACGTGGACAACGACGCCAACCTGGGCGCGCTCGGCGAGCTGGTCTGGGGCAGCGGGCGCGGGGTGAAGGACCTGGCGTACATCAAGGTCTCGAGCGGTGTGGGCGCCGGCCTTGTGATCGACGGGAAGATCTACCGGGGGCCCGGCGGGACCGCGGGAGAAATCGGGCATATCACTCTGGATGAGTCCGGCCCGGTCTGCCGTTGCGGCAACCGTGGCTGCCTGGAGACCTTCACGGCCGCCCGCTATGTGCTGCCGTTGCTCCAGCCCAGTCACGGCACGGATCTGACCATGGAAGGCGTCGTCCGGCTGGCGCGGGACGGCGACCCGGGCTGTCGGCGCGTGATCGCCGACGTCGGGCGTCACATCGGCAGCGGTGTGGCCAGTCTCTGCAACCTTTTGAACCCGTCCCGTGTGGTGCTCGGCGGGGATCTCGCCGAGGCCGGTGAGCTGGTGCTCGGGCCGATCCGCGAGTCCGTCGGGCGGTACGCGATCCCAAGTGCCGCGCGCCAGCTGTCCGTACGCCCGGGGGCGCTGGGCGGCCGGGCCGAGGTGCTCGGTGCGCTGGCGCTGGCGCTGAGCGAGATGGGTGATTCGACCCTTCTGGACGGCTCGCTCGCCGTGGCCACGCCCGCCTTCACTTAGTTCACGCATGGCACCGTTGTCATCTCGTTAAGGATTTACTCCTTGACGGCGATGGCTACTGCCGAGTTGACTTCGAGCACCTCGGCCGCAGCGACGCGGCCACGTCAGGGAGGTTTCTGAAGTGAACACGCGTATGCGTCGTGCCGCCGTTGCCGTTGCCGCTTCCGCGATGGCCGTTTCGCTCGCCGCCTGTGGCAGCGCCAAGGAGTCCGGCGACAGCAGCGACAAGGCCAGCAGCTCGAGCAAGGGTGACGCGCTGAAGATAGGTCTGCTCCTTCCGGAGAACCAGACGGCGCGTTACGAGAAGTTCGACAAGCCGCTGATCGAGAAGAAGGTCAGCGAGCTCACGGACGGCAAGGCAGAGGTCGTCTACGCCAACGCCAAGCAGGACGCCACCACCCAGAACCAGCAGGTCGACACGATGATCACCAACAAGGTGGACGTGCTGATCGTGGACGCGGTGGACTCCAAGGCCATTGCGAGCTCGGTCAAGAAGGCCAAGGACGCGGGCATCCCTGTCGTCGCGTACGACCGCCTCGCCGAGGGCCCGATCGACGCCTACACGTCGTTCGACAACGTCCAGGTCGGCAAGGTCCAGGGTGAGGCCCTCCTCAAGGCCCTGGGCGACAAGGCCAAGGACGGCAAGATCGTCATGATGAACGGGTCGCCCACCGACCCGAACGCCAAGCAGTTCAAGGACGGTGCCCACTCCGTGCTCGACGGCAAGGTCGAGGTCGGCAAGGAGTACGACACCAAGGAGTGGAAGCCGGAGAACGCCAACGCCAACATGGAGGGCGCGATCTCCGCACTCGGCAAGAACAACATCGTGGGCGTCTACTCCGCCAACGACGGCATGGCGGGCGGCATCATCACCGCCCTGAAGGCCGCCGGTGTGTCCAAGCTCCCGCCGGTCACCGGCCAGGACGCCGAACTCGCCGGTGTGCAGCGCATCGTGTCGGGCGAGCAGTACATGAGCGTCTACAAGCCGTACGCCCCCGAGGCCGACGCCGCCGCCGAGATGGCCGTCGCGCTCGCCAAGGGCGAGAAGCTCGACTCCATCGCGAAGGACACGGTCGACAGCCCCACCGACAAGGGCATCCCCTCGGTCCTCGTCGCCGTCACCTCGCTGACCAAGGACAACATCAAGGACACCGTCATCAAGGACGGCGTCTACACGGCGAGCGACATCTGCACGACCAAGTACAAGGCCGCCTGCGAGAAGCTCGGTCTCCTCGGCTGAGTTCCTGCTGAGCCCCTTTCAGGGGCCCTTCCGCGAGTCCTCTTTCCGGGATTCTCACTCCGGATTCCGGGATTTCTCACTCCGAGTCCCTTTGCTCGTACGGGAGTTCATCCGAGAATTCCCGTACGGGCCCCGCCACGGGGCTCTTTCAGGACTCGTCATACGGAAGTCGTCCGCGCGCCCCGGCTCCATCAGCCCCGCGGCTCCGGCGGGGCGCCGGACGGCCCACCCCCCCTTTCGTTTCTGCACAACCTCCCGCCGGGTCAGGCGGCGAAGGAGATGGTTCACGTGTCCGCTACGCCTGTGCTGGCGTTGCGCGGGGTCTCCAAGCGGTTCGGTGCCGTCCAGGCGCTCACCGACGTAGAGCTCGAGGTCCACGCCGGTGAGGTGGTCGCCCTCGTCGGCGACAACGGCGCCGGAAAGTCCACGCTGGTCAAGACGATCGCCGGCGTGCACCCCATCGATGACGGCGTCATCGAGTGGGACGGCCGCGCCGTATCGATCAACAAGCCGCACGACGCCCAGAACCTGGGCATCGCGACCGTCTACCAGGACCTCGCGCTGTGCGACAACATCGACGTCGTCGGCAATCTGTTCCTGGGCCGCGAGTTGAAGAAGCGCGGCATCCTCGACGAGGTCGAGATGGAGCGCCGCGCCCGCGAGCTGCTCACGACCCTGTCGATCCGCATCCCCAGCGTCCGCATCCCGATCGCCTCGCTCTCCGGCGGTCAGCGCCAGACCGTGGCCATCGCCCGCTCGATGCTCGGCGAGCCCAAGCTGGTCATCCTCGACGAGCCCACCGCGGCCCTCGGCGTCGAGCAGACCGCGCAGGTCCTCGACCTCGTGGAGCGGCTGCGCGAGCGCGGCCACGCCGTGATCCTCATCAGCCACAACATGGCCGACGTCAAGGCCGTCGCCGACAAGGTGGCGGTGCTCCGACTCGGCCGCAACAACGGCGTCTTCGAGGTCAAGACCACCTCGCAGGAAGAGATCATCTCCGCCATCACCGGCGCCACGGACAACGCCGTGACCCGTCGTGCGGCGCGTACCAACGGGGAGGCTCAGAAGTGAGCATCGACAAGACCTCCGCAGCACCGGCGGTGGAGAACCCCGAGGCCGCCGCCGACGCCGTGACCGCCGTGGACCCGCGGCTGCTCGTGCGCGAACAGGGCCTCAAGGGCTACGTCACCGAGTTCAAGCGCAAGATGCGCGCCGGCGATCTGGGCTCCGTACCCGTGGTCATCGGCCTGATCATCATCTGTGCGATCTTCCAGAGCCTGAACTCGAACTTCCTCTCCGCCGAGAACCTCAGCAACATCTCCGTCGCGATGGTCGCCACCGGCATGATGTCCGTCGGCATCATCTTCGTGCTGCTGCTCGGCGAGATCGACCTGTCGGTCGGCTCCGTCAGCGGTGTGTCCGGCGCGATCATGGCCGTGCTCAGCGTCACGCACGGCGTGAACGAGTGGCTGGCGGTGCTCGCCGCCATCGCCGGCGGTGCCCTCATCGGCGTCATCCACGGCTTCTTCTTCGCCCGCATCGGCGCGCCCGCCTTCGCCGTCACCCTGTCCGGCCTGCTGTTCTGGCTCGGCTTCATGCTGCAGATCCTCGGCGACAACGGCACGATCAACATCGACTCCGAAGGAGTCGTCGGTCAGCTCACCACGTACTACTTCTCCGATATCGCGGCGGCCTACGGGCTCGCGACGCTCGCGGTCGTGGTGTTCTTCGTCACCTCCTTCCTGGACAGCCGCCGCCGCGAGGCCGCGGGCGTGCCGTCGCGGCCGCTCAGCGAGATCGTGCTGCGCACCGCGGTCCTCGCGGTCGTCGGCTTCGCCGCCGCCGCCATGTTCAACCAGTACAAGGGCCTGCCCCTGGCGCTGGTGCTGTTCGTCGCGGTGCTGGTGCTGACCGACTTCGTGCTGCGGCGCACCGCGTACGGGCGGAAGGTCTTCGCCCTCGGCGGCAGCGTCGAGGCGTCCCGTCGCGCGGGCATCAACGTCACCGCGGTGCGGATCTCGGTCTTCGCCATCGCCGGCACCTTCGCGGCCATCGGCGGCCTGTTCTGGGCCTCGAAGATCGCGGCCGCCAACCAGAGCGCCGGCGCCGGCGACCTCCTGATGAACGTCATCGCGGCGGCCGTCATCGGCGGCACGAGCCTCTTCGGCGGCCGAGGCCGCACCTGGAACGCGCTGCTCGGTGTCATGGTGATCACCTCGATCCAGTACGGCCTGGCCCTCGAGGGCATCGCCACACCGATCCAGTACATGATCACCGGTGGTGTGCTTCTCGCCACGGTCGTCATCGACTCGGTGACCCGAAAGACCCAGAAGACGGCTGGCCGCGCCTGACGGCAACCGTCCTCTCGGACCGGCCAAGTGCCCGGCACCCCAACCGTGGTGCCGGGCACAGTCGTGTCCGGTATGCCCTGAAAATGACGCTTTTTTGTTCCCTCGTACGGCCGACGGCGTGACGTGGGACGCACGGCCCGGACGTCGGCCGTACGGGCGGAACATTAGACTCGACAGGCCCGCCAAGGCTCGAACAGCTCTACTGCAAGGAGGCACGGGTGCCGCTGCTGACCCGCATCAGGGGACCGCGCGATCTGGACCGGCTCAGCCCGGAGCAGCTGGACCAGCTGGCTGACGAGATCCGGACCTTCCTCGTCGACGCGGTCGCCAAGACCGGCGGCCACCTCGGCCCCAACCTCGGCGTGGTCGAGCTCACCATCGCCCTGCACCGGGTCTTCGAGTCCCCGAAGGACAAGGTGCTGTTCGACACGGGCCACCAGAGCTATGTGCACAAGCTGCTGACCGGTCGCCAGGACTTCTCCGGGCTGCGCACCAAGGGCGGCCTGTCCGGCTACCCGTCGCGCGCCGAGTCCGAGCACGACGTCATCGAGAATTCGCACGCCTCCACCGTCCTCGGCTGGGCCGACGGCCTCGCGAAGGCCAACGAGGTGCTGGGCAGGGACGACCATGTCGTCGCGGTGATCGGAGACGGCGCGCTGACCGGTGGCATGGCCTGGGAGGCGCTCAACAACATCGCGGACGCCAAGGACCGCCCGCTCGTCATCGTCGTCAACGACAACGAGCGTTCCTACGCCCCCACCATCGGCGGCCTCGCGAACCACCTCGCGACGCTGCGCACCACCGACGGCTACGAGCGGTTCCTGGCCCGCACCCGGGACCTCCTCGAGCGCACCCCGGTCGTCGGCCGCCCGCTCTACGACACGCTGCACGGCGCCAAGAAGGGCCTGAAGGACTTCATCGCCCCGCAGGGCATGTTCGAGGACCTGGGTCTGAAGTACGTCGGCCCGATCGACGGCCACGACATCGCGGCACTGGAGTCCGCGCTGTCGCGCGCCAAGCGCTTCGGCGGCCCCGTCATCGTGCACTGCCTCACCGAGAAGGGCCGCGGCTACCAGCCCGCCGTCGAGGACGAGGCCGACCGCTTCCACGCCGTCGGCGTCATCCACCCCGACACCGGCCTGCCGATCTCCGAGGCCGGCCTCGACTGGACGTCCGTCTTCGGCGAGGAGATGGTCAAGCTCGGCCGGGAGCGCGAGGACATCGTCGCCATCACCGCCGCCATGCTGCAGCCGGTCGGCCTGAAGAAGTTCGCGGAGGAGTTCCCCGACCGCGTCTACGACGTCGGCATCGCCGAGCAGCACGGCGCCGTCTCGGCCGCGGGCCTCGCCACCGGCGGCGTGCACCCCGTCTTCGCGGTGTACGCGACCTTCCTCAACCGCGCCTTCGACCAGGTGCTGATGGACGTGGCGCTGCACAAGTGCGGTGCCACCTTCGTCCTGGACCGGGCCGGCGTCACCGGCACCGACGGCGCCTCGCACAACGGCATGTGGGACATGTCGATCCTGCAGTGCGTGCCGGGCCTCAGGATCGCCGCTCCGCGCGACGCCGACCAGGTCCGCCTCCAGCTGCGCGAGGCCGTCGAGGTCGACGACGCACCGACCGTCGTGCGCTACTCGAAGGGCGCCGTCGGCCCCGCCGTACAGGCCGTGGGCAAGGTCGGTGGCATGGACGTGCTGCGCGAGGCCGGGACGGACCGGCCGGACGTGCTCCTGGTCTCCGTCGGCGCGCTCGCCCCCATGTGCCTGGAGATCGCCGACCTGCTCGACAAGCAGGGCATCTCCACGACCGTCGTCGACCCGCGCTGGGTCAAGCCCGTCGACGAGGCGCTGCCGCCGCTGGCCGAGCAGCACCGCGTCGTGGTGACCGTGGAGGACAACTCGCGGGCGGGCGGCGTCGGTTCGGCGATCGCGCAGGCGCTGCGCGACGCGAGCGTCGACCTGCCGCTGCGCGACTTCGGCATCCCGCCGCGCTTCCTCGACCACGCGACGCGCAAGGAGGTCCTGGCCGAGATCGGCCTGACCGCCCCGGACATCGCCCGGCAGGTCACCGGCCTGGTCGCGAAGCTCGACGGCGTTGAGCGAACCGCCGCCGACGAGGTGGACTCGGTGGAGCCGGTGCGGGACTGACCCGCAGGCGTCGCGGCTGGTCCGTCGAACTCTCGGCTGATCCGTCGACCTCGCGGCTGGTCCGTCGACAGCAGGCATGCCGGCGATGGGCCGCCCAGCCGGTCCCTTGGGTCGGTCCCACCCCCTGCCCGGGTGGTGGGACCGACCCATTCGCATGAAACCGGCCATAACGTGGCATACGGACCATACCCGCTCTCGACCGAGTCGAGGCGACAAGCGTGGGAGGTCCAGTCTTGTTCAGCGCTCTCTTCCGGACGAAGAGTGTCGAGCAGTCGATCCGGGACACGACAGAGCCGGAGCACGCGCTCAAGAAGTCCTTGTCCGCCCTCGACCTCACCGTCTTCGGCGTCGGCGTCATCATCGGCACCGGCATCTTCGTACTCACCGGAAAAGTGGCCAAGGAGAACGCAGGACCCTCCACCGCACTCGCCTTCGTCGTTGCGGGTGTCGTCTGCGCCCTGGCCGCCCTCTGCTACGCCGAGTTCGCCTCCACCGTTCCCGTGGCCGGCTCCGCATACACGTTCTCGTACGCCTCACTCGGTGAGCTGCCCGCCTGGATCATCGGCTGGGACCTGGTCCTCGAATTCGCGCTCGGCACGGCCGTCGTCGCCGTCGGCTGGTCCGGCTATGTGCGCTCCCTGATGGACAACATCGGCTGGCACATGCCCGCCGCCCTGTCCGGACCGGACGTGCCGGGTGGCACCTTCGACCTCCTTGCCTTCCTCCTGGTCCTGCTGCTGACGGTGATTCTGGTCATCGGCATGAAGCTGTCCGCCCGGATCACCACCGTCGTCGTGGCCATCAAGGTCACGGTCGTCATGATCGTGATCATTGCGGGTCTCTTCTTCGTCAAGGCCGACAACTACTCGCCGTTCGTCCCGCCCGCGCAGGAGCAGCCGGCGGGCGGCGGGCTCGACGCCCCGCTGATTCAGCTGATGTTCGGTTACGCACCCACGAACTTCGGCGTCATGGGCATCTTCACCGCCGCATCCGTCGTCTTCTTCGCCTTCATCGGCTTCGACGTGGTGGCCACCGCCGCAGAGGAGACCAAGCTCCCGCAGCGCGACATGCCTCGCGGCATCCTCGGCTCCCTCTTCATCTGCACCGTGCTGTACGTCGCCGTCTCGCTCGTCGTGACCGGTATGCAGCACTACACCGAACTGTCTGTCAGCGCCCCGCTCGCCGACGCCTTCAAAGCCATCGGGCACCCCTTCTACGCGGGCGTGATCAGCTTCGGCGCCGCCGTCGGTCTGACGACCGTGTGCATGATCCTGCTGCTCGGTCAGACGCGGGTGTTCTTCGCGATGAGCCGCGACGGATTGCTGCCACGCTTCTTCTCGGTCACGCACCCGCACTTCCGCACGCCGTACCGCCCGACCATCCTGCTCGGCGTGATCATCGCGATCGTCGCGGGCTTCACGAGCATCAACGAGCTCGCGACGCTGGTGAACATCGGTACGCTCTTCGCCTTCGTCGTCGTCGCACTCGGCGTCATCATCCTGCGCCGCACCAGGCCCGATCTGCACCGGGCCTTCCGCACCCCGTGGGTGCCCGTGCTCCCGATCGTCTCCGTGGCGGCCTCGCTGTGGCTCATGCTCAACCTGCCGGCCGAGACCTGGCTGCGGTTCGCCATCTGGATGGTGCTCGGCTTCGTCGTCTATTTCCTGTACGGGCGCACGCACAGTGAGATGGTCAAGCGACGGAAGTAGACGCCCTGGTCCCTGCTCGCCAACCATCCGGACCCGTATGTCCTGATTAGGTAGGGGCTGCGGAGCCGGATAGCGTGCCCGTATGCTCGCCGAGCCCACAGCTTCGCCACGTTCCGTAATCGATCCGCGGATGCCGCGGCCGCCTCGGACGCCCCAGATGCCTCGGACGCGGCGGGCGCCGCAGCCGCCGTGTCCGCCGGCGCCGCGCGCGGAGCTGCCGGCCGGCTCCCGGTACCGGTACTGGACACGCCTGCTCCCCGCCCTCGCCGCACTGGCGTGCATCACCCACGTGCCGGCGTTCCTGCGCCCGCTGTGGAACCCCGACGAGGGCTATCTGGCCGTGCAGGCACGGATGCTGGCCCACGGGGGAGAGCTGTACGAGACGGTGGTCGACCGCAAACCGCCGCTGGTGCCCTGGCTGTACGCGGGCGCGTTCGCGCTGTTCGGCGACGCGTCGCTCACCTCTGTACGGGTGCTGGCGGTCCTGGCCCAGCTCCTGGCCGCCGTCCTCCTTGCGTCCCTGGCCCGGCGGCGCTGGGGCGACGGCGCGGGCCGCACCGCCGGAATCCTGTACCTGCCGGCCTCCATCGGCCTCAACCCCGAGGACGCCCAGGCCGCCACCTTCGAGATCTTCATGCTGGCGCCCATGGCGGCGGCCATGTGGTGCGCCGACCGCCGCCGCTGGGGCGCCGCGGGCGCCGCCGTGGCCTGCGCGTTCCTGGCCAAACAGACCGGCGGGGCGGTACTGGTGCCGGTGGTGTGGCTGCTGTGGCGGTCCGGCCCGCCGCGCAGCGGCCTACTGCTGTTCGCGGTGGGGCTGGTGGCACCGGTACTGGCGGCTGCCGCGCTCACCGATCCGGCCGGATTCCTGTTCTGGACGGTCACCGGCTCCGGCACGTACGCCTCGTTCACCGGGTCCGAACTCCACGTACTGGGGCGAGGGCTGGCCAACACGGCGATCCTGGCCGTGGCCTGCGCAGGCCTGATCCCCCCGGTCGTGCGCGTCCTGCGGATCGCCAGGACCGGATCGGGGGACCTGTGGCTGTGGCTCGGTGCGTCGGCCGTTGCGGTCCTGGCGGGCTTCCACTTCTTCGGCCACTACTACCTGCAAGTCATCCCGCCCCTCACGCTGTTGGCCACCGCAGCATTGCAGATCCTGCCCCGCGACCGGCTGGCGACGGCCCTGCTCACCTCGGCCTGCACCTGCACGCTGTTCCTCGCCTGGGGAGTCCTGGCGCCCCGCCCCGAGCTGACGCACGCGCAGCGCGTGGCGGACGCCGTGGCGCACCGCACGGCACCCGGCGACCGGATCCTCATCTGGGGCATACACCCGGAGACGTACTGGCTCGCCGACCGCACCCCGGCCACCCGCTATCTGACAGCCGGCCTGCTCACGAACTACAGCGGCGGCCGCAACGGGCCCCAGGTGGGGGAGAAGTACGCCGTCGCGGGCGCGTGGCCGGTGTTCCGCGAGGAGATGAGGACCCACGCACCGGCCCTGATCGTCGACGACTCACGCGGAAAGCCGTACGCCCCGGACCGCGTGCCGTCACTCGAACACCTGCTGGCGGCCGGGTACGAGGCGGTGGGGACGGTGGACGGGGCGGTGTTGTACGCACGGGTGGCGTGAGGAGGGGGGCAGGAACGGTGTCAGCTGTTACCCAGGACCGTCCGCGGCCCGGCGACCTCGGCCCCCAACTCGCCGACCCTCCGCCTCAGTTCACGATCCGCCGTGACGACCAGACAAGGGCGGCCCTGCGCCTCGGCCACCAGCTCCACGATGCGGTCGTCGCCGCTGCCGGGGGCCGCGTCTACGCGTACGCCGGGCACGGATTCCACTCCGCGGGCCGCGCCCTCCACCACGAGCACGATGTCCACGGGTCCCGGACGGGCGGGCAGACCGTCGGCGGCGTACCGCACGAGCCGGTCCCTGAGCCGCTCCGCGGCCCCGCGCCGGTCGCGCCACCAGCCGTCGGGGACGGAGCCGACGACGTTGGCGGCGTCGATGATCACGAGTGCCGTCACGGGGTCCTCCTCTGCCGTGCCTGATCTCAGGCAGGCGGCATCTCCACTGCCGTTGACAGTATCCGCGCCGGTGTGCAACGGGAGCGAACCGTCCGTATCGGCGTCGCGGCGTCGCCCCGTGGGGGCCGCCACCGGCGCCCCGGAGAACTGATGCGCGAACGGCATATGATGTGGCGCGAATCAAAGGATCCGTTTCCGTGTTCATGATGCGGTGGGCTTCAGGAAGGTGACGCCAGGCCATGCGGAGAAGGTCGGCAGGCGCCGTGGGGTATGCCCGCCCGAACGGGGACAGCGAAGCGGCCGATCCCAGGTACGTCGCCTCCGGGACGGCCCACGGGAACTGGCTCACTCTCGGCAAGGACGGCCGACTCACCCTGTACGCGCCCACGGACGGCGGGCTGCTGCGCTGGTCCGAGACTGCCGTCGGCGGCCCTGCCTGGAGCGGGCCGCACTTCGTGGCCGTGGCCGATCTGACCGATCTGACCGTGACCCAGGGCATCGACGGATATGTCCACTTTCTCGGCCGTAGGCAGCGCACCGGCTCCGACGGCTCCCGGAGCGTGGACATCGTGCATGCCATCCAGTACCAGACGGGTCGCGCCTTCACCGACTGGCGATCGCTCGGCAATCCGCACAAGGACCGCGAGCAGGGTCGTGGGCTGGGCGTGCCGATGGGCGCGATCGCCTCGGACGGAACCGTGCACGTCTTCGTACGAAGCGCGGAGCGTGGCCTGATGCTGCGGCGCGAGGCTCCGAACGGCAAGTGGAAGGCGTGGGAGGACCTGCTAGGCATGGGCATCGACGCACCGCCTGCTGCTGTCGCTCTCACGGGCGGGAGGGTGGAGGTCTGCGCCGCCGCCGAGACGGGCGTGTTGGTGTGGAGGCAGGCGGAGGCAGGCGGAGGCTTCGCCGCGCCGCGGGGATTCGCACTACGGCCGACGCCGGGCACGGTCGCGGCCCTGGAGACAGGACCGGACCGCGCTACTTACTTCTGGACGGACGCCGTGGACGGCGGCACGGTGGCCTGGCGTCCCGGTGGCTGGCCCATCGCGCTGGGCGCGTCCCCCGCGGAGAGACCGTACGCAGTGCTGCGCACAGCGCTGGACGGCTACGACTGTGTCGTGCTCGCCTACCGAGGCCAGGACGGCACAGCCGTGCTTGGCGTGGGCGGTGCCGAGAACGAGACGAACGGCTTCTGGTGGTACCCACTGGCCGAACGCTGTCAGGGCACACCCGCGCTGGCCCGCGACGGCTTCGGCCGCGTGGTCATGGCACTGATCGACCCGGACGGGGTGCCGCGCCTGGCACGGCAGGACGACGGCGCCGGTCTCGCCTTCACCCGGTGGCAGCGGCTCTGACCCAGATCCGGCGGCAGCGGCTCTGACCGGTACTCGTGCGACAAGCCACCGGGGGCGTGGACCTTGACGGTCCGACGCCCCCGGGTTCGGCGTGGTGGCCGGCTCAACCGCCCGTCGCGGGGGACTTCTTGGCCGACGCGGGGATCTCCTCGTCGTTGCGGATCGCCTTCCACAGCTGCGTCGCCTGCGGCTCGGCGGGCACCACGCGATTCGGGTCGGCGGTGTCGTACTTCACCGGCAGCATGATCGTCTCCATGGTGGAGGGGTCGACACCGTTCATGCTGCGGGCGAATTCAGCCAGCTTTGTCAGGGAGGCCAGCTCGGAGTCGGTCGTCAGCGACTCGGTGAGCGTGTCGGCGATCTTGTACGCCTTCGTGGGGCTGCCCAGTAGGTCCTGCTTCTTGATCTCGGAGAGCAGGGCGATCATGAACTGCTGCTGAAGGCCGATACGGCCGAGGTCGCTGCCGTCGCCGATGCCGTGCCGCGTCCGTACGAAAGCCAGGGCCTGGGTGCCGTTCAGCTTGTGGGTGCCGGCCTCGAGGTCCAGGCCGCTGGACTCGTCGTGGATGGCCTCGTCGACCGTGACCGTCACGCCCCCTATGGCGTCGACGAGACCCTTGAAGCCGGCGAAATCTATCTCGACGAAGTGGTCGAGCCGCACCCCGGACATCTGCTCCACGGTCTTGACCACACAGGCTGGACCGGCAAGCGAGTACACGGAGTTGAACATCACACGCTTTGCGGAGGGCAAAGTGGAGCCGTCCGACTTGGTGCACTTCGGGCGGGTGACCAGGGTGTCACGGGGGATGCTGATGGCGGTCGCCTGCGCGCGGCCCTCGGGTATGTGCATCACGAGGGCGGTGTCGGAGCGGGCTCCCGAGACTTTGCCCGTGTTCAGCGATGCATTCGCCCCCGAGCGCGAGTCGGAGCCCAGGACGAGGATGTTCTGGCCCGACGTGGGCAGCTTCTCGGGGCGGTTGTCGCCGAGAGCCTTGTCCAAGTCGACGCCCTCGATGTTGCCGTTGAGGTCGCTGTAGAGCCAGTAGCCGGTGCCGCCCGCGGCCAACACGAGGACCAGCAGCGTCAGAAGTGCTATTCGTCCCCTTCGCCGCTTTCCGCGCCGCTCGGAGCGCCGTCGCCTGCCGTGCTCAGGTTGCCTTGGATCGGGTGCTGCCCGGTGCCCGCGCCGTGACTCGGTGGTGGCGCTGTGCGTCATTCCCTTCGGTCCCTCTCCTCACAGGCTCCGCCGCCGGCGGAGTGTGGGACCCGGGTGGGGGGAGGCCGGCCCACTTTGCCATCTGCCAACTGTTCAGTGGGCACTATATGCATTTCTTCAAGGAGAGTAGGCCCAAGTGAGAAGCGGCAGTAAACAACACATGACTGACTCTTGACCACTCTTAGGAGTGACCTAGGATGTGTGAGCCTTGTGATCGCTGATTGATCACGAGGTGTGACGGCGTCTGATCGGCTGGGGGGTTGATGCAGGCGACGTCAGTGGGAGGGGGCACCCAGGGTAGTCCGGCCAGAGCTGTCCGGTGATCACTGGGTGTGGCGGAGTGTCTGGTGGGAGTAGATCTTGGCTGAGAGGCCGCGTCTCAGTGTTGTCGTGCCATTTCAGGATGTTGAGGTCTATCTCGCCGAGTGCCTGGAGTCGATAGCCCGGCAGTCCTTCAAGGACTTCGAGGTGATCCTCGTCGATGACGGTTCGACCGACAGGTCCACGGAGATAGCAGCCGACTTCTGCGCCCGCGACCCGCGTTTCCGGATGATCAGGCAGGAAGCCCATGGGCCTGGCCAGGCCCGGAATGTCGGCATCCGCGCCATGCATCCCGAAGGTGAATTCCTTGCCTTCGTCGACGGGGACGACGTCATCCCCGAGTACGCGTACGAGCTCCTGATCCGAACCGTCGAGGAGTCGGGCTCGGACTTCGTCTCGGGCAACGTGCAGATGATGAACTCCACGAAGAAGTGGCAGTCTCCGCTGCACAAGGGCCCCATGCAGCGCAATCGGCGTGGCACACACATCACCAAGTTCGATGCGCTCATCTACGACAGAACCGTCTGGAACAAGGTGTTCCGGCGGTCCTTCTGGGACTACCACTACATCGAGTTCCCCGAGGGTGTTCTCTATGAGGACTCCTGGGTGAACATGTTCGCTCACTTCCGGGCCACCAAGGTCGATGTGATCACGGACATCGTGTACTTCTGGCGCCGCAGGGAGGGGGGCGCAGCTCCGTCCATCACCCAGCGCCACACCGAGCTGAGCAACCTCCGGGACCGGGTCGCGGCCGTGCAGTCCGTGAGCCGCTTCCTCGCCGAGCGGCGCTCGCGTACCTATGTCGAGAGCAAGCGCAAGTACGACCTCGCCTGCCTCAAGTCCGATCTGCTGCTGCACCTGAAGGTGCTGCCGGACGCCGACGAGGAATACCAGGACGCGTTCATGGAGTGGGCCAACCAGTTCCTGGACGAGGCCGACCCCGACATCATCGACGAACTTCCGGCCGATGCCCGCGTTAAGTGGCTGCTCGTTCGTGAGTGGCGACTCGACGAACTGCTCAATGTCATCGAGTTCGAGAGACGTGGCGGGCCGATGCCCGTGCAGAGACGCCTTCGTCGTTACCTCAACTACCCTTATCTGGGGGACCGTCAGGTCGGTATCGACAAGAAGGCCTACCGTCTCGACAAGGAGTTCTCACTGCACGGCTCGGTGAGCGGCGCGCAGTGGAAGTCCGAGTGGCTAGTCCTCACCGGTGCCGCATACGTCCGGTTCATCAATGTGCACAAAAAGCACATGTCCGTGAAGGCTCTCGCCCTGCGGAACAAGAAGCAGGGGCGGATGGTGATCACTCAGGCGAAGACCACCTATGCGCCCCAGGCCACCGAGCACTCCAACCAGAACCGCTACTGCTACGACTGGGCCGGCTTCGAGGCCCGGATCGACACCACGCGCCTCAAGCGCAAGGGGGAGTGGGTCGAGGGCACCTGGGACGTCGCCGCGGGCGTGCTCAGCCGGGGCTTGTTCCGCTACCGGGGCCTCGACCGGGGAAGCGCCGGTACGGCAGCCAACCCGCCGTACCGCTATGTCGACAAGAACACCCGGATCCTGCCGCTCTTCCTCCAGGGCAAGCTCAAGCTACGCGTGGAGACCGTGCGCTGCCGCATCACCCGCCACCGGGTGGTGGGCGACCAGCTCGAACTGGGGGGCGTCTACCTCGGCCCCAAGGTGCCTGAATGGGGCAAGCTCCGGGTCGCCAGTATGAGCGGGGCGGGGCGCCACGACGCCTGGGTGCGCTTCACCCCCGGCGGCGACGGCTGGTGTACCTGGGTCACCCGTCTCCCCCTGCGTGAACTGGTGCCTGGATTTCGTACGGAGGCGCGGGACGGTGCCGAGATCCCGCAGTCCTGGAGCATGGGCAGCAACGGCTGGAAGACCACCTTCCATGTCGAGGGCCGCAAGATGACCATGTACCCCGTCATGGCCGAGGAGACGCCGGACGGGCACTACCGCATGCCGGCGTCCCTCCAGACACGCGAGGGCGACCGCGAGGTCGTGGTGCACCGGAACGGCTCCGGATACCTGGTCCTGTTCGAGCGCGCCACCCTGCCCACCGTCACCCGGTTCGCCTGGGGGGAGGACGGATCGCTGGAGATCATCGGCCGTTACAAGGCCGCCGACCGGCTCTCGGTCGCGGAGTACCGGGCGGCGCACATGGTGGTGCGTTCGCGTGCTCACGGCGCCGAGCGTGCCCTCCCACTCGCCTGGAACGGCAACGAGTTCCGTTGCGTGTTGACGCCTGCGGCCATGCGGACGCTTGCCGGCGGCATCCCGCTCGCGGCCGGCCGCTGGGACTTCTTCCTGCGCCGCCAGGACCTCTCGGCAGTCGCTCGCGAGGACCGCCTCGAGGACCTGATGATCAAGATCGAGCAGGACCTGATCAGCGCTTTCCCAGAGGAGTATGAGGAGAACGAGCGCCGGTACGAGCTCCAGGCCGAGGCCTACGACCGGATCTCCCTCCTGGTCCACTCCGCCATGCCGGACTACGCGCGTGGCCCGTACCGCCAGAAGCTGCTGCGCACCAAGGCATACCCGGCGGCCCGCCGCAAGAAGGTCCGCCCCGCGATCCTCTTCGACGCCTTCAAGGGCACCCAGTACTCGGACAGCCCCCGCGCCCTGCACGAGGAACTGGTGCGCCGCGGTGTGGACCTGGAACACCTGTGGGTGGTGCGAGACGACCAGGTGGAGGTGCCGCAGACGGCGACCCCGGTGCGCATGTGGTCGCCGGAGTGGTACGAGGCGCTGGCCCGAAGCCGGTACGTCATCGCCAACAACCACCTTCCCGACTGGTTCCAGAAGCGCGACGGGCAGATCGTCGTGCAGACCTGGCACGGCACCCCGCTGAAGAAGATCGGCCACGACATCGAGGCCATCCACTTCGCCGACCAGCGCTACCTGGAGCGGGTCGAGAAGGAGGTGCAGAACTGGGACATGCTGGTCTCGCCCAACAGCTTCTCCACCCCGATCCTGAAGCGAGCCTTCGGCTTCCCGGGCGAGATGGTCGAGTGCGGCTACCCGCGCAACGACATCCTGCGCCGCCCCGGCATGGAGCGGCGCGAGCAGGAGATCCGCCGCCGCATCGGCCTGCCCGAGGGTAAGCGGATCATCATGTACGCCCCCACATGGCGCGACGACCAGTTCTACGCGCCCGGCAAGTACAAGTTCGACTTCCGCATCGACCTGGACGACGCGCGCGCACGCCTGGGCGCCGACCACGTCCTCATGGTCCGCCGCCACCCCAACGTGGTGGACCCGGTGCCGGGGGCGGGCGACGGATTCGTCTTCGACGTCTCCGACTACCCGGACATGGCCGACCTGTCCCTGATCACCGACGTGATGATCACGGACTACTCGTCCCTCATGTTCGACTACGTCAACACCGGCCGCCCGATCCTCTTCTTCACCTACGACCTGGACCACTACCGCGACACGTTGCGTGGCTTCTACTTCGACTTCGAGCGCAGCGCGCCGGGCCCTCTGGTGTACACGTCGCAGGATCTGGTGTCCGCCATCCGCGACATCGACCGCATCCAGGAGGCCTACGCCGAGCGCTACCGCTGGTTCCAGGGCGAGTTCTGCGATCTGGACGACGGCTTCGCTTCCGCCCGGCTCGCGGACCGGCTGCTGATCGAGGGCGGGGACCTGGCACCCGAGGACGCGAAGGCCCCGGCTGTCGGCACGGTGGACACCCGGCATGCCGTGCGCGCCCTCACGCCGATCCAGTGGCGGGCCCAGCAATGGTTCGCTCCCCAGGGTCAGCAGCGGCAACCCGCACAGGCGCAACCGGCCTCGGCAAACGGCCGCCTCCTGGGTGCCGTGCCCGTACAGCCGGGCCCGCCCGGGCAGGAGCAGCCATACCCGCCTCGGCAGCCGTACGCGACCGGCGATGCACAGCCGTACCAGCCCCGGCAGGGCGAGCAACAGCGCCGCCCCCACGCGGGGCTGCAACCGGCACGCTTCGAACTACCGGCTTCGCCGTCCGCAGCCCGGACCTCCGACGGCCGGACCTACGAGGGCGTGATCGTCTGATGCCCGCTCATGCCGTCCGCACCCTGATCAGCAGGGCCCGGTGGTCCGACGCGCCGGTGTCCCGCACGTCGCATCCGGACCTCGGCAACCTGGTGAACAGGTAGTCCAGCTTGTGACCGGAAGAATGGGTAGGACGGCCCGAGCGCGAGGATGCGGACGACTGGTCGCACTCCCGATATGCGGTGTACGGGCCTGCCGGCCATACCCAGGCGGAGGGGCTGCCGTCTTCCGGCGGATCCACGTTCATGTCGCCGCCGTAGACCGTGCGCCGGCCGGACGCGGCGCCCACCAGTGCCTTCAGTTGGTCGTCGCGGAAGTCCCAGTCCGGATGGGCCGTATCGCTGCCCGGCGGGCTGAGGTGAGCGTTGCAGATCCGCAGGCGGTGCGCGGCCACCGTGGCGCAGAGAATGCCGCGCTGCAGTCCGACGGTGGGCTGCTGCGAGGCCACCGCGGTCACCTCGGACACCGCGGAGTCCGAGAGAATGCCGAACCCTGCCGCGCCCTGACCACGCGCGGCGCACTGCACGGTGCTCTTGCGCCCGTTGCGGTCACGCCACTTGTAGGCCTTGAAGGAGCTGCGCCAGGACGATCCGAGAGCCTTGCGCGTCGCCTTCAGGTCGGCGGCGCAGGCCTCCTGTACCAGGATCACCCGGGCTCCTGCCCGGGTGGCGAGCCGCTTCAGCTGACGCTTCTTCTCGCTCCTGCTGCCGGTTTCGGCGCAGCCCCACTGTTGTACGCCGCACATGTTCCAGGTCGCCACGGTCACCTCCCGTGCCGCGGCGACCGAACGGTCCGACACGACGGACTGTGTCACGGACACCGCGGAGGCGAGTCCCAGCAGGGCGAGTACAGCGACCACGAACCTGAGTCCTCGGTGCCTGCGCCATCCGGACGCCGACTGAGTAGGCATCAGCAGCATCCCGACATGATGTCCTATCGGCTGACTGTGCACCAATGTGCCGACGTATCAACCTGTCTCGGACATTCGTCCCACCGGGGGTACAGCACCCGCCCGACTTCGAAGCACCTGATGAGAGTGGAACCGCACCATGTCTGAAGCATCCGCGAAGGGCCGCCACGTGGTCCAGGGGATAGACGCCTCCGGCGGCTACCCCGTCGAGTACCGGTTTGCCCACTCAAGGAGCGGTAACCGGCACCTGACGGTCGTCTTCGCCAACATCTACGCTCCGGACGACTACGGGTGGGCCACCGGTGTCCTCGACGGCCTCCGGTCGAACATCCTCTGGATCCGCGACCGGTTCGACGGCAGGAACACGTACTACCTGTGCAAGGACATGGACTTCGCCGTCGAGAGGTCCGTGATCGGGCTCATATCGAAGGTGATGAAGGCCCTCGGCCTGACTCCCGGCGACGTCACGCTGTGGGGCAGCTCGAAAGGCGGCAGCGCGGCGCTCTACTTCGGCCTGAGGTACGGATTCCGGAACATCGTCGCCAGCGTTCCGCAGCTGCGGATCGGAACGTTCGTGCGCGACGTCTATCCGGACACCGGCCGGCACATGCTGGGCGAGGCGATGCCGGACGGCAATGTCGGCGTCCTCGACGCGATCCTGCCCGACCTGCTGGCGTCGGGGGCGAACCCGGACGCGAACATCTACGTGGTGTCCTCGCCGCAGGACGAGCAGTACAGCACCCAGGTGGAGCCGTTCCTCGGGCTGCTGCAGCGGTACAAGAACTTCAACTTCATCTTCAGCGAGTCCCCGTTCATCACGGGACACGGCAAGGTGACCCAGCGCAACACGCCCCCTCTCCTGGGTATCGCCTACCTGCTCGTCGAGGGAATCGCTCCCCGTCTCGGTCTCGCCCGCCACGGCTATGAGGAACCCGAAGCTGACAAGTCGGGCATCTCGGCCTACCTCAAGTCCACGTCAGTGCTGCAGGAGTCGTTCGCCGCTCCGGTTGTGACCATGCCCACGGAGCACACCTTGCTGCCCGCCGCAGCCGTCCGCTTCGCGGGCTGGGCGCCCGGAGCCGTCCGCGTGAGCATCTGGGAGAACGGCAAGTACCTGGCGTCGGCTCCCGTCGGCGGCGACGGCGGCTGGACCTGGGAGCGGGACAAGCCGTGGAGCACGGGCGAGCACATGGTGAGGCTCTTCGCGGTCGATGCCAACGGCTACCAGTCCGAGCGCGCCGACGCCCGGTTCACGGTGTCGGAGCACGCCCCGGTGCACTCGGGCGCGGAAGCCCGCGCGTTGCATGCCGGCGGGCCGGGGTTCGCGGGTCAGCGGGTGCCGGGCGCACTCCCGGCGCCGGTGGTGCAGATGCCGACGGCGTACCAGCAGGTGCGGGGGGCGAGGGTCGGCTTCACGGGCGCCGCCAGGGGCGCCGCGCAGGTGGGGTTCAGGGAGAACGGGGTCTTCCTCGGGGCGTGCGCGGTCGCCCCCGAGGGCCGTTGGTCCTGGGACCCGGGCTGGCCCTGGGCCGAGGGTATGCACACCGTCGAGGTCTTCGCGGTGGACGCGGCGGGCGGCGAGTCCCCGGCCGCATCCGTGCCCTTCACCGTCATGAACGCCCCGGCCGGTGCGGCACCCGCCGGGTACTGAGCCCGCCTGTCCTCGAAGCACATCTGGGAGTGGAGTCCGTACATGTCCAAAGCACCCTCGAACGGGCGGCAGCTGCTCAGTGGGATCGAGGCTTCAGGAACGTTTCCCGTCGAGTACCGGTTCGCCCATGCCAAGAACGGCAACCGCCATCTGGTCGTGGTCTTCGCCAATTTCTCGGCGCCTCACGACTACGGATGGTCGAACGGCGTCTTCGACAACGTCAGGGCCAACATTCTGTGGATCCGTGACCGGTTCGACGGAATGAACAGCTACTACCTGTGCAAGGAGATGGACTTCTCTCTGGAGACATCCGTCGCCGGGCTCATCTTCAACGTCATGAAGTCCCTGGAGCTCACCCCGGACGACGTCACCATGTGGGGTGGTTCGAAGGGCGGTAGTGCGGCCCTGTACTTCGGGCTGCGCTACGGCTTCCGGAACATCGTCTCCATCGTGCCCCAGTTCCTGGTCGGGACGTATGTGAACAAGATCCACCCGAAGGTGGCCCGGTTCATGCTGGGTGAGGGAGTCCCGGAGGAGAACGTGCGGATCGTGGACGCGATCCTGCCCGACCTGGTCCGGTCGGAGTCCAACCGCGGCGCCAACATCTACCTCCTCTCCTCGCCCCAGGACGAGCAGTACAAGGAGCAGGTGGAGCCCTTCCTGGGCCTCTTCCAGCGGTACGAGAACTTCAACTTCATATACAGCGAGTCCCCGTTCATCACCGACCACACGCAGGTCACCCGGCGCAACGTCCCCGCCCTCATGGGCATCGTGAACCTCCTGGCCGACGGCACCCCACCGCGCCTGGGCTACGTCCGCAACGGCTACGAGGAGCCCGACCGCGACCCGTCGGCCATCAACTCCTATCTCGCTTCCACCTCGGTGGTGAGGGGTGCGGAGTTCCCGCCGCCCGTGGTGACGGCACCGTCGTTCCAGGAGGAGGTACGCAGGGACGCCGTACGGTTCACGGGCTATGCCCGGGGAGCCCTCCGCGTGATCGTCTGGGAGCACGGCAAGTACCTGGGGCAGACCGATGTCGCGGCCGACGGCAGCTGGTCCTGGGAGCTGGGCAGGGCCTGGAGCAAGGGCAAGCACCCTGTGAAGATCTACGCGGTGGACGCGGCGGGATTCCAGACCGAACGCACCGAGGTGCATTTCACGGCGGTCGACAGCCCGAGCGGGGCACCCGTCCCGGCGGGCTCCGGGATGCCGGGCATGGGCCGCGGGCCCGTGCTGTCGACGGTCGGGCAGAGCGCGGCCGCGCCGGTGGTGCTGGAACCCGTGGCCCACGAGCAGGTGATGGACTCCCGGGTGGTCTTCACCGGGGCCGCCACGGGCGCCGCACAGGTGGGATTCCGGGAGAACGGCGTGCTGTTGGGTGGCGTCGTGGTCGCCCCGACCGGCAGTTGGTCGTGGGACTCGGGCTGGGCCTGGGCGGCGGGCATGCACGTCGTAGACGTCTTCGCCGTGGACGCCTCCGGTGCCGAGTCCCCGGTGACCCAGATTCCCTTCGCCGTCATGAACGCCTCGGCCGGGGCGACGGCGACCCCGTACTACGGCGGGAACTACTGAGGACGCGCACGACAGAGGGCCTCCGCCGACGGCGGAGGCCCTCTTCACATACCGGGCGTACGACTGCTACGCCGGAACCGAAGCCACTCCGAGCTCCAGGAACCGCTTCCCGTTGACCCGCTCCGAGACGCCCTCCCGGTCCAGGTAAGGCGTGATCCCACCCAGATGGAACGGCCAGCCCGCACCCGTGATCAGGCACAGGTCGATGTCCTGGGCCTCCGCCACGACGCCCTCGTCGAGCATCAGGCCGATCTCCTGGGCGACGGCGTCGAGCACGCGGGCGCGCACCTGCTCCTCCGTCAGGACGGTGTCGCCCTGCTTGAGGAGTGCGGCGACCTCGGGGTCGAGCTCCGGCTTGCCGCTGTCGTAGACGTAGAAGCCGCGCTTGCCCGCCTCGACGACCGCCTTGAGGTTCGGGGAGACCTTGAAGCGGTCCGGGAACGCGCCGTGGAGGGTCTCCGAGACGTGCAGGCCGATCGCCGGGCCGACCAGTTCGAGGAGGACCAGCGGGGACATCGGCAGGCCCAGCGGCTCGACCCCCTTCTCCGCGACCTCGACCGGGGTGCCCTCGTCGATGACGTTCTGGACCTCGCCCATGAAGCGGGTGAGGATGCGGTTCACGACGAACGCCGGGGCGTCCTTTACCAGAACCGCCATCTTCTTCAGCTTCTTGGCGACGCCGAAGGCCGTGGCCAGCGACGCGTCGTCCGTCTTCTCGCCGCGCACGATCTCGAGCAGCGGCAGGATCGCGACCGGGTTGAAGAAGTGGAAGCCGACGACCCGCTCGGGGTGCTGCAGCTTCGAGGCCATCTCCGACACCGACAGGGACGAGGTGTTGGTCGCCAGGATCGCGTGCGCCGGGGCGACAGCCTCGACCTCCGCGAACACCTGCTGCTTGACGCCGATCTCCTCGAAGACCGCCTCGATGATGAAGTCGGCGTCGGAGAAGCCCTCCGCCTTGTCCAGGACACCGGAGACCAGCGCCTTCAGACGGTTCGCCTTGTCCTGGTTGATGCGGCCCTTGCCGAGCAGCTTGTCGATCTCGGCGTGGACGTAGCCCACACCCTTGTCGACGCGCGCCTGGTCGATGTCGGTCAGGACGACCGGCACCTCGAGGCGGCGCAGGAAGAGCAGGGCCAGCTGAGAGGCCATCAGGCCCGCACCGACCACGCCGACCTTCGTCACCGGGCGCGCCAGGCTCTTGTCCGGCGCACCCGCCGGGCGCTTGCCGCGCTTCTGGACGAGGTTGAAGGCGTAGAGGCCGGCGCGCAGCTCGCCGCTCATGATCAGGTCCGCGAGGGCCTGGTCCTCGGCGTCGTAACCCTGCTGCAGGTCGCCGTTCTTGGCCGCGGAGATGATGTCCAGGGCGCGGTACGCGGCCGGGGCAGCACCGTGCACCTTGCTGTCGGCGATGAACTTGCCGCGCGCCACGGCCTGGTCCCAGGCCTCGCCGCGGTCGATGACGGGACGTACGACCTCGACGTCGCCCTTGAGGACGTCGGCGGTCCACAGCAGCGACTGCTCCAGGAAGTCCGCGCCCTCGAAGATCGCGTCGGCGATGCCGAGTTCGAAGACCTGCTTGCCCTTGAGCTGCCTGTTCTGGTTGAGCGAGTTCTCGATGATGACCGAGACCGCGCGGTCCGCGCCGATCAGGTTCGGCAGCAGGGTGCAGCCGCCCCAGCCGGGGACCAGGCCGAGGAAGACCTCGGGCAGCGAGAAGGCGGGCAGCGCCTTCGAGACGGTGCGGTAGCCGCAGTGCAGACCGACCTCGACACCGCCGCCCATCGCCGCGCCGTTGTAGTACGCGAACGTGGGGACGGCGAGAGCCGACAGGCGCTTGAAGACGTCGTGGCCGCCCTTGCCGATGGCCAGCGCGTCCTCGTGCCTCTTCAGCTCCTCGACGCCCTTGAGGTCGGCGCCGACCGCGAAGATGAACGGCTTGCCGGTGACACCGACGCCGACGATCTCGCCGTCCGCGGCCTCCTTCTCGACCTGGTCGATCGCGGCGTTGAGGTTCGCGAGACCCGCCGGGCCGAAGGTGTTCGGCTTGGTGTGGTCGAAGCCGTTGTCGAGGGTGATGAGGGCGAAGCGGCCCGCGCCCTTCGGCAGGTCGAGGTGGCGTACGTGCGCCTTGGTCACGACCTCGTCCGGGAACAGCTCGGCCGCACCCTTCAACAGTTCAGCGGTGGTGCTCACTTGTCCCCCTCGAAGTGCGGGTTCTCCCAGATGACCGTCGCGCCCATGCCGAAGCCGACGCACATGGTGGTGAGGCCGTAGCGGACCTGCGGCTGCTCCTCGAACTGGCGGGCCAGCTGCGTCATCAGACGGACGCCGGAGGAGGCCAGCGGGTGGCCGAACGCGATGGCGCCGCCGTACTGGTTGACGCGCTCGTCGTCGTCCGCGATGCCGTAGTGGTCGAGGAAGGCCAGGACCTGGACGGCGAACGCCTCGTTGATCTCGAAGAGGTTGATGTCCTCGATCGACAGGCCCGCCTTGGCGAGGGCCTTCTCGGTCGCCGGGATCGGGCCGTAGCCCATCACCTCGGGCTCGACGCCCGCGAAGGCGTACGAGACCAGGCGCATCTTGACCGGGAGGTTGTTCTCGCGGGCGAAGTCCTCGGACGCGATGATCGAGGCCGTCGCGCCGTCGTTCAGACCGGCCGCGTTGCCGGCGGTGACCCGGCCGTGGACACGGAACGGGGTCTTCAGACCGGCCAGGTTCTCCAGGGTGGTGCCCGGGCGCATCGGCTCGTCGGCGGTGACCAGGCCCCAGCCGGTCTCGCCCGCCTCGGCGTTGGTACGGCGTACGGAGATCGGCACCAGGTCGGCCTGGATCTTGCCGTTGGCGTACGCCTTCGCGGCCTTCTCCTGCGAGCGCACGGCGTACTCGTCGGCGCGCTGCTTGGTGATGCCCGGGTAGCGGTCGTGCAGGTTCTCCGCGGTCATGCCCATGAACAGGGCCGACTCGTCGACGAGCTTTTCCGACACGAACCGCGGGTTCGGGTCGACGCCCTCGCCCATCGGGTGGCGGCCCATGTGCTCGACACCACCGGCGATGACGGCGTCGTACGCGCCGAAGGCGATGGAGCCCGCGGTGGTCGTGACGGCGGTCAGGGCGCCCGCGCACATGCGGTCGATGGAGTAGCCGGGCACGGACTGCGGCAGCCCCGCGAGGATGCCCGCGGTGCGCCCGAGGGTCAGGCCCTGGTCGCCGATCTGCGTGGTCGCGGCGATGGCGACCTCGTCGATCTTGGCCGGGTCGAGGCCGGGGTTGCGGCGCAGCAGCTCCCGGATGGCCTTCACGACGAGGTCGTCCGCGCGGGTCTCGTGGTAGATGCCCTTCGGGCCCGCCTTGCCGAACGGGGTGCGGACGCCGTCGACGAAGACGACGTCCCTGACGGTACGAGGCACGATGGCTCTCCTCCAGGGTGCGGGATGGCACTGCTGCGGGGCGCACGCCACTGAGCGCGCGCTCACCTCATCATGCTACTTGCGGGTAACCATGCTGCCCAGTCCCCCCGCCCGGAGCGGCGAAGGTCACACGACGGCGGCGGTTACGCCGGCGACTCGGTCAGCGGCTGCTCCGCCCAGATGATCTTGCCGCTCGTGGTGTAGCGGGTGCCCCAGCGTCGGGTGAGCTGCGAGACCAGGAACAGCCCACGGCCGCCCTCGTCGGTCGTCCGCGGATGGCGCAGGTGCGGAGCGCTGCTGCCGGTGTCGGAGACCTCGCAGATCAGGGCCCGTTCCATGATCAGGCGCAGCCGGAGCGGACCCGAGGCGTGCCGGATCGCGTTGGTGACGAGCTCGCTCACGATGAGCTCCATGGTGAAGGTCAGTTCCTCCAGACTCCATGCGGCCAGTTGCCGGGTGGTCATCTGACGGGCCTGGGCGACGACGGCCGGGTCCGCGGGCAGCTCCCAGGAGGCCACCCGGTCGGCGCCTATGCGGCGGGTCCTCGCCATCAGCAGGGCCGCGTCGTCGTGCGGTTGCGAGGGCACGAGGTCGTCCACGATCGTCCGGCACAGGTTGTCCAGCGGCAGGTGGTGCGCCTCCAGTGCACGGCGCAGCCGCTCCCGGCCCGCTTCTGCGTCGGGGACCGTGCCCTCGTGTGCGTGCGTCGCCACCAGGCCGTCGGTGTGCAGCGCGAGCACGCTGCCCTCCGGCAGGTTGAACTCGGCGCACTCGAAGGGCAGGCCGCCCACGCCCAGCGCCGGACCGAGCGGCAGTTCGGGGAACGTGACCGTGCCGTCGGGTGCCAGGATCGCGGGCGGAAGATGGCCGGCGCTCGCCATGACGCAGTCCCCGCTCACCGGGTCGTAGACCGCGTACAGACAGCTCGTCCCCACGGTGTGGGCGCCTCCCGCGGGGGCGCCCTGGCCCGATGCCGCCTCCCGCGCCCCTCGGCAGATCAGGTCGTCCAGGTGGGCCAGCACCTCGTCGGGCGGCAGATCGAGATCGGCGAGGGTCTGTACGGCGGTGCGCAGCCGCCCCATCGCGGCCGCCCCCTCGATGCCGTGGCCGACCACCTCGCCCACCACCAGGGCCACCCGTGTGCTCGACAGCGGGATGAGGTCGAACCAGTCGCCTGCGAGGCCGGTCAGCTCGTCGGCGGGCCGGTAGCAGGTGGCCACGTCGACGGCCTCCTGATCGGGGGCACCGTGCGGCAGCAGGTTCCGCTGCAGTACGAGGGCCGCGTCGCGCTCCCGGGTGTAGCGGCGGGCGTTGTCGAGGCACACGGCCGCACGGGCGACGAACTCCTCGGCGAGACTGAGGTCGTCGGCCTCGAACTGCTCCTGCGTCTGGCGCCGGAAGAACGTCGTGATGCCCAGGGTGATGCCGCGGGCGCGGATCGGCACGATCATCACGCTGTGCAGCCCGAGGTCGAGGAACGTGGCTGCCCGGCCGCCGGGGATGTCGGTGGCCCATTCCCTGGCCAGCGGGTCCAGACGCTCCTCGCGCCACGACTTGCCGCTGGTCAGGCACTCTACGGGCGGCGAACCGGCGTGGTAGCGGGCCACGCCTCCGATCTCGACGACCGCCTCCGGGTTCCCCGGGCGCACGGACTGGTGGCCGACGCGGCGCAGCGGGACGACCTCCGGGTCGTCGAGGGGGCGGTGCGCGGGCTCGGCCCCCTTGAGCATGGACTCCAGCAGGTCGACGGCGACGAAGTCGGCGAGCTCCGGCACCGCGGAGTCGGCGAGCTCCTGTCCGGTCTGCACGACGTCGAGCGTGCGCCCGATGTGCTCGGCCGCCCGGTCGAGCAGGGCCAGGCGCTGCCGCGCGCGGTAGCGGTCCGTGATGTCCGTGACCGTGTAGTACACGCCCACCGGGTGGCCGTGGTCGTCCTCGAGCCGGATGAACGACATCGAGTGGGCGGCCTCCCGGTGCGGGGCCGCCCGCAGCCGGCCCACGTGCTCGTAACCGATCACCGGTTCACCGGTCTCGAGCACCCGGCGCATCCGCGCCTCGATCGCCTGCACGTCCAGGTCGGGCTGGATGTCGCCGAGCCGGCGCCCGAGCCGCCGCTGCGGTGGTCCTCCGCCGAACTTCTCCAGGGCGGTGTTCGACCACACGTACCGCAGGTCCGTGTCCACGACGGCGATGCCCATGGGCGACTGCGAGGCGATCCGCTCCAGCAGGTGGCGGCTCATGTCCCAGCCCTGGGCGCCGGTCATGTCCCCGGCCAGGACGATCCAGCGCGCACATCCGCCGGTCTCCTGTACGGGGATCATCCGCACCATCAGCCTGACCGGTCGGCCGTCCCGGTGCCGTGCCGACAGCAGGCCGCTCCACCCGCCGTCCTGCCGGCACCGTTCGGTGACGGCCGGAAGCCGTGCCGCGTCCTCGTCGGTCAGGAGTGAGGTGACGCTGCTGCCCACGAGGCCGTCCTGCGGGTAGCCGAGGAGCTGTCCCGTGTTCCCGCTGCAGCTGAGCACCACGCCCCCGGCGTCGAGCAGCAGTATCGAGGCATCCGCCACATCGAATGCGGCCTGGCGTCGGGTGCGGTCTCTCTCCTCGCGCATCCCCACAGCTGCCCTTTCGGTATTACGAGTGCTATACGGCCTCATTCCCGGTTTGTTCCCGTGGTTACCCTGCCGGTTTGGGCCACCTGCCGGTGGGTGGGTCGGGGCCGCGCCGTGTGGGCAGCCGCGCCGCCACCCTTGTGGGCAGGCGCGCCGATACCGTTGTGGGCAGGCGTTCCGCAGGGCTGGGGGCACCTCCCAGCGGTAGCTGGGGGAGGGTGGGCACAACCCCACGGCGTACGCTGCGTCGCTTACTGGGGCCCGCGAGGGGAAACCCCGCAGCGGTCCGTCAGCCCTACGTGGCCTTCAGAGCCGCCACCAGAACCGGCGTGACCTGTTCGATCTGCCAGGGGCGCGCCCCGTACCCGGCCAGGGCCTCGGCGACCGAGGCCGCGGACGGCGAGACGGGCGGCTCCCAGCACACCCTCCGAACCGTGTCCGGAGTGATCAGGTTCTCCTGAGGCATGTTCAGCTGCTCGGCAAGCGCCGAGACCGCGGCCCGGGCCGCGGACAGACGCGCGGCCGCGGCCGGGTCCTTGTCCGCCCAGGCGCGCGGCGGCGGCGGCCCGGTCACGGGCTGACCCGGCTGCGGCAGGGACGAGTCGGGCAGCGCCCTGGCGCGGTCCACCGCGGCCTGCCACTGCTCCAGCTGGCGCCGCCCCGTGCGGTGCCCGAACCCGTTCAGCCCGGCCAGGGCATGGACGTTCGGGGGCATGGCGAGCGCCGCCTCGACGATCGCCGTGTCGCTCAGCACCTTCCCGGGCGACACGTCGCGCCGCTGCGCGATCCGGTCCCGGGTGTTCCACATCTCCCGTACGACCGCCATCTGCCGGCGGCGGCGCACCTTGTGCATGCCGGAGGTGCGGCGCCAGGGGTCCTTGCGCGGCGCCGCGGGCGGCGCCGAGACGATGGCGTCGAACTCCTGCTGGGCCCACTCCAGCTTGCCCTGCCGGTCGAGCTCCTTCTCCAGCGCGTCGCGGAGGTCGACGAGCAGCTCGACGTCGAGGGCGGCGTAGCGCAGCCAGGGATCGGGCAGCGGCCGCGTCGACCAGTCGACGGCGGAGTGGCCCTTCTCCAGTACGTAGCCCAGGACGCCCTCGACCATCGCGCCGAGGCCGACCCGCGGGAAGCCCGCGAGGCGGCCGGCCAGCTCGGTGTCGAAGAGACGCGTGGGGATCGTGCCTATTTCGCGCAGGCACGGGAGGTCCTGGGTGGCGGCGTGCAGCACCCACTCCGTGTCGGAGAGCGCCGCCCCGAGGCCCGAGAGGTCCGGGCAGGCGATGGGGTCGATGAGCGCGGTACCGGCGCCTTCACGGCGCAGCTGCACGAGGTAGGCCCGCTGTCCGTAGCGGTAGCCGGAGGCGCGCTCGGCGTCGACGGCGACGGGTCCGGTGCCGTCGGCGAAAGCCGCGATCACCTCGGCGAGGGTCGCTTCGTCGGCGACCACCGGGGGCATGCCGTCACGCGGCTCGAGCAACGGGATCGGCGTCCCGTCGACTACGAGGCCTGCGACGCCGTGATCCGGAGGGGCGCCCCCGGTGGTTCGCAGTGAACTGGCTGCTGCGGTCTCTTGGGCGTCGGTCACCTGTCAAGGGTATCTGTGCATGCACAGCGCCCGTCGTCGGAACGTTCCGTCGGCGGGCGCGGGAGGGACGTAAACCAGTCAGGTCGGTGAAGTTTCCGGTCAGTGGATGATTCCGGTGCGCAGGGCCACGGCGACCATGCCTGCACGGTCGCCGGTGCCGAGCTTGCGGGCGATGCGGGCGAGGTGGCTCTTGACGGTCAGCGCCGACAAGCCCATCGAGACGCCGATGGCCTTGTTGGACTGGCCTTCGGCCACCAGCCGGAGCACCTCGACCTCGCGGCCGGACAGTTCGCGGTAGCCGCCCGGGTGGCTCGGGGCGCCCGGGGGGCGGCGGTGCATACGGGCGGCGGCCGAACCGATGGGTGCGGCGCCGGGGCGGGTGGGAAGACCCACGTTCGTACGGGTGCCGGTGACGACGTAGCCCTTCACACCGCCCGCGAGGGCGTTGCGTACGGCGCCGATGTCGTCGGCGGCGGAGAGGGCCAGCCCGTTGGGCCAGCCGGCGGCTCGGGTCTCGGACAGCAGGGTGAGCCCGCTGCCGTCGGGGAGGTGGACGTCGGCGACGCAGATGTCGCGCGGGTTGCCGATCCTGGGGCGGGCCTCCGCGATGGACGACGCCTCGATGACGTCGCGGACTCCGAGCGCCCACAGATGACGGGTGACTGTGGAGCGTACGCGCGGGTCGGCCACGACCACCATGGCGGTCGGCTTGTTCGGGCGGTAGGCGACCAGGCTTGCGGGCTGCTCGAGGAGAACGGACACCAGGCCTCCTGGGGGTGCGGGACGGAACCGGCTCGGGGATGAAGCCGGGACGAACCGTGCTTTCAAGGTCACAGACCTCTTCGGCACCAAACCCGTCCGCCTTTAGAGAAAGATCACGATTTGGTGAGTAACAATTCGTGCAATTCAGACATGCGAGCGATCATGTGAGACATCGAATCGAACCGAACCAGGTCGCAATCCGTCGAGTTCCATCGCTGCGCGCCCGAGTCGGGCCGCGGCGTGTCCGTACGCGTCCGAAAATGCACCCCTTGGAGTGGGCGCCCCCTGGGTGGACCCTTCGGTGGGGATCCCTCGGAGGGACCTTGGGGCGCTGCTCTCAGGGCGTACGGACGCGGCCGAAGCCCCCCGCCTCGATGCCGGTCTCAGCGCGTCTGCGGGCCCCGCCGCTGCGGCAGCGAGACCACCGACGCATCGCCGGGACCGGCCGGTGGCAGCCCGGCCACCTGGCACAGCAGGTCGCACCATGCGGCGAGATGCGCTGCCGTGTCCGGGACCCCGCCGAGGCCCTCGCGCGGCGTCCAGGAGGCCCGGATCTCGATCTGCGACGCCGGCGGACGCTCGGCGAGCGCGCCGAAGTAGTGCGATCCCGCGCGCGTGACGGTGCCGCTCGGCTCCCCGAACGACAGCCCGCGCGTCGTCAGCGCGCCCGTCAGCCACGACCAGCAGACCTCGGGCAGCAGCGGATCAGCCGCTATTTCCGGCTCCAGCTCGGCCCGTACGAGCGTGACCAGCCGGAACGAGCCCTGCCACGCCTCGTGCCCCGCCGGGTCGTGCAGCAGGACGAGCCGCCCGTCGGCGAGGTCGTCGTCGCCGTCGACGACCACGGCTTCCAGCGCATGGGCGAAGGGCGCCAGGCGCTGTGGCGGGCGCGCCGCGGAGATCTCGATCTCCGTGCGCAGTCGTGCACCCCGCAGCGCGTCGACAGCCGCGCGGAAGGGCAGCGTCGCCGAGTCCGCCGCGTTGCCCTCCGTACCGTCCATATCGTCAGCGTCGTCCGACAGTCGTCCCTGAGCCGCAGCCATGCGGGGAAGATTAAGGGGAACCGAGCCTCCGTGCAGGGAGAGACACCCGGCAGCGCCACCGCTGTCCGGTTCACGCCCCCATGAATACTCCGCGCGCCAGTCCCCATACGGGTGAACGACCGGCGGTGCCCTTACGCTCGCCGTCCCCGGGAACAGGCGATGTCCGCTGCATGCGAGACTTTCCGACGTGAGTGCCAACGACAGCCCCTCGGGCCAGCAGCCGACCATGCACGGTGACGTCGACCACGACGTCGAGGCAGTGCAGGGAGTCCAGGAATCAGCCTTCCTGAAGGCGTGCAGGCGCGAGCCCGTGCCGCACACGCCGGTGTGGTTCATGCGGCAGGCCGGGCGCTCACTGCCCGAGTACCGCAAGGTCCGCGAGGGCATCCCCATGCTCGAGTCGTGCATGCGGCCCGAGCTGGTCACCGAGATCACGCTGCAGCCGGTGCGCCGCCACGGCGTTGACGCCGCGATCTACTTCAGCGACATCGTCGTACCGCTCAAGGCCATCGGCATCGACCTCGACATCAAGCCCGGTGTCGGCCCGGTCGTCGAGCGCCCGATCCGGACGCGCGCGGACCTCGCGCAGCTGCGGGACCTCACCCCCGAGGACGTCTCCTACGTCACCGAGGCGATCGGCCTGCTCACCGCCGAGCTCGGTGCGACCCCGCTGATCGGTTTCGCGGGTGCGCCGTTCACCCTCGCGAGCTACCTCGTCGAGGGCGGTCCGTCGCGCAACCACGAGCACACCAAGGCGCTCATGTACGGCGACCCGCAGCTGTGGGCCGACCTGCTCGACCGGCTCGCGGAGATCACCGCGGCGTTCCTGAAGGTGCAGATCGAGGCGGGCGCCTCGGCCGTGCAGCTCTTCGACTCGTGGGTGGGCGCCCTCGCGCCCGCCGACTACCGGCGCTCGGTGATGCCCGCCTCCCGCAAGGTCTTCGACGCGGTGGCCGGATACGGGGTGCCGCGCATCCACTTCGGCGTCGGCACCGGCGAACTGCTCGGGCTGATGGGCGAGGTCGGTGCGGACGTCGTCGGCGTCGACTGGCGCGTCCCGCTCGACGAGGCCGCCCGCCGGGTCGGCCCCGGCAAGGCGCTGCAGGGCAACCTCGACCCGGCGGTCCTCTTCTCGTCGACCGAGGCCGTCGAGAAGAAGACCCAGGAGGTCCTGGACGCCGCGGCCGGACTCGAGGGCCACGTGTTCAACCTCGGACACGGCGTCCTGCCGACCACCGAGCCGGACGCGCTCACTCGCCTCGTGGAGTACGTGCACACGCAGACGGCGCGCTGACCCCTGCCGTCGGCGCGTCCCGTCGGCCGGTCGTCACCAGTTGTGCCGAGCCTGCCTGCCCCACAGCATGCGGCTCGGCTCAGGCGGCGGCGGAGTGCCCCGGCGCAGCGGCCAGGCGAGGACCGTGCCCACCAGGAAGCCGACCACGTGGGCCACATAGGCCACGGTTCCGGCCTGCGTGACCGCCGCGCCGTACGAGTACACCGCCTGCAGCACGAACCACAGGCCCAGCACGATCCAGGCGGCCAGCCGCAGCGGCAGGAAGAACAGGAACGGCACCAGCACCCACACCCTCGCCTTCGGATACAGCACCAGATAGGCGCCCAGGACCCCGGCGACCGCTCCGGACGCACCCATCAGCAGGGCGCCGGAAGCGGGGTTGACCAGCGCGTATCCATAGCCGGCGGCGTACCCGCACACGAGGTAGAACAGCACGTACCGCACATGCCCGAGGCGGTCCTCGACGTTGTTGCCGAAGACCCACAGGAACAGCATGTTGCCGAGCAGGTGCAGCCAGCTGCCGTGCAGGAACATCGAGGTGAGGACGGACAGCGGGGGAGACTTCTCGTAGTCGGGCGGACCCACCACGCAGCCGGGCCCGGACGGACCGAGGCCCACCTCGCCCGTGGGCACCGCGCGAGGCATCCTCAGGTGGATCAGCTCCTGCGGCACGGCCGCCCAGTGCTCCATGAACGCCCGCAGCTCGCACAGCTGCGCAAGGCTGCTTCCGCCGGTCAGCGAGCCGGCCATTCCCGGCGTAAGCAGGAAGACGACGAAATTGGCGACGATCAGCGCGTACGTCACCCAAGGGGTGCGTCGCGCCGGATTCACGTCATGGACGGGGATGACCACATTCGATCCCTGCCCGGCCCCGGCCCCTCGAAATCAGCCCGTCCGGCGATTGAGGACGAGCCGGAAGGGCGACGGGGGTCTGGGGGCGGAGCACCTGGGGGAAACCTCAGTCGCCCGCCGCCCGCACCGCCGCCGAAGCCTTCCGTGCAGCGACCAGCACCGGATCCCACACGGGCGAGAACGGCGGCGCGTACCCCAGATCCAGCGCGGTCATCTGCTCCACCGTCATAGCGGCCGTGAGGGCAACGGCCGCGATGTCGACCCGCTTCGCCGCACCCTCGCGTCCGACGATCTGGACGCCGAGGAGCCGTCCCGTACGGCGTTCGGCCAGCATCTTCACGGTCATGGGGGCCGCGCCGGGGTAGTAGCCGGCGCGGCTCGTCGACTCGACGGTGACCGTCACGTACTGCAGCCCGACCGCCCGCGCGTCCTTCTCGCGCAGCCCCGTGCGGGCGATCTCCAGGTCGCAGACCTTGCTGACCGCCGTGCCGACGACGCCCGGGAACGTGGCGTACCCGCCGCCCACGTTCGAGCCGATGACCTGCCCGTGCTTGTTGGCGTGCGTGCCCAGCGCGATATGGCGCTCGCGGCCGGAGACGAGGTCGAGGACCTCCACGCAGTCGCCGCCCGCCCAGATGTCGTCGTGGCCGCGCACCCGCATCGCCAGGTCGGTGAGCAGACCGCCGTACTCGCCCACGGGCAACCCCGCCGCACGGGCGAGCCCGGTCTCCGGGCGTACGCCGATGCCGAGCACCACCACGTCCGCCGGGAACTCGGCGTCGTCCGTGGCCACCGCGCGGGCCCGGCCTCCCCCAAGCTCTCGGCTTCGCTCGAGCAGGGAGGTACCCCCACCGTCCGTCAGGACCTTGGTGACCTCGGCACCGTTGACCATGGTGATACCGAGACCGGACATCGCCTCGTGGACGAGACGGCCCATGTCCGGGTCGAGCGTGGCCATCGGCTCCTGGCCGCGGTTGACGACCGTGACGTCGTAACCGCGCTTCATCATCGCCTCGGCCATCTCCACGCCGATGTACCCGGCGCCGACGACCACGGCACGGCGGCCCTCCGTCCGCTCCAGGGTGTCGAGCAGCGCCTGACCGTCGTCGAGGGTCTGCACCCCGTGGACCCCGGGCGCGTCCATGCCGGGCAGCGGCGGCCGGTCCGGCCGGGCCCCCGTGGCGATCACGAGTTTGTCGTACGCCGTCCACTCCTCGGCGCCGGACTCCAGATCACGGGCCCGGACACGGCCGCCGGCGACATCGATCTCGGTCACCTCGGTACGCATCCGCAGGTCGATCGCGCGGGCCCGGTGCTCCTCCGGCGAACGCGCGATCAGCCGATCCCGCTCCGGGACGTCGCCGCTGACCCAGTACGGGATGCCGCACGCCGAGAACGACGTGAAGTGGCCGCGCTCGAACGCGATGATCTCCAGCTCGTCCGGGCCCTTGAGCCTGCGCGCCTGCGACGCGGCCGACATGCCCGCCGCGTCTCCGCCGATGACCACCAGTCGCTCTCGCATCGCCTTCTCCTCACCTGCCTCGGGAAGCGCCGCTGCCGTACGCACCGCGGCACCGTAGGCCGCACAGGCGACCGTACGACGCCGGGCGCCGGGGCGGCAGGCGGACGCCCGGTTCGCGAGGCGGACGCCCCGGGGTGGCAGGAGTCGCAGTGGACGGCTGCCGCCCCGGGGCCGGTGGTTCCGTCGGCCGGCTACCGGATCACTCCCGCTCGGCGGCGTCACCTCCCTGCTCCTCTCCCTTCTCCTCCGCCGGGCGAGTTGCGGGAGCAGCGGGTGTGGTCGGAGCCGCAGGCGCCGTCGATGCAGCCGACCCCGTTCCCGCCGGCACCGGCGTCCGCGCACCGCGCGACAGCCGGGAGCGTGCGAACCGCAGCCACACGAGAATGATCAGTACCGCCGCGGCCAGGAACGGCAGGGTCGCGCCGAAGGCGACGGCAATCCAGCGCAGCAGCGTGACGAACGCGTCCCAGCCGCCCGCCAGCGCATCCACGAACCCGGGGTCGTCGTCCTTCTTCTCGGCCTGCTTCTTCGGGTTCTCGTAGAACGTCAGGGTGATCGTGGCCAGGCTGGTGCGGTCCTTGAGCGACGCCTGCTGCGCCAGCAGCGCCTCCAGGTCCGCCTGACGGGAGCTCAACTGGCCTTCCAGTGCGACCACATCGCTCAGCTTGGTGGCCTTGTCCATCAGCTCCCGCACGCGTTCCACGCTCGCGCGCATCGTCTTGATGCGGCTCTCGACGTCGACGACCTGGTCGGTGACGTCCTGCGCCTTGACCTTGCGCTCCATGAGCTTGCCCGTGCCCTGCAGTTCGGTGAGCACGTCCTCGTAGCGCTCCGTGGGAACGCGCAGTACGACGCGGGACTCCTCGCGGCTGTCCTCGTCGCGGGTCGTGGTCTCGTTGCCGACGATGCCGCCCGCGCCCTCGGCGGCGGAGCGTGCCTCGTCGAGCGCCTTGGGCACGTCCTTGACCAGCACGGTGAGCGATGCGGTACGGATGATGTGGGTGCCGGTGAGCTTCGGCGGGGAGGTCGCCTTGTCGCCCGCCTGCTCCCCGGAACCGCTGTCGGCCTGGCTGCCGGCCGCGCCCTCCTTGGCGTCCCCAGCGGCCGGGAGAGCGCCCTTGTCGGCGCTGTCGGAGCTGGACCCGGCACTGTCGTTGGCGCCGCACCCCGCGAGCGCGAGCGCCGCCGCCAGCAGGACTGCCGACAGTGCCTGGACGGACCGGTGCCTGGACGGGCCGTATCGGTCCATGGACGTGCCGTCTCGGTGCCTGGACGTGCCACGAGCGAACATCTCGGCGTACCCCCGGGGTTGGTGATGACTGGTGCTCCTTCGACGCCCCGGTCTCCGGTTTCGTTGTCGCTGTCCGGTCCCGATGCGGTCACGGTCGGGACTCGTCACGGCCGCCCGGTGCGGGGATGGCCACCCAGAACGGTTTGAGAGAGTGGAGGCATGCGCGAAGGGGACACACGTACGGGTGCCGGTCATGTCGTCGTCATCGGGGGCGGAATCGCCGGCCTGGCCGCCGCCCACCGGTTGCTCGGCCCACCCGGCGGCTCGCCCGCCGACTCGCCCGCCGTCCCCCACGACGGAACGCCCGGTGGCGGCACGCGCGTGACCGTACTGGAGGCATCGGACCGCATCGGCGGCAAGCTGCACGCCGGGGAGATCGCGGGCGCGCGAGTCGACCTCGGTGCCGAGTCGATGCTCGCCCGCCGCCCCGAGGCCGTCGCCCTCGCCCGCGAGGTCGGCCTCGACGACAGGCTGCAGCCGCCCGCCACCGCGACCGCGTCGATCTGGACCCGTGGTGCGCTGCGGCCCATGCCGAAGGGGCACGTGATGGGCGTGCCCGGCACGGCCGACGCCCTCTCCGGCGTCCTGTCGGATGAAGGTCTGCGCCGTATCGAGCAGGACCGCGATCTTCCGCCCACCGAGATCGGCGACGACGTCGCGGTCGGCGGTTACGTCGCCGAGCGCGTCGGCCGCGAGGTCGTCGACCGGCTCGTCGAGCCCCTGCTCGGCGGCGTCTACGCAGGGGACGCGTACCGCATCTCGATGCGCTCCGCCGTCCCGCAACTCTTCGAGGCGGCCCACCGCCACACCTCACTGACCGAGGCAGTGCGCGAGATCCAGGCCCGCGCCGCGCAGAACCAGCAGACCGGCCCCGTCTTCATGGGCATCAGCGGCGGCATCGGCGAGCTGCCGCTCGCGGTCGCGGAGTCGGTACGCGCGCGTGGCGGCGAAATCCGCCTGAACAGCCCTGTCAGCGGCCTGCGCCGGACGCCCGACGGCTGGGAGGTGCGGATCGGCGACCACGTGGAGGCGGCCGACGCCGTCGTCCTCGCCCTCCCCGCGCCGGCCGCCGCTCGGCTGCTGGCCTCGGAGTCGCCGGCCGCGGCCGCGGAGCTGCGCACCGTCGAGTACGCCTCCATGGCGCTGATCACGCTCGCGTACCGGCGCGACGAGGCGCGTCTTCCCGAGGGCAGCGGCTTCCTCGTGCCGCCCGTCGACGGCCGCACCATCAAGGCGTCCACCTTCTCCTCCCGCAAGTGGGGGTGGATCGCCGACGAGAACCCGGAGCTGCTGGTGGTGCGCACCTCCGTCGGCCGGTACGGCGAGGAGCAGGACCTCGGCCGCGAGGACGCCGAGCTCGTCGCGCTGTCCCGGCACGATCTTCGTGAGGCCACCGGCCTGGGCGCCGCCCCGGTCGCCACCCGCGTCACGCGCTGGCAGGGCGGTCTGCCGCAGTACCCGGTCGGCCACCACGCGCGCGTGGCCCGCATCCGCGAGCACGTGGGCAAGCTGCCGGGCCTCGCCGTGTGCGGGGCGGCGTACGACGGTGTGGGCATCCCGGCCTGCATCGCGAGCGCGTACGCGGCCGCGGACCAGCTGGGCGGTGACCGGCGCGGTGTGGAGCAGCTCACCGCGAACCCGGTGCAGAGCCTGCACGGCGGAGCGGGAGAATAGGCGCATGAGTGACGACGCCCCCACCACCGAGTCCGGCAGGGTCCCGAACAAGGGCAAGCTGGCCAAGGACCTCAACGAGGTCATCCGCTACACCCTGTGGTCCGTCTTCAAGCTGAAGGACGTGCTGCCCGAGGACCGCGCCGGTTACGCCGACGAGGTCCAGGAGCTCTTCGACCAGCTCGCTGCCAAGGACGTGACCATCCGCGGTACGTACGACGTGTCCGGGCTGCGCGCGGACGCCGACCTCATGATCTGGTGGCACGCGGAGACCAGCGACCAGCTGCAGGAGGCGTACAACCTCTTCCGCCGCACGAAGCTCGGCCGCGCGCTGGAGCCGGTGTGGTCGAACATGGCGCTGCACCGCCCCGCCGAGTTCAACCGCTCGCACATCCCGGCGTTCCTCGCCGACGAGACGCCCCGCAATTACGTGAGCGTCTACCCCTTCGTCCGCTCCTACGACTGGTACCTGTTGCCCGACGCGGAGCGCCGCACCATGCTCGCGGACCACGGCAAGATGGCCCGCGGCTTCCCGGACGTGCGCGCCAACACGGTCGCCTCGTTCTCCCTCGGCGACTACGAGTGGATCCTCGCCTTCGAGGCCGACGAGCTGTACCGCATCGTCGACCTGATGCGTCACCTGCGCGGCTCCGAGGCCCGCAGGCACGTACGCGAGGAGGTCCCGTTCTTCACGGGGCGCCGCAAGTCGGTGGCGGAGCTGGTGGCAGGGCTCGCCTGACCGGTTCCTGTGTGGACGGTGCGGACGGGCGGCTAGTCCGCCCGCTCCGCTCCGGATGAGCCGGAGCGGAGCGCCAGCGGCTTCGGCTCCGCGTGCGGGGCGCACGTCGCGCGGAGCGCCGGCAGGCGGCCCGCCAGCAGATACGCGTCCAGGTAACCGTTGACGCACTGGTTGGCGCCGCCGCCGATGCCGTGCGTGCCCGCGCCCCGCTCCGTCACCAGCACGGAACCGGGCAGCCGCAGCTGCAGCTCCTGAGCCCCCTTGTAGGGCGTGGCAGCGTCCCGCTCGGCCGCCAGGATCAGCGTCGGCGGCAGGGCACCCTCGGCGGTGCCCACGTCGACGGGCTGCTGCCGCGGCGCCGTCCAGTAGGCGCACGGCAGGTTCATCCAGGCGTTGTCCCAGGTCGTGAAGGGCGCCACGCGCGCGAGGCGGGTGGTGTCGCGGTCCCATGCCGCCCAGTCCGTGGGCCAGGGCGCGTCGTTGCACTGGACCGCCGTGTAGACGGCGGCGCTGTTCTCCTCCTCGCCGGCCACCTGCGGATACGGCGCCGCCTGGCCGATCAACGGCTGCGGATCGCCGTTCAGGAACTCGGTGAGCGCGGCGGCGCGCATCGGCCAGTAGTCGTCGTAGTAGCCCACCTTCAGATACGCGGCGTGCAACTGGCCGGGTCCCACCTTGCCGCCCGCGGGCCGACGCGCGAGCTCCGCCTCCACCTTCTTGTAACTCAGCTGCACCGCCTCGGGCGTGGTGCCGAGGTGGTACGTGCTGTCGTGCCTGGCCACCCAGGTGCGGAAGTCCTCCCAGCGCTGCTCGAAGGCGAGCGACTGGTCGAGGTTGTTGCGGTACCAGATCTGCCGCGGGTCCGGGTCGACCGCAGAGTCGAAGACCATGCGGCGCACGTGTGAGGGGAAGAGCGTGGCGTAGACGGCCCCGATGTACGTGCCGTAGGAGGCGCCGACGAACGTCAGCTTGCTCTCGCCGAGCGCGGCTCGCAGCACGTCCAGATCCCGGGCGTTGTCCAGCGTCGTGTAGTGGCGCAGCGCTGACCCCGCCCTGCGCGCGCAGCCCTGCGCATACGCCTTCGCCTCCGCGATGCGCTGCTTCTTGTACGCATCGGAAGGGTGCGTGGGCGCTTGCGTCGGCGCGTGCACGAACTGCTCCGGGGCCTGGCAGGACAGCGGCGCCGACCGGCCGACGCCGCGGGGGGCGTAGCCGACGAGGTCGTACGCGGCCGCGATGCGCCGCCACTCGGGCATTCCGCCGGCCATCGGGAAGTACATGCCGGAGGCGCCCGGGCCGCCGGGGTTGAAGACGAGCGCCCCCTGGCGGGCGACCGGAGCGCTCTTCCCGGGGCCCGTGCCCTTCCGTTCCCCCTCCGTGCTCCGGCCCTTTTCCCCGTCCGTGCTCCCGTCCCTGTCGCCTTCGGCGGGCGAGTTGTCGGCGGCCTCGACCCTGCCGGTGGCCTGGACGCGGCTGACGGTCAGTTCGATCTGCTTGCCGTCGGGGTCGGCGTAGTCGAGCGGCACGCTCACGGTGCCGCATTTGATGTGGCCGGGGAGGTTCTCCTCCTTGGGACAGGCGCCGAAGTGGATACCGGCTGCCGCGGCGCGTGTGGCGGCGACGGCGGTGCCGCGCATCTCCGCCGAGGCGCCGCGTGTGTCCGAGGAGGTGTTACTGCCCGCGGGGGATGCGACGAGGGCCGTGAAGACCATGGATCCGGCGGCTCCGCAGAGGACGGCTGATCTCATCGCTTTTCGGTATCCCTTCCAGGCCGACTGACGTCGAGGCCACTGAATAAAAGGGATAATTCGATCGGTGAACGGTGAAGTAAAGCACCGGACTGCCGGTGTCGGGTCAATGCCCCCTTCAATGACCCCGTTGCGTCGCCTCCCGTTCGGACGGGCGATGCGCGAACGCCGCCCTGAGACCGGGATCGGTGACGGCACGGATGCCGCGGACGGCCACAGCCGTGAGATACGCCCGTTCGTCGGCGGCCCCGCCCAGAGGCGTCAGCTGCCCCAGCAGCCGCTGACCGGCAGGTGACGCCCAGCGCGTGTACGGATGCACTTCGAAGCGGGCGATGGTCAGACAGCCCAGCGTGAGTACCAGGGGCAGCACGAACGAGGCGACCACCGGAGCACGGTGACCCTGCGCCACCTGATCCGGAGTCAGCATCAGCAGCGCGACCCCGCCGAGCATCGCCACCGCCGCTGTGGCCGCCTGCACCTGGCGCACCGCGCCCGCCACCGTCGTACGCGCCCCGTCCGGCACGGCGAGCCCTGCCGCGACGAGCCGGTCGGCGAGCGTGCGTACCGCGTCCGCGGCCGCAGCCGCCGAACGTATCGGCGCTATCCGGGACTGGCCGCCGGGGCCGATCGCGCCCAGCACCGACCGTTCCATGTCGTCCCGCCCCTCCGCATCGACCACGGTCGCCCAGCCGGTGTGCGCGAGCAGCAGCCGGCGCTGACGGGCCATCGCCACCAGGGTCAGATCGGCGACCCGGTAGGGGCCGCCGGACAGGAAGGCGGCCTCATACAGCGTCAACTCGCGGTCGGCGTCGTGGCCGTGTGGGGAGCCGGAGTCCGCCGTGGCCGCGGTGTCCGCTTCCGAGGCGGTACGGAGGGCCGCCAGGCAAAGCCGGGCGCAGGAGAGACCGGCAGCGGCCCAGGCGAGAAGCAGGAGAGGGACCCAGAACATGGCCGCTTTCTATGCGACCGATCGCCTGGCCGCCACGGCGTGTTCACGATGTGGACGTAGCGTGTTCCATAGGTGACGTTCTGTCCTCCTTGTTTGCTGTGCTTGCCCTCGCCCCGGCCCTAGTCCTCCTTCTTCCCCTTGCTCTTGTCCTTGTCGTCCTTGCTCTTGTCCGTGTCTGCCGGCTTCGGCCGGGACGCGGCCGGGGGCAGTGAGAAGGAGGGCGAGGACGACGGAGTGACCGGTACGGGCGGGGTGGGGGAGGGAGTCGGGCCGGGCGGCGCGGGGGAACTGGTCACCGGCTGCGGGCCCGTCGTGGCGGCGTCCCTCGCCAGTGCGTCGAAGTCCACGAGCCCTGTGTCCTCGAGCACCGTGATGTGGTCCAGGACCGTGGTGTTGGCGTCGTCGGCGAGGTCCCGTACCAGCGTGTTGCGGGTGGTCGCGCGCACCTGCGCCACGACGGAGAAGACCTTGCCGTGGGCGCGGCGCAGGATGTTCGCGAACAGGGTGTCGTACTCGTCGCCGTGCGCCGCGCTCAGCTCCGTGAGCCAGGCGCGCTGCTGGGCGTTCGGCTGGTTGGGCAGTTCGAGGCTGAGCTGCGCGGCGACCTCGCGTACCCGTGCGTCCAAGAAAGTGTGGCCCTCCATCAGGTGCTCGCCGGCGGTCTGCACGGCCTGCGTCGTCCCGCGCTCCTCGGCCTGCTGGCCCGCGGGCAGCTCCCACAGGCCCGCGAGCCGCACCTTGGTGATGAAGTCGCGGTCCAGAGCGGACAGCGGGCCGTATCTGGTCGAGACGGTCTGGGCGTTGAGGGTGTCCAGGCCGGTGCCCGAGCGGTCCGCGTAGGACCAGATGGGGAAGATCAGCGCGACCAGTGTCGCCGTGAGTCCCGCGACGATGAGTCCGGTGCCGTTGATGGATCGCATGGTGCCTCCTGTTGCGGCACCGCACGCTAATGCGCTTCGGGTACGCGCTGTCGCCATACGCGCGTGAGTACGTCAACTTCGGTACGCGGGTGGGGTGGTGCGCCGCAGGCGGGCTACGAGGAGCTGCCGCAGCTGGATCCACCGCCACCGCAGCTCGCCCCACCGGACGACCCACCGCAGCTCGAACCGCCCGAAGAGCCACCGCAGCCCGACGCTCCGCAGCTCGAACCGCCGCACGAGGAACCGCCGTCGGAGCCGCCCCCTCCGCCTCCGCCGCACCATGTGACGGCGTCGGCGGCCGATATCCACACCGCGGCGTCATGGGAGCCGGATGAGGAGGAGCCGGAGTGGGGGCTGCCGCCCACGCTCACCCGCGTCCGCGCGGCCGCCGCGAGTCGGGTCCGCAGCTCCGCGTCGGGCACCGCGCGCGGGCCGCCCATGGCTACCAGGTGTGCGGCGCCCGCGGCCCGGGCGGCGGGGGATGCCGCGTACTGCCGCAGGGCGCTCCGGCCGGCGCCGGTCAGCCGTTTCCCGGTACGGGCCGCGCACACGGATCCGACCACGATGCCGAGGGCCACGGCGGGGAACACCGCGAAGACGAGAGGCAGTTCGAAGTCGTACCCGTCGATCTGCGCGAACTGTACGACGGTCAGGACGATCGCAAGCGGGAAGCCCGCCACGCACAGCACGATCTGGGCGATGGCCCAGCGGCGGATCGGGCGCAGTGCGCCGGGCTGGATCAGCAGGCCGCGTGCGGCGAGCCCGTCGCCGATCGACTGGACGGCGAGACTGCGCATCACGCCGACGCGCAGCTGGTGCAGGGCGCCGTTGGGAGCAGCGGAGTGCGCTTCGATCAGCGCGCTCTCGGCGGGGTTGCGGGTGGCGGCGCCCTGGGGGATCGAGACGATGCCGGGCCATACGACGGCCAGCCGCCCGTCCTCGTGCATCGCGGTGATCACCGTGTCCGCGACCCGGCCGGGCCCGCCGGACAGGAAGGCGGCTTCCAGAGTGTCGTGCACGAACGCGCCTGTGGGCGCGCCACGGCCGCGTGCCTTGACCAGCGCGACGATCAGGGCGGCTGAGGAGCCACCGATGAGCACGTAGTACAAGATCGATATTGCCATGGTGTCCATGACGTCACCCCCTGTGCAGTGCGAGGCGGGACGCGGCCGCGCGGACCAGCCGGGCCACGGGTCGCCGCGACGGCGGCTTCGGACCGGTCCGCTCCAGCCACCACCCCGTCAACTCCCGTCGCTGCTCCGCGTCTTCGGGCCTCCCGGCAAGCAGGAGATCCTCGGCGAAGCCCAGCGCGTCACGCCTGTAGCCGCCGGTCATCGGCCGCGTCCGGGCGTACGAGAAGAAGGCGGCCCGGTACGTGTCCCCGAGGATCTCCGGCAGTTCGGGCGCGACCTTGGCGACTACATCGGCCCGCTTGGCGGTGAGCGCGCGGGCCTGCACCTTGAGCCGGGCCCGGTCGAAGCCCTCAGGCACGGGGGTCCCGGCTACCAGCGCGGACAGCAGCGAGGCTTGCGCGAGCGCTACGCGCTGGCGCTCGGGGCCGGATTCGCGGCTGCCGGCCGGACCGACGGCCTCCCGAGTTGTGACCACCGAGGCCCGTGTCGCCGACTTCTGTGTCACCGACTCCCGCCTCACCGTCGACCGGATCGCGTCGAGCTCCGCCTCCAGCTCCGCAGGGGCCGGGAAGTTCTCGTCGCGCTCCAGCAGGACGCCAGGCGGGGTCACGCGGGACGCCAGGTCGGCGAGGATGCCGAGGACCGGCTCCGGGACCGGGTGGGCGTGGCTGTCGTGCCACACGCCGTCGCGCTCGAAGCCGCCCGCCACATGGACGTACGCGATGGCCTCGACAGGCAGTGCGTCGAGCGCCGCGGACGGGTCCTCGCCGCGGTTGACGTGGTTGGTGTGCAGGTTCGCCACGTCGATGAGCAGGCGTACGCCGGTGCGCTCCACCAGCTCGTACAGGAACTGGCCCTCCGTCATCTCCTCGTCGGGCCACGAGATCAGCGCCGCGATGTTCTCCAGGGCGAGTGGCACCGGCAGTGCGTCCTGCGCGATCCGCACGTTCTCGCAGAGCACGTCCAGCGCGTCGCGGGTGCGGGGCACCGGCAGCAGGTGCCCCGCCTCCAGCGGCTGCGAGGCGGTGAGCGCGCCACCGGCCCGTACGAACGCGATGTGCTCCGTGACGAGCGGGGCGCCCAGGGCCCGCGCGCGCTCGGCGAGGGCGGTCAGCCGCTCCTCGTCGGGACGGTCCGCGCCGCCCAGGCCGAGCGACACCCCGTGCGGCACCACTGTGACACCGCGCTCGCGCAGCCGCCGCAGGGAGTCGGGAAGGTGCCCCGGGCAGATGTTCTCCGCCACGACCTCGACCCAGTCGATGCCCGGCATCCGTTCCACCGCGTCGGCGATCTCCGGCCGCCAGCCGATTCCGGTACCCAAGTGCTGCACGTTCCCCCTCCTTCACGCAGACCCTGTGTGGACGGAGTCATGGCCCCGGCGCCCGGCGCCGAACCCATGTGCGGGGACGTTCAGAGCAACATTTGAGGTTGCAGCACCTAGAGGTTTGGTCGGCCTACTCGGGGTCGGGCCGGTCCGTGTTGACCTCTCCCGGCGTCGTGGGCGACGGCCGCGAGGTGACCGAGACGTCGCCGCTCGCGCCGGCAGGCGGTGCCGACGGCGCGATGCCGGAGGGCGGCGGAGGCCCGGTGGGGCTCGCGGTCTGCGTGGCGACGGAGCCGTTCGCAATCGCGTCGAAGTCGACCATGCCGGTCCCTTCGAGCATCGTGATGTGGTCGAGCACGGTCTGGTTGGCGTCCGTGGCCAGCTGCCGGACCAGCGAGTTTCGGGTGCTGTCGCGGACCTGGGCGATCACGCTGAACACCTTGCCGTGCGCGGCACGCAGCAGGTTGGCGAACTTCCGCTCGTAGTCCTGGCCCTGGGCCTCCGTCAGTTCGCGCAGCCAGCCCTGCTGCTGCTCGTTCGGCTGGTTGGGAAGTTCGATGTTGAGCTGCGCGGCGACGTTCCGTACCCGCTTGTCCAGATCGGTGTGGCCGACCACCAGATGGTCACCCGTGGCCTTGATCGCCTCGGTCGGTGCCCGCTCCATGGCCTGCTGGCCTGCGGGTATCTCCCACAGCCCGGCGAGCCGCACCTTGACCACCAGCTCGCGGTCCAGCGTGGACAGCGGCCCCCAGCGCGTGGCCACGGTGCCCGCGGCCAGGTTGGCGGGCCCGGTGCCCGACCGGTCGGCGTACGACCACACGGGGAAGGCGAGAGCGCCGATGGTGGCGACGAGTGCCGCGATGACGAGTCCTGTGCCGTTGATCCGCCGCAGCAAATGAGCCTCCCGGTGCGTGTGCCAGCTGCCTCTGCTCGATCACGTGAACCAACCGCCGCGTGCAAGGGGGTTCAAGCTACTTGGCGGTATCGAGAGGTACGTGCACAGTGGCCGGGATGTTCAATGGCCCGGTTCGGTGGCGGCCCGTTTCGGCCGCGCCGCCACCCCGTCAGCGATTCCGGTGCAGTGCCGGATGGTCCGCGACCACCGTGCACGAGCCGGGGGCGATCTCCGTGAAGCCCGCGTCGCGTACCACCGGCAGTCCGCTCCCGGTGAGTTCGTCCCAGTGCCCGGGGTCCGCCGTCCGCACGGACAGCGGGAAGCCCGCATCGAGCCAGGCCGTGCGCTCCTCGTCCGGCAGCCCCCACCACGCCAGTTGGGCACCGTGACCCGCCTGGGCCATCTCCTTGCCCGCCGACATCTCGACGCCGGGGTTCAGCCACAGGACAGGAGCGGTGGCGTCGGCGTCGGCCGGGGCCTCCGGGTCGTCGAGGTCGGTGCCGGACACCTGCAGACGCGCCAGGTCCTTGGGCCAGCCGTCCAGCGGCACAGGCGGGAAGACCCGCACCTCGGCCGACTTGCCGTTGACCGTGATGCCGGGCAGTGCCTCGGCACGTCGCCACTCGGCACCGCGCGCCCGCCGCACCACCTTGCGGATCCGCGCGTCCTCCCAGTCCCGCACGGCCTGCGCCCACACGCCGTCGCCCTGCGACCGCTCGTCGCTCAGCATCCTCAGGACGGCCCGTGCGGCGGTCTCCAACGCGTCCGTACGGGCCGGGGGAGCGGCGCGTTCGACGCGTACGACCAGGGGCAGTACGAACTGGGGGGCCGTATCGCGCGCGGTCCGCCGGGGGACGAAGGGACTCTCGGGGACCGCGGCGGGCGTGTCGGTGTCGGGCGTGCTGGGGGCGTCGTGGCTGCTCACCCGTCCAGTCTGCCAGGGGGATGATCGGTTCTTCGGGCCCGGCCCGGTGCCGCCGGATCCAGCCGGTGCCTCAGCCCGAGCAGTCCGCGCGCCGGCCCGAGCAGGCTGTGCGCTAGCCCGAACAGGCCGTGCGCTGCGCCTCCTGCCACTCGCAGACCGGGCACAGCGTGATGCCCTTGTACGACTCCGGATACTCGGTGGGCTCACGGCACAGGACGCACTCGGCGAAGGGAGGGCCGTCCGCCTGCGGGGCCGCGGCCGCTACGGTGTCGTGGGCGGCGGCGTCCTGGCCGGTCGCGTCGCCGGTGGTGCAGTAGGAGTCCTCCATGCCGCCAGCCTAGAACGCCCGGGAGCACTCGCCGGCCGACCACCTATCCGCGGCCCGCGTCTATCCGCGGCCGCTAGCCTGCCCGCTGCCGCCGGCCTGCCCGCGATCGCCGGCCTCCGCCGCCTCGCCCGCCTTCGCCCCGATCAGCTCCGACACCTTCACGAACCGGAACCCGCGTTCACGCAGCTCCGGGACGATCGTCCGTACCGCCTCCTCCGTCACCGGAGCCGCGCTGCGCGTGCAGTGCATCACCACGACGGAACCGGGCCGGACCCCGTCCAGCACCTGCTGCGCCACCGCGTCGGCATCGGTCGCGAAGGCGTCGCCGCTCACCACGTCCCACTGCACGGCCGTGACGCCCACGGGAGTCAGCTCCCGCAGGGCGCGGTCGTCGTAACAGCCGCCGGGGAAACGGAAGTACGGCATCACGTGCGGCACGCCCGCCCTGCGGAACGCAGTGAAGGCGCGCTCCACGTCGGAGCGCATCTGCGCGGGTTCGATGGTCGGCAGCCCGTAGCAGTCGGGGGTGAAGGCGTAGTGGCTGTAGGAGTGGTTGGCGATCTCGAAGAGGGGGTCGCGTCCCAGGGAACGGGCCTCGTCCGGGTACTCGTCGGCCCACCGTCCCGTCATGAAGACGGTCGACGGCACCTTCAGGCGGCGCAGTGTGGCGATGAGCTCCGGGTTGTCGAAGTGCTCCCCGGCCGCCGCCCGGGGGCCCTGGTCCGCGGTCATGTCGGCGTCGAAGGTGAGCGCCACGGTCTTCCCGTCGGTGCGCGGACCGTTCATGAAGACCGGGGTCAGACCGGCAGGACCGGGCGCGAGGGTGGGCGGCCGGGACGGGGACGGCGAGGCCGAGGCCGAGGCGCTGGCGGTCGCGTGGCCTGGACGCTCCGGGTGTCCGGCGTCCTGCACGCCGTGGGCGCCGCACCCGACGAGTGCGGCGCCCAACGCGCAAAGCGCGGCGCTCCGCGCGCGGCGCGTGATGATTCTCCGTGCAGAGGTGATCACTCAGCGAACATATAGTGCTAAAACCGGCTTTTCGGCGGGGTGCCGCGCCGGACACCCCCGTTCGCCCCGCCGAAGTCACCCGCTCACCGGACCCGGAGTCGCTCATTCAAGGGGCCCGGGGTCACCTGCCCATCGCATCCGAGGCCGCCCGCCGTGCTCGCAGTCGCGGTCGCCGGACGTCGCTCGCATCCGCGGTCGCCACCGCATCCGCGGTCGACCGGCGACGCCGGTGTTACGGGTGCGGGTGCGCCGGTACGTGCGTGGCCTCCTCGATCTCGTGGGCCGCCTTGCGCAGCAGCTGCCGCGCCAGGTCGTTGAGCGCCCGCGCCGCCGCCAGCTCCTCGCCCACGCGATTCTGTACGGGGTCGCCCGGGTGCCGTTTGGCATGCCCGTGAGCCTTCAGCTCGGTGCTGTCCGGCAGCCTCAGTGCCGCGTTGGCCCCGGTGTCGCTGCCGTCTTCCTTGATGCCCAGATCCACATGCCAGGTTGCGTCGTTCTGCATGGCGATCGCCTTCTTTCCTACATGCTCGCCATCGCGTTGCACCGCTGCGGGACGCCCGGAATCCCCGCATTCAATCCTGTACGTCCGAAAGGGTGACGTCCAATCCTGTACGCCCCTGAAAGCGCGGGCGCAAGCCGTGGAGGGGTGCGATCACGCTGCGTACCGCACGGGAGCTCAGAGTGGGCTCCGAGCCCGGGGATGGCCCGGCACACGGAGACCGTGGGCCGGGCCGTCCCGAGTTCCGGCAGCTGCCGGCGTCGCCGCTTCTACCAGGGCCCGGTCACCGCGAACGTCGTGCCGGGCGTGTAGCAGTTGACGTACATCGTGGAGCCGTCGGGCGAGAAGGTGACGCCGGCGAACTCTCCCCACTCCGGCGCCTCGGGCGTACCGATGTTCTGGCGCCCGCGCGCCATCGCGTAGACCTCGCCACGCCGCGTCACGCCGAACACGTGCTGGGCGCCCTCGCCGTCCTCGCAGACCATGAGACCGCCGCTGGGTGCCAGGCAGATGTTGTCCGGTTCCTCGCCGGGCAGCTGCACATCGGTGTCCGGGCCGAAGACGATCACCAGGGTGAGGCGGCGCCGGGCGGGGTCGTACCGCCAGATCTGCCCGAAGTGGTCCGCGGCCGAGCCCTCGCGGCTGCGCGCGTACGACGAGACGAAGTACACGGACGTGCCGCCCCAGTAGCAGCCCTCCAGCTTCTGGGCGTGCGTGATGCCCTTCTTGCCGAAGTCCTGGAGGCGGATGGGTGTCGAGGTGGCGAGCGGGTCCGGGACGTCGGCCCACTCGATGCCGTCGAACGTCGTGCCCGTCTCCTGGATGGCGGAGAGGTCCGGCACGCCCGGTACGCGCATGGCCTGCAGCCTGCCGCCCGCGCGCAGGGAGCCGAGCCCGCCCTCCGGCTTCTCGGGCAGGAAGCGGTAGAAGAGGCCGAAGGGCTTCTCGAAGGCGTCCTCGGTCTCGTAGACGATGCCGGAGCGCGGATCGACGGCGATCGCCTCGTGCTGGAAGCGGCCCATCGCGGTCAGGGGTACGGCTCCTGAGCGGTGCGGATCCGACGGGTGGACCTCGAAGATGAAGCCGTGGTCCTTGGTGTAGCCGTTGGTGCCGGCCTTGTCCTCGGTCTCCTCGCAGGTCAGCCAGGTGCCCCAGGGGGTCGGCCCGCCCGCGCAGTTGACCGCGGTGCCGGCGATCGCGACGCGCTCGGACAGGACGTTGTTGCGGCCGTCGAGGGTGAGCGCGGTACAGCCGCCCTTGGCCGCGGGGTCGTAGGTGAGGCCGTCGACCGTCGGCACGGGGATCCTGCCGGTGACGCGGTTCTCGTGGTTGCGCACGAGGTGCACGCGGCCCTGTCTGCCCGCGAAGGCGGCCATCCCGTCGTGGTTGCTGGGCACCTTGCCCTCGCCTGAGCGCAGGTCGTCGCCCTCGCGGGAGAGCACCTTGTAGCGGAAGCCCTGCGGGAGGTCGAGCAGGCCGTCCGGGTCGGGTACGAGCGGGCCGTATCCGGTCCTGCCCTGGGCGGCGGCCGTACCCGCGAAGAGCTCGGAGACGGCGCCGCTGAAGGCGATGCCCGCGCCCACCGCACCGGTGCGGGCGAGGACTTGGCGTCGAGTCGCGGACCGTGCGGACCGTTGCTCCGGAAACCGTTCTTCCGAGGACGGCTGTTCCGAGGACGGTTCTTTCGAGGGCGGTTGTGCCGACGGCGGCTGTTCCGAGGACCGCGCGGGTGCGGGCTGTGCGGACGCAGACATGGGGCAACCTCCTGCTGGCGGACAGGAACTGTGACCCGCCTGTGTGTACCACGCGCCAAGGGTCTCCGGAACCACGCCTGTCGCGCGGGCCACGCACGCCGCGCGTCCGAGCGGCGGTCAGGCGGAGGGCGCGTCACGGATGCGGACGCGCGTCGGCGGGCCCGCACGATTGCGGTCCCGCCGAGCGATGCCTGACAGATGGTCAGGCCTTCGGTCAGGCCTTCGGTCAGGCCTTCGGTTCGACCTTCGGTCAGGCCTTCTGGGAGGAGGGCTCAGGCGTCCGTGACTCGTCCGGCGTTCCGGCCGTTCCGGCCGGTGGGTCCGCCTGCACCGGCGCCTCGGGCGCCATGGCCGGATTCGGCTCGTGTGCAGCGGCGGGCTCCACCTCGGTCGCTGCACCTACGGCCGGGGACGGTGCCGTCGGCATGACAGCTGGGGACTCTGGTGCCGATGGGGGCGGTGCGGGAGCAACCTGCTCCGGCGCCGAGCTCGGCGCCGCGGGAGCCATAGCGGGACCGGGAGCAGGAGCGGCGACGGGCGCCGTGGCCCCCTGCTGCTGGGCGGCCCGTTCCAGGAAGCGCAGCAGCTCCACGGGGAAGGGAAGCACCAGCGTGGAGTTCTTCTCAGCGGCGACCGCCACCACGGTCTGCAGCAGGCGGAGTTGGAGCGCGGCCGGCTCGCTGGACATCACCCCGGCGGCCTCCGCCAGCTTCTTGGAGGCCTGCAGTTCCGCGTCGGCGTTGATGACGCGGGCGCGGCGTTCGCGGTCGGCCTCGGCCTGGCGGGCCATGGACCGCTTCATCGTGTCGGGCAGGGACACGTCCTTGATCTCGACGCGGTCGATCTGCACGCCCCAGCCGACCGCCGGGCTGTCGATCATCAGCTCCAGGCCCTGGTTGAGCTTCTCCCTGTTGGACAGGAGGTCGTCCAGGTCGCTCTTGCCGATGATCGAGCGCAGCGATGTCTGCGCCATCTGGGAGACCGCGAAGCGGTAGTCCTCGACCTGGACGATCGCGTAGGTCGCGTCGACCACCTTGAAGTAGACGACCGCGTCGACGCGGACCGTCACGTTGTCCCGCGTGATGCCCTCCTGCGCGGGCACGGGCATGGTCACGATCTGCAGGTTCACTTTCCGCAGCCGGTCCACCGCCGGGATGATCATGGTGAATCCGGGCTGGCGTACGCCGTCGAGCACGCGTCCGAGACGGAAGACCACGCCCCGCTCGTACTGCTTGATGATCTTGGCCGCCGCTATGACGTACACCGCCCCGGCAGCACCGGCCGCCACTGCCGCTGCCAGCAGGTCCTCGAGCATGACGACCCCCTGTCGCCTGACGACTGACGTCTGATGCCGTCTGAGCCGCCCGATCGTGCCGTTTTCGGCACGGTTACCACGATAGGACGCGCTCGGTGCGCGGTCGAGCACACGTGCGTACCGAGCCCACGGGTGCGTCGAGCCGGGTGCGCACCGAGCCCCCGGGTCCGCCCAGCCCGGGTGACGCAGCGCTCCGTACGGCCGTGGTCACGGCGAGCCGAGCGCCCCTGCCGCCGCCAGCAGCTCATGGAGCAGATGCGACGCGGTGATCACACCGAGCAGACGTGTCTCCCCGGTGGGCTGCCCGGCGTGTAGGTGCCCGGCCAGATGGGCCCTGCCCGATCCAGAGGGTGTCCGGCGCGCGGTGTCCTGCCTCTCCCTCGGCCCCTGCGTCCCGCCCGCAGGACCTGGCGCGCGTCAGACGAGCCGGTCGCCGCGCCGGCGTCGCGGCGTATGCCGGTCAGCGCGTACACCGGTCAGTGCGTACGCCGGTCAGCGCGTACGCCGGTCAGGAAGCGTGCGTTCGCTGCCGGGTCCGTCGGCCGAGGAGTTCCGCGAGGCCGTGCCGGGTGGCGGCCAGCACGACGCGGTCCTCGGGGCGCAGCAGGTGGCCGGGGTGCAGATCCCAGACCAGTTCCGACGGGCGGCCGCCCGGGTACGGCGAGGGGTTCGCGGACAGGTCGGGCAGCCGTTCGCCGGGGGCGGCGGAGTCCAGGGCGAGCACCCGCCAGGCGCCGGGCCGGAAGGCCTCCTGGACCGTGCGGCCCTCGAGCTGCGGATGGCCTGCCACGTCGACGGCGGCGACCAGCAGCACCTGCCGCTCGACCGGGATCGCCCCCAGGATCTGACGCCCCATCATGGCCCCGGCGAAGGCGGGCGCGGCGAGGTGCGAGACGCTGCGGCTGCGGGTCAGCGCGCCCGGGTGCGCGGCGCGCAGGGTGCGGTAGACGGCGGTCGCGAAGTCGTCGTCGTACAGGCGCAGCGACACCCGCAGGTCGGGCCTGACCGACCGGGCGACCAGCGCGGCCTCGAGGTTGGTGGTGTCGGAGCTGGTGACCGCGAGCAGGGAGTGCGCCCGGCCGATCTTGGCGGCTTCCTGGACGCCCTCGTGCGTGATGTCGCCCAGCACCACCGGGACCCGTAGCCGCCGGGCGAGGGCGAGGCCCCGCGCCTCCGGGTCGGACTCCACGCACACGACGGGGATGTCGAGTTCCCGCAGCCGCGCCAGCACCCGGGTGCCGATCTTGCCGAGGCCGAGGAGCACGACGTGGCCGGACAGCCCGCGCGGCGGCCGGCGCAGCGCGGTTCCGCTGCGGAACGTGCCCAGCGCCTCCAGTACGGCGGCGAACAGCACCGGAAGCAGCAGCAGACCCACCAGCCCGGACAGCAGCTGGAGCACCTTGCGGCTGGTCCCCTCGTCCAGCGCCGGGTCGTTGATGGCGAAGAGGTCCAGCAGCGTCAGATACGTCGCGTGCAGCGGATGCTCACCGGTCGTCAGCATGGCCGCGACCACGAGGGCGACCACGCTGCCCACCAGGGTCGCGAAGGACCAGCGCAGTCGGCGCGACAGCAGTGAAGCGAAGGGGGCGCTGCGGCCGGCGGGCAGGGCCGGACCCGAGTACGACACGGTCTCCAGTACGACGGTGCCGCGGCCGGTCGCGGAGGCCACCGCCCCTTCGTCGGGCAGCAGCCGGGGCCCCTCAGCCCCGCTGCCCTCCGCGCCCTCACTGCCCGCCGGGTCCGTGGCGGTCGCCGAGAGCAGGGCCAGGGTGCACAGCTCGGGGTCGGCCACCTCGCCGGGCGCCGGCGGGGTGCGCTCCACCGCCCGCAGCAGCAGTCCGTCGGCCTGGACGACCTTGCTGGTGCCGGCCACGGCGGTGGCGGCCAGGGCGGGTGCGGCGGTGTCGGCGTCCGACAGCACCGTGGTCGACGCGTCGTGCGGTTCCGCGTCCGGTCCGGGTGCGGCCAGCGCGGCCGCCTGGTCGAGCAGGGCCTCCAGATGCTGGCCGAGCCGGCGGTTGTAGAGCCGGATCACCAGGCGCAGCCGCGGGTTGAGGCGGCGCGCGGTCAGGGCGGCCCGGATGTTCGTCTCGTCGTCGTCATGGACGAGGGCGAGTGCCGCCGCGTGCTCCACGCCCGCCTCGGCCAGGACCTCCTCCGTCGGCTCGGCGGCCTCCAGCAGCCGCTCGGGCGGGGCGGATTCGCCATTGCGGGACGCGCCGTCGGCGGCATCGCCATCGGCGGTCGCGCCGTTGCCGGCCCGGCCGTTCCCGGCGCGGCCGTTGCCGTTCCGGCCGTGACCGTTCCCGCCGTTGGCGGCCGCGGCGCCGCCGGACCCTCCGCTGCCGGCCGTGCCATTGCCGGCCGCGCCGTTGCCGGTTGTCCGCGTCACCGCCGCCGACATCCGCCCGAGCAGCGACGAGGCGCGCGTCCGGCCCACGACGGGCGGCCGCCCGCTCCGGCCGGCCGGCGGCACGACCAACGTGACCTGTTCGCCGTACAGGCTGCGGAGCTCCGCGGCGAGCCGGTGGGCCAGCGCGTCGTCCCCGCAGACCACCATGTGGCCGGCGGCGGGCGTGGACGCGGTCTGCTGAGGCGGGAGGCTGGACATGATCAGCAAGACTGCCGCAGACGGCACACCGGTTCCACCGAAACCGGCGAACAGACGCACGAACGTGCCCAAGTTGCGCGCCTGACGGCGACCTGGGCTCGAGTGCGCGACCCTCGGCTCGAGCGCGCGGGCCGCGGACCAGCCGGTACGCGGCCTCGCGGGCGCCGCGCCCTCGGAGCCCCGCAGTCCTCCGGTCCTGCCGTCCCGCGGGCCTCGCGGCGTCGGCGGCGCCCGGACCGCGCCCCGGCTACTCGCCGACCAGCCCCTTCGCGTCCCTCGCCAGTGCGGTCAGCCGCGAGATCGCCCGGAAATACTTCTTCCGGTAGCCGCCGCGCAGCATCTCCTCGCTGAAGAGCTTGTCGAAGGGCAGGCCGGAGGCCAGGACCGGGACCTCGCGGTCGTACAGTCGGTCGGCGAGTACGACGAGGCGCAGCGCCGTCGACTGGTCGGGAACCGGCTGGACGTCCGTGAGGCAGACCGCCTTCAAACCGTCCGTCAGCGCGCCGTACCGGCTGGGGTGCACGCGCGCGAGGTGGTCCAGCAGATGCGGGAAGTCGTCCAGCGAGGCGTCCGGCGTGGCATACGCCGCCCGCGTCACCTGGTCGTCCGAGAACGGCGCGGGCGCCTCGGGAAGGCCGCGGTGGCGGTAGTCCTCGCCGTCGATCCGCAGCGCCCGGAAGTGCGCGGACAGGCCCTGTATCTCGCGGAGGAAGTCGGCGGCCGCGAACCGGCCCTCGCCCAGCTTGCCGGGCAGCGTGTTCGACGTCGCGGCGAGCGCCACGCCCGCGTCGACCAGCTTGCCGAGCAGCGTGGACACCAGCACCGTGTCGCCCGGGTCGTCCAGCTCGAACTCGTCGATGCAGAGCAGGCTGTGGCCGCTCAGCGTCTGCACGGTCTGCTGGAAGCCGAGCGCACCGACCAGATTGGTCAGCTCCACGAACGTGCCGAACGCCTTCTGCTCGCGCGCGGCCGGCGCGGCATGCCAGAGCGAGGCCAGCAGATGTGTCTTGCCGACGCCGTACCCGCCGTCGAGATACACACCGCGCGGACCGGACGGCACGGCGGGCTTCGCCCGTCCGCCGAACCACCGGCGCCTGCCGCTCCCGGAGGCGTGCGCCCCGCCGAGCCCGGCCGCGAAGCCGCTCAGGACCTGCACCGCCTCGTGCTGGCTGGACTGGTTCGGGTCCGGAATGTACGTATCGAAGCGCACGGAATCGAAGCGCGGCGGCGGCACCATCTCGGCGACGAGCCGGTCCGCGGGGACGTGCGGCTCACGGGCGCACAGGGACAGCGGGGCCGCTTCGGTTATCGGGCTGTGCCCGCGGGCGGCAGTGGAGGACGACACGCTTCCCCACTTTAGGGGCCGTGGAAGACTGATCGACATGCGACGCCTGTTCCCTGTGACCGACGAAACAGCAGACCGTACCGGCTCCACCGCGGACCGTACGGGTTCCACGGCGGACCGTACGGGTTCCCCGGAGGCCGCCGACCGCGAGTGGGGGCTGGAGGAGCTCGCCGAGGCGTACGCGTACCCGGCCGACCGGGACGTGTGGCTGCGCGCCAACATGGTCTCGACGCTCGACGGAGCCGCCCAGCACGAGGGCCGCTCGCAGCCCATCTCCTGCGAGACCGACATGCGGATCTTCGGCACGCTGCGCGGGCTCGCGGACGCCGTGGTCGTGGGCGCGGAGACAGTCCGTCTGGAGGGTTATCGGCCCGCACGCGCGCGTGAGGCATTCGCCGCCCGCCGGGCCGCGGCGGGGCAGGGGCAGGCGCCCGCCATCGCGGTCGTCAGCGCCGGCCTGGAGCTGGACTTCACCCTCCCCCTCTTCACCGAGCCGCTCGTCCCCACCCTCCTGGTGACCGGTGCGGGCGCGCCCCCGGCGCGACTGCGGGCCGCGGAGAAGGCGGGCGTCGAGGTGGTCATCGCCGGCGAGGGAGCGGGCGCCGAGCCGGCCCGGATCGTACGGGCCCTCGCGGACCGCGGCTTGAGGCGCCTGCTGACGGAGGGCGGACCGCGCCTGCTCGGCCAGTTCGTGGCCGCGGACGCCCTTGACGAGCTCTGTCTGACGCTGTCCCCGATGCTGGCCGCGGGGGCGGCACAGCGCATTGTCGGAGGGCCGGAAGTGGATGTGCTGAAACGATTCGCCTTGGCCTCCCTGTTGGAGGACACTGGGTTCCTCTTTGCTCGCTACCGTCGTAATTGACACACCGCGGAATTACTCGTTCCGCTCTGTCTTCGCCAGGCAGACTGAATCTTGAAGACCCCGTGCAGAGGCGGGGCGGGATGGTTTCCGAAGGGGCACTTCGCGGCCCATGGAGGAGAGGGCTCCTGTCGTGTTCAAGAGCGTATTGATGATCGAGAAGGCCCTGACATCCGCCGACGTGGAGTTCATCACCACCTTGCACGGTGACGAGGGGGCTTCCTTCCACGTACTGCTGCAGCCGCGCGGCGACCAGGCGGACCGCCTGCTGCGCGCCATCGACGACATCGCGATGGGCGAGCTCGACGAGGCCGCCCACGAGCACGAGACTCCCGAGGGCAGGGATGCGGCGGCCGTCGGCGAGCAGGCCCTCGAGGTCTCCCTGGCGGCCCTGCGCGCCTCGGGCTGCGCCGCGGAGGGGCGGCTGGTCGCGGACCACCCGCTCGACGCCCTCAAGATGCTCGTCGCGGAGACGAACGCCGACGAGGTCATCGTGCTGACCGACCCCCACTACGTGGAGGAGTTCTTCCACCGCGACTGGGCGTCGCGGGCGCGGCACAAGGTGGGGGTGCCGGTGCTGAAGCTGTTCTCGCACAGGAAGGCGTAGGGGTACGGGGGTTTGGCGGGAGTTGTCCCCCTGCGGGGACGGGGGCTTTTCTGTGGGTTGCGGCGGCTTGCGGGGTGCGGGCCGTCGTGCGGGGGTCGCCATCTGCCGGTGGGTGGGTCGAGCCGTGTGCGCGGCTTCCGGCCGGGGTGGGCTGTGCGCCACCTGCCGGCGGCAGGGTCGGGGCCGCGCCGGGATGTACGTCCTCGGTCTGGCGCCGAGCCGTATGTTGTCGAAGGAGGCCGTAGCTTTGCGCCAGCAGCTGCGGGCGCACATCCCGCCACGTCCCCTTGGGCAGGAGCGCGACTGCCGACAGTGGCCGCTCCCGTTGTGGGCAGGCGTTCCGCAGGGCTGGGGGCACCTCCCAGCGGTAGCTGGGAGGGTGGGCACAACCCACGACGGCGGGTGCCCCTGCTCGCTCCGGTGCCCAGGAGTTCGGGCGCGGCCCGGGAACCGTGACGGCCAGCCGGGGCCCTGAGGGCCACCCGCAAGGGCATAGGCTGGGTCCCCGCCCGGCGTCGTTTCGCCGGCCGCGGCCCCAGCCGTATAACTTGCCAAAACCAGCCGTACCACTCGTCACCTGGGAGACACACGCATGGCACCCGGCCTTCCCACCGCCATGGACCGACCGCACTTCATCGGCATCGGCGGCGCCGGAATGTCGGGGATCGCGAAGGTCCTCACCCAGCGCGGCGCCAAGGTCGCGGGCAGTGACGCGAAGGAGTCCGCGACGGCGGACGCGCTGCGCGCGCTCGGCGCCACGGTGTACATCGGCCACGACGCGGCGCACCTCGCGGACGACGCCACCTGCGTCGTCGTCTCGTCCGCGATCCGCGCCGACAACCCCGAGCTGGCCCGCGCCGCCGAGCTCGGCATCCCGGTCGTCCACCGCTCGGACGCCCTGGCCTCGCTGATGGACGGCCTGCGTCCGATCGCGGTTGCCGGTACGCACGGCAAGACCACGACGACGTCGATGCTGGCGGTGTCCCTCACCTCGCTCGGTCTGAACCCGTCGTACGCGATCGGCGGCGACCTGGACGCACCCGGCTCGAACGCCCAGCACGGCACCGGCGAGATCTTCGTCGCCGAGGCGGACGAGAGCGACCGCAGCTTCCACAAGTACGCGCCCGAGGTCGCGATCGTGCTGAACGTGGAGCTGGACCACCACGCCAACTACGCGTCCATGGACGAGATCTACGAGTCCTTCGAGACGTTCGCCGGGAAGATCGTCCCTGGCGGGACGCTGGTCATCTCCGCGGACCACGACGGCGCGCGCGAGCTGACCCGGCGGATCGGGGACCGCGTCAAGGTGGTGACGTACGGCGAGGCCGAGGACGCCGACGTCCGGATCCTCTCCGTCGTCGCCCAGGGGCTGAAGAGCGAGGTCACGGTGCTGCTGGACGGTGCCGAGCTGACCTTCACGGTCTCAGTGCCCGGCCGCCACTACGCGTCCAACGCCGTCGCGGCGCTGGCCGCGGGCGCCGCCCTCGGTGTCCCGGCGGCCGATCTCGCTCCCGCCCTCGCCTCCTACACCGGCGTCAAGCGCCGCCTCCAGCTCAAGGGCGAAGCCGCGGGCGTGCAGGTCATCGACTCCTACGCGCACCACCCGACCGAGATGACCGCCGACCTCGAGGCGATGCGCTCCGCAGCCGGGGAATCCCGCATCCTGGTCCTCTTCCAGCCGCACCTCTTCTCCCGTACGCAGGAGCTCGGCACGGAGATGGGCGAGGCGCTGGCCCTTGCCGACGCCTCGGTGGTCCTGGACATCTACCCGGCCCGCGAGGACCCGATCCCGGGCGTCACCAGCGCCCTGATCATCGACGCGGCGCGGGCGGCAGGCGCGGACGTCCAGGCCGTGCACGACAAGGCCGCGGCGCCGGCGGTCGTCGCGGGAATGGCCAAGCCCGGTGATCTCGTTCTCACCATGGGCGCGGGCGACGTGACGGACCTCGGCCCGCAGATCCTGGACAACCTGTCGAAGTAGCCGGAGTGAGGGGCTGAGCTTCATGTCGTACGACGTCGACAAGCCGGACGAGCAGTGGCGGGCGGAGCTGAGCCCGGCGGAGTACGCGGTGCTGCGCCAGGCCGGCACGGAGCCCGCCTTCACGGGCGAGTACACCGACTCCAGGACGAAGGGCGTCTACTCGTGCCGCGCCTGCGGCGCCGAGCTCTTCACCTCTGACACGAAGTTCGAGTCGCACTGCGGCTGGCCGTCCTTCTTCGACCCGAAGGACACCGACGCGGTCGAACTCATCGAGGACCGGTCGCATGGGATGGTGCGCACGGAGGTGCGGTGCGCCCGGTGCGGCTCCCACCTCGGGCACGTCTTCGAGGGGGAGGGCTATCCCACTCCGACCGATCAGCGGTACTGCATCAACTCGATCTCGCTGCGATTGGTCCCGGACGAGGCGTGAGGGGGGCGCCCCTGCGAATCCATCGACTCGCGAAGCCGTCGGGTTCCGCTTCAACGTTTGGTGCCCGCCGTGGCATCGATGCAGCGATCTGACAAACGAGTAGGTCGCACGGGGTCCGTCCCATCCGGTGGGTCGGCCGGGTCACCGTGCCCGGTGCTGTATCCGTGCTGGATTTCCTGACGCCTCGTCATTGTCGATTGCCGGGTGCCTTTGCTGGATCGGTGCTCGGCAAGCTGACGGATCGCCAGTCGGATGGGGGCACGTCCGGCTGCGGATTTCGTCGAGGCGAGTCGATCGTGCCCATTTTGGCCGACTGGCGGACCGAGGTCGATCGTGCTTACTTTGGCCGACTGGCGGACCGAGCGCCGCGGTCGCGGCCTGGACATCGGCCGTCCGCGTGTGCACGACCTTCGCACGATCATGGACGCGATCCTGCATATCGACCGCGCAGGGGTGCAGCGGCGCCCGGCAGCAGGTCGAGCGGGTCAGAGACGATGCTCCGCTTGTGCCCCCATGGCTTTCTTCGCCGCGCTCGCGCCCTGGCTCGCGTTGGGCATACCGACGGACGTCCCTGTCGCGACCCGACATCACGGGGGCGAAAGGAAAACCCGGGGATGAAAGGAAAACCCGAGGACGAAACGACGGGAGTCCTCTGAGAGCACGCGCTGCCCGCATGTCAGCTTGATGGCGCTGCGGTGCTGTGCCTGATCACCAGACTGGTAGGGACGAGGTCGGTCCCAGGTCGGGAGCCACCGTTGGTGCGGATCTGCCGGAGGACGCCCTGGACGCAGCGGCGGCCCACCTCGGCGAAGTCCTGGTGGACGGTGGTGAGGGGCGGGACGAAGTGGGCGGCGTCGGGGATGTCGTCGAAGCCGACGACGCTGATGTCTCCGGGGACGGAGAGGCCGTGTTCGTGGAAGGCGCGCAGCAGACCCAGGGCCATCTGGTCGTTGGAGGCGAACACGGCGGTGCAGTCGGATTCCTCGACGAGCGCGAGGCCGGCCGCATACCCGGACTCGGCCGACCAGTCGCCGTGCAGGGGCGGCGGCACCGGGCGTCCGGCCTCCTCCAAGGCGGCGCGCCAGGCCTGGGTCCGGCGCTGGCCGGCGAAGGACGTCTGGGGACCGGTCACATGCCAGACGGTCCTGTGGCCCAGGTCGAGCAGGTGCCTGACGGCTTTCCGGGCACCGTCGGCCTGGTCGGTGTCGACCACGCTGTAGCGGTCCCCGGCGTCGGAGTCCACGACGACGACGTGTACGCCGGGCGGCAGTTGCACCGTGCCGGTGTCGAGCAGATGGATCTCCATGATGACGATGACGGCGTCGACGGCCAGCTCGCCCATCCGGGTGAAGGCCCCCAGTACGTTGTCCTGGGTCGGGACGTCGATGGGGATCAGGGTGATCGCGTATCCCTCGGCTGCGGCGTGCGTGGCGATCGCCTCCACGGTGCGGCTGTTGCCCGTCGAGGACAGGCTGAAGAGGATCACGCCGATGGTGTTGAACTGGCCGTACCGCAGGGCGCGTGCGGCGCTGTTGGGCCGGTAGCCCAGTTCCCGCATCGCTGAGAGCACCTGCTCCCGTGTCGAACTGATCACCCCGGCATGACCGTTGGAGACCCGCGAGACCGTTTGGGACGAGACGCCCGCGAGCTTGGCGACATCGGCCATGGAGACGCGCTGCTTGCGCCGCCCGCCGGGCACGCCCGAGCCGCCCCGCTGCGCACCGCCCGCGGGTGCGGAAACCCGCTGCTCCCGGTCGTTCAAGTCCATCGCTCCACCACTCCCGCTTCCCTCGCCCCCGGGACTCCGCCACGCAACGCAACGGATGTTACGTGTGGGAAACCTTGACGATCGCTGGGGCGGGTGCCACGATTCCGACGCCCTCGAGTTTACGTAAACATCGCCACGGGAGCAGCCCGGCTCAAGTTCCGGCCCGCCTTGTTTCCCAGCGTGTTTACGTAAACACGACATCGCGGTCGGTGGAGCAGGGAGGAGCGGAACGGTGGTCCAAGCACCGCAGGCGAGGATGCACAGCGCCTGGAGGCCGTCGCCCTCGAGACGGCGATCGTGATCGGGCGGCAGTTCGACGACGGAAGCTCGTCGGCCATCCCGGAGGCCGGCGCCAATAAGAACCTCGCCTTACACCTTCCCTGAGTACGCCAACGGCGACGCCGACGTGCAGACACGCGTCGACGGCGGCGCCCTCCCCGCGGCCACCGCATAGCCGAAGAATCCCCGATTTCCCGCCCGCGCGGGCCGCAGGACCGTACCCCGTACTCCCTCACGTCAAGCGTTGGGGGCACTGGTACACCACCGGTCATCACCGGGCCCACCGACGGCGAGCGACACCACCCCTCCGGCCCGGCAACCTCCCGACGACCGCTCCTCCAGACGCACATTTCCCCATGCGTCGAGCCGCCATCTCCTGAAAGGGCAAGCTGATGCGCAAGACCCCCGCCAGAACCCGCCTCACCCCCCGGCTGCGTGCCGCCTTCGTGGCGGTCGCGATCGCCGCGATCAGCGGCACAACCATCGCCGGCAGCCCCGCCTCCGCCGCGCCGAGCGGAGACACCACCCAGTTCAGGGGCGTGAACTGGGCCGATCCCCGCGACAACTTCGCCGACGACGCTGTCGTGCTGTCCGGTCTGTCGATCTCCGACAGCTACGCTCAGACGTATGCCAAGGCGAGTCGGGTGATCTCGGCATTCCGCGCGAACCTCGGCGCCAACACCGTCCGGCTGCCCATCAACCCGTACACCGTCAACGGCTCTTACTGGCAGTCCTACCGCGGGGTCATCGACGCGGCGTCGGCCCAGGGCTTCAAGGTCATCGTCTCCTACTGGGAGGGTGCGGGCGCCCGCAGGGACGGATTCATCGACGATCCTGCCACCTTCTGGCCCATGTGGGACACCGTGGTCAAGGCGTACAAGGACAACTCTCGGGTCTACTTCGAGCCGATGAACGAGCCCCACGGCTACACGGACACCGAGTGGGCCGACATCGCCGCGCAGTGGCTGGCCACGTACCCGTCGGTCCCGCGCAACCGGGTGTTCGTCAGCGGCGCCGGCTACAACGACCACGTCACCTCCGTCTGCGCCGACCCGCGCCTCGACGGCACCTACCTGTCGCTGCACCACTACGGGTTCTGGAAGGGGTACGCCACCTACGACCAGTGGGTGGCCGACCTCAAGGAGCGCATCGGTGACTGTGCCAACCGGACCGTCGCCGACGAGTTCGGCGCCCCGATGACCACCGGCCTCAACTACAACAAGCCGGCTCCCTCCGAGAACTACATCAACTTCATCCAGGCCGTCACCGACACCTTCCGCGAGCTCAAGATGGGGTCCGTCTACTGGCCCGGCCTGCGCACCGACGACACCTACACGATGCAGACCCTGATCGGCGACCCCGACCGGCCCTGGCTGGCCACCACCAACCAGTCCGGAGCCGACCGGCTCGCCTGGGGCTGGGGGCGCGGCAAGCCCGTTCGACCCTGACCGGTCTTCGGCGCAACTGCCGACAGGCAATCGAATGCGCTTGACGCCCCACCCTGCTGACGATCAGTTCGGACGGCTGACCGCGGTGCTCGCGCACCGCGGTCAGCCGCACCCCATGTTTTCGCGGGATGACGCCTGATGCCTGACGCCTGACGCCGGAAATTTCGGTCCGGGCAATCATGCCGCACGGCCCGTTTTCTGAGAATCCGTAGAACTACGTAACGGAGATGCGTAGTCCGCGAAGTGGTTATCTCCCGATGAACGTCGGATGACCAAACGCGCGCAACGATTCTTGACCCCCTGAGCGGGTGCAATCCTCCTCAGCGGACGGGAACCTCCCGTCGTGCTGAGAGAGGCAATTCATGACCAGCCCGGTTCGGACATCGAAACCGCGTGACCCGCAGTGGCCGAATTCGCCTGGCGGTTCTGTCGAAGTCCGCTTCTTGCGGTCGGACGACGTCGAGTGGCTGATGGCGCTCGAACAGACGAAATGGAATCAGGAGCAGGCCGCAGACGGCGACGAGCTGGCGGCCCGCATCGAGGCGTATCCGCAGCTGGGCATCGGCGCCTTCGCGCTGGACACAGGCGAGGCGCTGGCCTCGCTGTTCATGAAGCCGATCACGCCGGAGCGGCTGCGGGCGGCGAAGACCTGGGCCGACTGTGCACGAGTGGAGCGTCCGGTCCCGGCGGAAACCCGGTCCTTGTTCGGCATCAGCCTCAGCAGTATCGACGCCGACGCGGTCACGGCCATCTTCGAGTTCTTCTGGCCCTACGCCCTTAAGAGCGGCTGGCGTGACATCTACCTCGGATCACCCATGCCGGGGCTGCGTGCCTGGAAAAGGGCCCATTCAGATGTGCCGGTTGACGCATATCTACATGAGAAGCGTCACAATCTTCCGCGGGACCCGCAGCTCCGCTATTACTACAACAAGGGCTTCAAGAGCATCGAGGCCTGCAAGCCGGACTATTTCCCGCACGAATCGTCGCTCGATCACGGGGCCATTCTCCGCGGACATATACCACTGTCGGCAGGTGCTCCGCTATGGCGGATCCTGCCTCTTTCCTGGCTGCGGCTGATGCGCCGGCTGCTCTTCGTGCTGGTGTAGTGATGGGTGATTTCGGAAGCTCGCGGAGTCGGAGGAACAAAGACACAAAGGGGCGCGGCAGTGCAACGGTCGGGCATGCCGTCGTGGTCGGGGCGGGCCTCGCGGGGCTGCTCACGGCCGCTGCACTCGGCAGCGCCGGGTGGACGGTGACCCTGCTCGAACGGGACGCACTCAACGGCGGCCCCGGGCCCCGGCCCGGCGTCCCGCAGGGTCATCAGCCGCACGTCCTGCTGTACCGCGGGCTGAGCGCGATCGAGACACTGCTGCCGGGTCTGCGGCGGGAGCTCGTCGAGGCGGGCGGCGTACCACTGAACACCGGTGACCTCGCCTGGCTCGGCGAGCAGGGCTGGGCGCCGTTCGGCACGCCGGCCTTCGAGCTGGTCTCGGCGACCCGGCCGCTGGTCGAACACCTGGTGAGGCAGCGAGTGGCGGCGCTAGCCGGAGTGCAACTGCACGGTGGCGCACGGGTCTCGGGACTGCGGCGCCCCGCCGGGGGCACCGGCTGGCTGGTCGACTGCTCCGGCGACGCGCCGCTGACGGCGGACCTCGTGGTGGACGCGTCAGGCCGCGCCTCCCGGCTGCCGATCTGGCTGGCCCGGTCCGGGTACGGCGAGGTGGCCACGACCATCGTCGACGCCAGGGTGGGCTACGCGAGCCGGGTCTATTCCGCGCCCGCCGACCACCTCGGCCGGGTCGCGGGCGTCCTCATGCTGCTGTCCCCGCACTCCCCGTGCGGCGGTGTGGCCCTTCCCGTGGAGGGCGGCCGCTGGGTGGTCGCCGCCGTCGGGGCGGGGGACCGGCGGCCGCCGCGCGACGCCGAGGGTTTCGACGCCTTCCTCGGCCGGCTGCGCGACCCCGCGCTCGCCGACTTCGCCAGGAGCGCTCGGCCGGTCGGCGACATCGCCGTCCACCGACGGACCGGCAACGTGCGCCACCACTACGACCGCATGAAGAACTGGCCCACCGGCCTCCTCGCGGTCGGCGACGCCTCCTGCGCGTTCAACCCGGTCTACGGGCAGGGCATCACCGTGGCCGCGTGCCAGGCGCTCCTGTTGCGCAGGGCCCTGGCCTCCGGTCTGCCGCCCGGTTCGGAACGGCGGCTGATGCGCAGGCTCGCCCGGGCAGCCGACCTGCCCTGGTCCATCGCGACCGGTGAGGATCTCCGATACACCGGCAGCGGAACGGGCCGGTCCCGGATCGACGCGCTGTTCGGCCGCTGGTCACACGAACTCGACCGGCTCGCCGTACACGGCGATCTGCGCGCCCAGCGCACCCTGGACGGCATCTACCATCTCGTGGGCTCACCGGCCGGCCTGTTCTATCCGGCGCTCATCGCCTCCGCCGTGCACGCGCGCCTGTTCGGCCTCCCGGCACCGGTACCGCGCCCGCCGCTCGGCGGCAATTCCCGGCAGGTCACCGGCCCCTGACGGTACGCCGTGCCTGTCCGGCCAGTGGGCGTTTTTACGCGTAAAGCGGTCCGGACGGGCACGGCCCGCCGCTCGGTAACCCGTTGCGTAGTTCTACGGATGCCACCGACCCGGCTGATCCATAGCCTTTCGGCAGGCTGGGCGAGTGGGTCGCTGTTCCGTGGCGTATCGCGAGAGACTTCGGGGCCGCGACGAGCCACAGCGACGTGGCCTCCCGAGGACAGGTCTCGGGTGTGCCGGCCGTGTGCCGCCTGATGAGCATCGAGGTGGTCACGGGCCAGAATGCCGATGAGTGCCGACCGTCACCCCGCCCAGGTCACCGACTGGTCAATGAGCGAGGGACGAGAACCGTTGTACACGTGCGAGCCGGACGGGCAAGGCGGGGTCACCGGCCGCTGTACGCGCCCTTGACGCCGGACGCCGGACGCCGGACGCCGGACGCCGGACGCCGGACGCCGGACGCCGGACGCCGGACGCGGGTCCGCACCGCGGCGCCGTGTGCCGGTCTGTGCCGACGTGCTTGCGCAAGCACGACTTAAGCCGATGAAACGGCATGTTCCCCTTGAACGTCCTTGGCTCCGGAGGGAGTTCCCGCCCCAGGATCGAGGGTTTCCCCCGTATCCGGCGCCCCCGCGCTCTGTCTATCGTTCGGTCACAGCTGACCCACAGGTAACCCCTTGACGGTGGCTCGCGCCAGGCCGGCCTTCGCGCCCTGCTCGATTTGACCCCCCTCCGCTTCGACGACGAGGCGAATCGACCGCCCCTCCGCGCTGCCCGGAGCCGGCCACGAAAGGCAATCCCTTGCGCACTCCACGTCCTTCGCGTGCCGCGAGACGGAAGCTGATATCCGTCGCCGCGATCTCCGCGACCCTGCTGTCCGGCACCGCCACCGCCGTCGCCCTGGCGGGCCCGGCCGCCGCCGGGACGCCCTCCGCCGAGGCCGCCGCCCCGGCCCCCTCCACCGCTGTTCCGGCCGAGCGGCTGATCGTCGGCTACAAGTCGACCGCCGCCGAGGCCAAGTCGAACTCGGCCGCGTCCGCCGACGCCGAGGCCAAGGGCCGCGAGGCCGGCGAGGACCTGGACTTCCGGCGCCGCCTCGGCACCGGGGCCGCACTGGTCGACCTGGGCGACAAGCTCAGCAAGACCGAGGTCGCCGACGTCATCGCCGAGTACGGGGCGGACCCGCAGGTCGCCTACGTCGTGCCCGACCGGCTCAACAAGCCGATGGCGGACCCGAACGACACCGAGTACAGCAAGCAGTGGGACCTGTTCGAGGCCACCGCCGGCATGCGCGTGCCGGGCGCCTGGTCCACCGCCACGGGCAGCGGCGTCACGGTCGCCGTCATCGACACCGGCTACGTGACGCACTCCGACCTGGCCGCCAACATCGTCGCCGGCTACGACTTCATCTCCGACACCGCCGTCTCCGTCGACGGCAACGGACGCGACAGCAACCCGGCCGACCCCGGCGACTGGTACGCGACCGACGAATGCGGTGCGGGCACCGGCTCCAGCGACTCCTCCTGGCACGGCACGCACGTCGCGGGCACCATCGCCGCCGTCACCAACAACAGCAAGGGCGTCGCGGGCATCGCGTACAACGCGAAGATCTCCCCGCTGCGCGTCCTCGGCAAGTGCGGCGGCTACGACTCCGACATCATCGACGCCATCACCTGGGCCTCGGGCGGTACGGTCTCGGGCGTCCCCGCCAACACCAACGTCGCCAAGGTCATCAACATGAGCCTCGGCGGCAGCGGTTCCTGCACCTCCGCGACCCAGAGCGCCATCAACGCGGCCGTCAGCCGCGGCACCACGGTCGTCGTCGCGGCGGGCAACAGCAACGCCAACGCCGCCAACTACTCGCCGGCGAGCTGCAACAACGTCATCAGCGTCGCCGCCACCAACCGCAGCGGCTCCAGGGCCTCGTACTCCAACTACGGCTCGGTCGTCGACATCGCGGCCCCCGGCGGCCAGACCAGCACCGGCACCGCCAACGGCATCCTCTCCACGCTGAACAGCGGCGCGCAGGGCCCGTCCACCGAGAGCTACGAGTACTACCAGGGCACCAGCATGGCCGCCCCCCACATCGCGGGCCTCGCCGCGCTGATGAAGTCCGCCAACTCCTCGCTGACCCCGGCCCAGATCGAGTCGGCGATCAAGACCAACGCGCGTGCCCTGCCCGGAACCTGCTCGGGCGGCTGCGGCGCGGGTCTCGCGGACGCGACCAAGACGGTCCAGGCCGTGAGCGGCTCCGGCGGATCGAGTGGCACCACCTACACGAGCACCACGGCCGTCGCCATCCCGGACGCCGGGTCGGCGGTCGAGTCCCCGATCGCCGTCAGCGGCCGCACGGGCAACGCCCCCTCGGCCCTGCAGGTCGGCGTGGACATCACCCACACCTACCGCGGTGACCTCGTGATCGACCTGGTCGCCCCGGACGGCTCGACGTACCGTCTGAAGTCCTCCAGCAGTTCCGATTCCGCGGACAACGTCACCACCACGTACACCGTCGACGCCTCCAGCGAGACCGCCAACGGCACGTGGAAGCTGCGCGTCCAGGACGTGGCGGCCCAGGACACGGGCACGATCAACAGCTGGAAGCTGACCTTCTGATCGCTGCTCCAGGCGTCCACTGAATCGGGCCGGGGCCGGCAGGCGCGGAACATGCGCCGGCCGGCCCCGGCCCTCCTGCACGGCATCCACCGTTTAATGGATCAGCGCGTTGGCGATCACGACGATCACGCCGAGCAGCGCATCGACGCAGGCGATCACCAGGGATGAGCGCCAGGTCCGTCCCGCGGCGCGCATCGTGAACAGGCCCCAGGTGAAGAGCAGCAGGATGTTGAACCCGAACGCGATGTACTCGATCTCCTTGGACTCCCACCATCCCTGGCCCGCGCCGAACAGCATCAGCACCGTGGGCAGCGTGGCCACGACCAGGGGCCACTCCTCCGCGAGTACGCGCAGCGCGGCCCGGGCGCTGAGACGGGCGGGCCGCTCACCGCGCCGGGCGATGATGTGCGCATAGCCGTGGGCCAGGGCCGAGGCGCACGCGGTGAACAGCAGCCATGCGGAGTCGTACAGGCGGTCGGCGCGGGACGTCTCCCCGTACTCGGTCAGCGCGGCGGCCAGGGAACTCGCCAGCACCGCCCCGTACACACCTCCGAAAACCACGTTGGGCTGCGCGAACAGCCCGCGCAGACGCCGGCCGGAGAGACGGAGGGTGCTGTCGTGCATGGCGGTGGACCTCCGGCGTCGCGGGCGGGGGTGTCCGTACGGGTTGGTGGGAACCATCCCCGCCGGTCGGACCGCCGGATCCCCCCGAACGGGTCACGGACCCGCGGCGCCGGGCGCCGGCCGTGCCGCCTCAGTTCTCCTCCTCGTCCTGGCCCTCCTTGTGCCCCTTCTGCTTATCGTCCGCCGTGGGCGGCGCTTCGGTGACGACTGGTGAGGCGGACTCCGGTGTCTGTCCGACGACCGGTTCCGTAGCGGCCGGGCTGCTGGGGGCGGAGGTGGGAGACGCGGAGCTCGTACCGGCGTCCGTCGTGGCCCCCGGGTCGGCCGTCGGCTGCTCGTCGGAGCTGCCGTCGGGCGCGAACCAGGCCATGCCGATCAGCAGGGAAGCAACGAAGAGCGCGACGCCCGCGACGAGGCCTGTCACCCTCGGCCGGCGCCCCGCCAGGGCGCGCAGACTGCTGCCGCTCCGCGCCGGGGGACGCTGCCGTGCATGGGCGGACCGGCCCTCTCCCATTGCCTTAAGGGCATGGGAGGTACCCCCAGTGGTGGGTGAGCTGTACGAGGCGGTGTGCCGGGCTCGTGCAGGCCCGGCACCGGGGCGAGGCGCATGGGGCGGTGTCGCCCCGGACGCGGGCGTTGTCGCTGCATACGTGGGCGCCGTCGCCCCGAACGTGGGAGTCGCCGTATACGAGGGCGCCCCCCCGGACGCGGGCGCCGCCGCAGGCAGCGGTTCCGGCCGCCCGCGCCATGCGTCCGCCCGGAACCAGTCTGCGACCTGCTGCGCCGACGGCCGGTCCTCGGGCCGCTTGGCGAGCAGCCCCAGCAGATAGTTCTCGAAGGCGGGCGGGACGGCGACCCCCAGCTGCCCCGGCGGCACCGGCGGGGTGTCGACGTGCTGGTAGAGCAGGCCGGTGGCGGTGTCCGCGGCGAACGGGGGTTGCCCGGCAAGCAGTTGGTACAGGACGCAGCCCAGCGAGTAGACGTCGGAGGCCGGGCCCGCCTGCTGCCCGAGGGCGCGCTCCGGGGCGAGGTAGAGGCCGGTACCCACGATCTGCCCGGTGCTGGTGAGCGCGGCAGCCGGGTCGTCGAGGAACCGGGCGATGCCGAAGTCGCCCAGTTTCACCGTGCCGTCGGTGGCGAGCAGCAGATTGCCGGGCTTGATGTCCCGGTGCACCACGCCCTCGCGGTGCGCCGCGGCCAGCCCCGCTGCGGCCTCCGCGGCGATGGCGGCGACCCGCTCCGGGTCGAGGCGGGCCCTGCCCGCGGTCTCCTGGGCGAGGCTGCCGCCCTCGACGAGCTCCATGACGAGGTAGAAACGCCCGTCCCAGGCACCGAAGTCGAAGACGCCCACCACATGCGGATGGCTCAGCCGCGCCGAGGTCTGCGCCTCCAGCCGGAAGCGGGCGGTCGCCGACGGGTCCGGCTCCTGGTTCAGCAGCAGTTTCACGGCGACGGCCCGGCCGAGCACCTCGTCGGTGGCGCGCCACACCTCGCCCATGCCACCCCGGCCGATGGGGGAGTGCAACCGGTATCGATCCGCCACCAGCACTTGCGCACCAACCTCGTTCCGGACAGCAGCCAACTGGACGGCCACGGAACGCATTTCGCCCACGGACGTGGGAGTTGGGGGAGCCGCAGCCGCCTCAGCTTACCGGCGGCCGGTGCCGGTCACGCACGCCACCACCCCGTCTCACCAGCCATTCCGGGACGGGCGTGGCATGACGCGGTGCCCGGGTCACGCCGCCGTCACCGAGTCATCCCGTCGTGTCGGACTTGCCCTCCTCCGGACCCTCCGCCGGACCCTGCGTCGAGCCCTCCTCCGGACCTGACTCCTTGCTCGCCCGCGGCTGCGCGTCCGGCCCCTGGGCGCGCACACGCTGAACGTGTTCCAGCGACTCGCGCAGCTCCCTCAGCCAGTCGTCCGTGTGCTGCTGGACCAGGCGTACGCACCAGGCGAGCGCGTCGCTGCGGCTGCGGGCCACGCCGCCGGCGATCAGGGTGTCGAGGACCTGGCGTTCGGGCTGCCGCAGCCGGGTCATCACCGGCGCGGCGACATGCGTGAACAGGGCGCGCTCCCCGCCGCACTCCACCCCCCACGAGACCTTCCGGCCGAAGCCGTGCTCGGCCTCGCGGGCCACGGCGACGCGGTCCTCGCGGGTGCGTTCACGAAACTCCTGGATACGGCCCTGGACGGCCGCCTCCCGCTCGGCGTCCGAGACGTCCTCGGGCAGCCGGGGTTCGGGGATGCGTCCGATGACGGTGATCTCCTCGCGGTCCGCTGTCACGTCCAGCAGGCTCTCGAAGAGATCTTCCGGCAGGCGGCCGGCGAACCAGCCGCGTAGCTTCTCACGCTGATCGGCTGTAATCATGTAATCAACGTTACGCCGATGCAGACGGACCGCAAGGGGTTGGCCTAAAGGGCCTTAAAGGGGTTGCTTCCGAGGGTTCCTGCTCAGGTACTGTGTGCCGTCTCCAGCACTGGAGGAAGCAGCACCGGAAGACGACCGAGGAGGTGAGACCCATTACCGCTGCAGCAGGCTGGGTGCTCTCAACTCGTGTCCGCACGGTCGCTCAGGCGTAGGCGAGCTCGAGAGCGCCCTTCGGTATCTCGAAAGGCTCTCATGTCGGCCTCGCCGCCCCTTCCCCCCTTCTCCGACGTCACCTCCATCTCCGCCTTCTCCGACCTCACCTCCCTCTCCACCGTCGTCACCACGCTGCGCGCCGCGGGCTGCGTCTTCGCCGAGGAGGAGGCGCAGGTGCTCGTCTCCGCGGCGCGGACACCCGACGAACTCGCCGCGATGGTCGACCGGCGGGTCGCCGGACTTCCCCTCGAACACGTCGTCGGCTGGGCCGAGTTCCACGGCCTGCGGATCGCCGTGGACCCCGGCGTCTTCGTGCCCCGCCGCCGCACCGAGTTCCTCGTACGGCAGGCCGCCGGCCGTGCCTTCCCAGGCGCCGTCGTCGTCGATCTGGGCTGCGGCTCGGGGGCGCTGGGCGCCGCGGTGGCCGCGTCCCATGAGCGCGTCGAGCTGCACGCAGCCGACATCGATCCGGCCGCGGTGCGGTGCGCCCGCCGCAATGTCGCCACCCTCGGCGGCCGGGTCTACGAGGGCGACCTCTACGAACCACTGCCCGCCGCCCTGCGGGGCCGCGTCGACATCCTGCTCGCCAACCTGCCCTACGTACCGACGGACGAGATCGGGCTGCTGCCCGCCGAGGCCCGTGTCCATGAGGCGCGCGTCGCGCTGGACGGCGGCGCTGACGGGCTCGACGTCCTGCGGCGGGTGGCCGCGCAAGCGGCTCTGTGGTTGGCGCCGGGCGGTCATCTGCTGGTCGAGACGACCGAACACCAGGCACGGTCCGTGTGCGAAACCTTCACCGGTTGCGGGCTGACGCCGCAGGTCGTCGCCTCCGAGGAGCTGTACGCCACCGTCGTCATCGGAACGAGGCACGCCCTGCGCGACGGGTCGGGCGAGGGCGAGCAGCAGGACAGGTAAGGAAACGGTCGGCCGCGGTCAGGCGGCGTGCTCGTACGCGCTGATCAGGAAGCGAGCTCCCGTGCGTGGTGCGCCGCCTCGGCCACCGGACCGTGGTGCACCGGGCCGTGGCCCGGCAGCAGGACGTCGGCCGCGAGGGGCTCCATGACGTCGAGCGACGCGAGGGCGCGTCGGCGCTCGGTGTCGAACATGGCCGGCAGCAGCTGGGGTCCACGCGCGCGTGCCGTGGGATGCCCGCTGACCAGGGCGTCCCCGGAGATCAGAATTCCGGCGTCAGGGAGGTGGTACGCGCAGTGGCCCGCCGTATGGCCGGGGGTGTGGACGGGGACCGGACGGCCCGGCAGATCGAGCGGGCCCTGCGCGGGAAAGGCCTGCGGGTCGGCGACGGGGACCTTGGCGGTGCCGCCCGAGCGCAGTGCGTGCACCGCCCAAGGGGAGCACACCCGGCCGCCACGCGTTCAGCAGGACCTGGCCGACCGACACCTGGTGCAGGAACTCGCGGCGGGCGTGCGGCACCTCGGCCTCGTGCAGGAGAACGGGTGTGCCGAAGGTGCGGCTGAGGTACTCCGCCGAACCGATGTGGTCGTTGTGCGCATGCGTGATGAGCACGGCCGTCACCGCCTCGGGCGCGTGGCCGAGCGCCGCAACCGACTCGAGCAGCTGCACGCGGTCTCCCGGGTACCCGGTGTCCACCAGGGTGACGGCGTCGCCCTCGGTCAGGACGATCCAGTTCGTGTTGGAGCCGTGGACCAGATGCACGCCGGTGGCGACCTGGACGAGGGCGTCTTCGCGCATGACCATCCCGAATGTCGAACTGTGACAGGAGTTACGGTAGTTCATGTCCGTCCGTACAGGTCGGCGCCCTCTTCCCCGTACGCGGTGCCCACACTCGTCTGTTCACGCGATGGTGCGATCATCTCCGGCTCCGCGGATGTGCGTCGGAGGGCGCGGGTAATGCCCGGCCATGAGCCAGCCGTTCGATCTGCCGCAGTTCTACATGCCGTATCCCGCGCGGCTGAACCCCCATGTCGAGGAGGCGCGTGCGCACTCCAGGCAGTGGGCACGCGAGATGTCCATGCTGGAGGGTTCCGGCATCTGGGAGGAGCGCGACCTCGACGCGCACGACTACGCGCTGCTGTGCGCCTACACCCACCCGGACTGCGACGGCCCGCCGCTGTCGCTGATCACCGACTGGTACGTATGGGTGTTCTTCTTCGACGACCACTTCCTGGAGACGTTCAAACGCAGCCAGGACCGCGAGGGCGGCAAGGCCTACCTGGACAGGCTGCCGCTGTTCATGCCCATGGACCTGTCGGAGCCCGTGCCGGAGCCGCAGAACCCCGTAGAGGCGGGACTCGCCGATCTCTGGGCGCGCACGGTGCCCGCGATGTCCCCGGAGTGGCGCAGACGGTTCGCCGAGTCGACCGAGAACCTGCTGAACGAGTCGCTGTGGGAGCTGTCCAACATCAACGAGGGGCGCGTCGCCAACCCCGTCGAGTACATCGAGATGCGCCGCAAGGTGGGCGGCGCGCCATGGTCGTCGGGACTCGTGGAGTACGCGACGGCCGAGATCCCCGCATCCGTCGCCGGCACCCGGCCGCTGCGCGTGCTGTGCGACGCCTTCTCGGACGGTGTGCACCTGCGCAACGACCTCTTCTCCTATCAGCGTGAGATCGAGGAGGAGGGCGAGCTCAGCAACGGCGTACTGGTCCTGGAGACCTTCCTCGGCTGCTCGACCCAGGAGGCCGCGGACGCCGTCAACGACCTGATCACGTCACGGCTGCAGCAGTTCGAGACGACGGCGCTGACGGAGCTTCCCGCGCTGTGTGCGGAGAAGGGGCTCACACCCGAGGAGTGCGCGGCCGTGGCCGCGTATGTGAAGGGCCTGCAGGACTGGCAGTCCGGCGGACATGAGTGGCACCTGCGCTCCAGCCGCTATATGAACGAGGGCGCCCTGAGCGGGCGTCCGCTGCTCGGCGGGCCCGTGGGGCTGGGGACGTCGGCCGCCGGCCTCGGTGCGCTCATGACCGCATCGGGCGCCAACCGGGTGCGCAGCTACACGCATGTGCCGTACCAGCGGGTCGGGCCCTCGCTGGTCCCCGACCTCGAGCTGCCGTACCGCACCACCCTCAGCCCCCACCTGCCGGGCGCCCGCGAGCGCCTCGTGGGCTGGGCGCGCGGCATGGGCATGCTGGGCGAGGGGCTCTGGGACGAACAGGCCCTGCGCCGCTTCGACTTCGCGCTGTGCGCCGCCGGGCTCCATCCGGACGCCACGCCCGACGACCTCGACATCGGCTCCTCCTGGCTGGCCTGGGGCACGTACGCCGACGACCTCTACACGGGCGTGTACGGTGGCGCGCGCGATGTCGTCGGGGCGCGGGTGTGCACCGAGCGGCTGAAGACCCTGATGCCGCTCGACATGACGAACGGCGGCGCACCGGCGAACGCCATCGAGCGGGGCCTCGCCGAACTGTGGACGCGGACGGCGGAACCGATGGCCCCGGACGCGCGCGCCCTGTTCCGCGAGTCGGTCGAGGCCATGCTCGACGGCTTCCACTGGGAGCTCACCAACCAGGTGCAGCACCGCATCCCCGACCCGGTCGACTACATCGAGATGCGCAGGGCCACCTTCGGCGCCGACATGACGATGAGCCTCGCGCGGATCTCCCACGGCAAACAGGTCCCGCCCGAGATCTACGGCAGCGGCCCCTTCTGCTCCCTGGTGAACGCCGCAGTGGACTACGCCACGCTGCTCAACGACCTCTTCTCGTACCAGAAGGAGATCGAGTTCGAGGGCGACGTCCACAACGGCGTCCTGGTCGTGCAGAACTTCTTCGGCTGCGACTATCCGACCGCCGTGGCCATCGTCCACGACCTGATGAACGGCCGCCTGCGCCAGTTCCAGCACGTCGCAGCACATGAACTCCCCGTGCTGTACGACGACTTCGAGCTGGGGGAGAGCGAGCGGACCGTCCTCGGCGGGTTCGTGAAGGAGCTCGAGAACTGGATGGCCGGCATCCTGACCTGGCATCAGGAGTGCCGCCGCTACCGGGAGGAGTATCTGGCCCATGGGACCGCGGCCGGGCGCCCGGCCGTGCCCGTGCCTCGGCCGCCCCGGCTCCCCTTCACCTGGACCGGTCGGGGAGCCGGGACGCCGGCCTCGGCAGTGCTGTGACGGGACCATCTGCGGGGCGGTCCCGTCACAGCACGTCACGGACGACGAACGGCCGCCTCGTCGCTGTCGCTTTCCTCGGACGTGAGTGAGTCGTCCGGCGCCGGCGTCTGAGCCGACGCCGGGGCCGCAACCGATGCCGATTCCGGCGCTGACGCGGGGGCAGGTGTGTCCGTCGACCGGTCGGCCCGCCCCCGCCCGTCGGCCTTGCGGCGCCGGGCCCCCAGCGCCATGGCCACCGGCTCCGTGAACCGTGCGGTGAGCGGACCCAGTACGACGAGGATCAGCACGTACGCCGTGGCCAGCGGGCCGAGCGAGGGCTCGATTCCGGCGCTGACGGCCAGACCCGCGATGACGATGGAGAACTCGCCGCGCGCGACCAGCGCACCGCCCGCCCGCCAGCGGCCCTTGGCAGAGATCCCGGCCCGCCGGGCCGCCCAGTATCCGGTGGCGATCTTCGTCAGTGCTGTGACGACGGCCAGCGCGAGCGCGGGCAGCAGGACCGGCGGGATGCTGGCGGGATCGGTGTGCAGCCCGAAGAAGACGAAGAACACCGCGGCGAACAGGTCCCGCAGCGGACTGAGCAGCGTGTGTGCGCCGTCGGCGACCTCCCCGGACAGCGCGATGCCCACGAGGAACGCGCCCACCGCCGCGGAGACCTGGAGCTGCTGCGCGATGCCCGCGACCAGCAGCGTCAGTCCCAGCACGACCAGCAGCAGCTTCTCGGGGTCGTCGCTGGAGACGAACCGCGAGATGTGCCTGCCGTAGCGCACGGCGATCATCAGTACGAGCCCGGCCACGCCCAGCGCGATGGCGAGCGTGGCGCCGCCGGCGGCCCAGCCCGCGCCGGCCAGCAGCGCGGTGATGATCGGCAGATACACGGCCATGGCCAGGTCTTCGAGGACCAGGATGCTCAGGATGACGGGCGTCTCGCGGTTGCCCAGCCGGCCGAGGTCGCCGAGGACCTTGGCGATGACACCCGACGACGAGATCCAGGTGACGCCGGCCAGGACGACGGCGGCCACCGGGCCCCAGCCGAGCAGCAGGGCCACGGCGGCACCTGGCAGCGCGTTGAGGGCGCAGTCGACGAGGCCGGCCGGGTACTGCGTCTTGAGATTGCTGACCAGATCGCTTGCCGTGTACTCCAGGCCCAGCATCAGCAGCAGCAGGATGACGCCGATCTCGGCGCCGATGGCGACGAACTCCTCGCTCGCGCCGAGGGGCAGCAGCCCGCCCTCCCCGAACGCCAGTCCGGCCAGCAGATAGAGCGGAATCGGCGAGAACCGGAAACGGGCGGCGAACCGTCCGAGCAGCCCAAGGCCGAGGATGATCGCGCCGAACTCGATGAGGAAGACAGCGGAGTGCACGCAATCACTCCCGTCCCAGGATGTCCGCGGCCGCCTCGACACCCTCGCGGGTGCCGATGACGATCAGCGTGTCCCCACCGGCCAGCCGGAAGTCCGGGGCGGGCGAGGGGATGGCCTCCGCGCGCCGCAGCACCGCCACGATCGAGGCGCCCGTCTCGGTACGCATTCGGGTGTCGCCCAGGAGCCGCCCGTTCCAGTACGAGGTGGGGGACAGCTCGATGCGTTCGGCGACCAGCCCCAGATCGGTGGTGTGGAGGAGGTTGGGACTGTGGTGTGCCGGCGTCAGCGCGTCGATCAGGTAAGCCGATTCTCCGGCGGTCAGCCGGAGTGAGAGGGCACAGGCGTCGGGGTCGTCCGACCGATACGCGCTGAGCGTGCGACCGCCGTCACGGTGAGCGATCACCGACAAGCGGTCCTGTTCTCGGGTGGTGAGGTCGTAGCGGACGCCGATGCCGGGCAGCGGTGTCTGGCGCAGGCGCGGTGCGGGCACGGTGGTCTCCCCTGTCTGGTGCGTCCCTGTGTGGTGCGGCGTGATCCGCTGCAGGGCGCTTTACCAAGTCTTTGTATTTGGCATCTTTTTTACTCGATCGTGGTGCGCCATGTGTCGGCGGGGTCCGGTGACCGCCGTCATCTGCGGCTTTGTGCCTGTCACCCGTTCGTGGATCTTGGCGTGGGAGGCCGCCGGGTAGAGCACCCGCCGGAGGCGAGCCATGGAACAGACAGCTTTGAAGGAACAGACGGCGTCGAGGCCCGGTGAAGGCCGGAAGGCCGGTGGGGACCGGAAGACCGGTGGGGGCCCTCGTCCGCATGCCGCCCGGAGGCGCGGGCGGCGCCTGGTGAGCCTGTTGTTCGGCCTGTTCTTCGGGACCGTTCTGGTGCTCTCCGGGGTGGGCCTCGGCACCGTGAGCGCCGCCGTCATCGGCATGACCAAGGTGGCGGAGCTGCAGAAGCAGCCGAGGCCTCAGGCGGCACCGGGGCAGCCAGGGCAGCAGAAGCGCGCGCAGCAGAAGCCGCCCGTGCCCGTGCAGCCGGACGGTGCCGAGCCGTCCACCGGTGGTGGAAGTTCCGCGTCCGCTCCTCCGGAGGGCGAGACCGCCGCCGCGTCCCTTCCCGCCGGAGGCGCCCGCGCGACCCTCGGAGTCGAGGCCGTCGATGCTCCCAAAGGCGGCGGCGCGATGGTCGTAGGCGTACACGTTCCCGGCCCGGGCCAGGCGGCGGGGCTCGTACGCGGGGACGTACTGACCGCGTTCGGCGGGACCCGTATCTCCTCGGCCGCCGACCTTGCGTCGGCCGTCGCCGCCGCACGCCCCGGCAAGGCCGTCACCCTCACCGTCCGGCGCGCCGACGGCGACCGGCAGGAGCTGTCGGCGACACCGGGCGTCGTCACCTGAGAGGAAAACCACTGGTCCGGCAGGGGCGGAGGGCACCAGGATGGGCCCATGCTGAGCACCCTCCTCGCCTTTCTCGGCGCCTGCACACTGATCGCCGCATCGCCGGGCCCCAGCACCGTGCTGATCATCAAGCAGTCGCTGCAGAGCAGGCGGTCGGGATTCCTCACCGTGCTCGGCAACGAGACGGGCGTGTTCATCTGGGGTGTCGTCGCGGCGTTCGGGCTGAGCGCACTGCTGGCCGCGTCCCAGATCGCGTACGACGTCATGCGGATCGTCGGCGCCGTCGTCCTCGTCGTCTTCGGCGTCCAGACGCTGCGGAACGCACGCCGCCACAAGGCAGCCGGGGCCGCGGACGACGGATGGCACGGCACACAGAAGTCCGGCTGGGCCTCCTACCGGGACGGGCTGCTACTCAACCTCGCCAACCCCAAAGCCGCGATCTTCGCGATGTCCTTCCTGCCGCAGTTCGTACCGGTGGGCGCCCCTCATCTGCCCACGATGGTCGGCCTCGCGGCGCTGTGGGCGGTCTACGAAGTCGGCTGGTACGGGGCGTACGTGTGGTTCGTGGGCCGGATGAAGCAGGTCCTCTCGCGTACGGGAGTGCGGCGCCGGCTGGAGCAGGTCTCGGGTGGAGTGCTCGTGCTCCTCGGGATCCGGCTCGGGCTCGAGAGCTGACGCCGCATGAACCGGTCGGCTCGACCGGCCGCTCCCGGCCGGCCCGGAAGCCGTGCATGCCCGCTCGCGCGGACCCGGACGGACGGGCAGGATGCTGCCCGTAGACCCGTAGACCCGTAGACCCGTAGACCCGTAGACCCGTAGACCCGTAGACCCGTAGACCGTTAGAGCTGTAGACCCGCGAACCCTCGAACCCGTAGGTCCGTGGACGCGTGAGCCATGGAGGCCTGGAGGTCCTGATGTCCGGCACGCCCGCGCCCTTCACCGCCGACGACTACAAGTCCCGTATGGACCGTGCCGCACAGGCTGCGGCTGATGCGGGCCTTGCCGGCGTCCTCGTCGCGCCCGGCCCCGATCTCGTGTGGCTCACCGGCTACCGGCCGCCCGCGACGACCGAGCGGCTCACCCTGCTGGTGCTCACCGCCGGGCAGGACCCCGTTCTCGTCGTGCCGACGCTCGAGGCGCCGGACGCGGCCGAGGCGGCGGGCGCGCCCGCGCTGACCCTGCACGACTGGACCGACGGCAAGGACCCCTACGCGGCGACCGCACCCTTCCTGGACGCCTCCGGCCGGTTCGGCATCAGCGACAACACCTGGGCGCTGCATCTGCTCGGGCTCCAGAAGGAGTTGCCGGGCACCTCGTACGTCTCGCTCACGGACGCCCTGCCGATGCTGCGAGCCGTGAAGGACGCCGCGGAACTCGAACGTCTCACGGCCGCCGGGGCGGCCGCCGACATGACGTACGAGGAGATCAAGAGAGTCCAGTTCGAGGGTCGCCGGGAGGCGGACGTCGCTGCGGATCTCGCGCATCTGCTGCGGCAGTGCGGGCACGAGCAGGTCGACTTCACCGTCGTCGGCTCGGGACCCAATGGCGCCAATCCGCACCACGAGGCGGGCGACCGGGTCATCGAGCACGGCGACATGATCGTCCTGGACTTCGGCGGCCTGATGCACGGCTACGGATCGGACACGTCCCGGACCGTGCACGTCGGAGAGCCGAGCGCCGAGGAACAGCGCGTCCACGACGTGGTCCGCGCCGCCCAGGAGGAGGCCGTCAAGGCCGTACGGCCGGGTATCGCCTGCCAGGACGTCGACCGGGTCGCCCGCGCTTACATCACCGAGGCCGGGTACGGCGAGTTCTTCATCCACCGCACAGGCCACGGCATCGGCGTCACCACCCATGAACCGCCCTACATGATCGAGGGCGAACAGCAGACGCTGGTGCCGGGAATGTGCTTCTCCGTGGAGCCCGGCGTCTATCTGCCGGGCCGCTTCGGCGTGCGTATCGAGGACATCGTGACCGTCACGGAGGACGGCGGGCGCCGGCTCAACAACACGGCACGGAAGATGGCGATCGTGCACTGAGGACCGACTGCGGGGGAGGGGCACCCGTGCGCGATGCGTGCCGGTCGGACATCGTGGAAGTCGGGTAACCGGCGATCGTGGAGATCGTGGACTGGGAGCGACGCGAGGATGCACCGGCCACCGACAGCAGACACCGTACGGCGACTCGTCCGCACCGCCCTCGGCGAAGCGGCCGGAGTCGGCGACGGCCTCGACGTGCGCCCGGCCGAGGAGGGCGGCGAGCCTCTCTCCTGGTGGATCGGCAGGCGCCATGTGCTGCGGCTCGCCTCCGACCCGGCCGCCTCCGCCCGCCAGCGGCGCGAGGTCCGGCTCCGCGGTCTCGTACGCCCCCACGTCGGCGTTCCGGTACCGGTCAGCTACGCGGCCGGTGAGTGGGCGGACGGGCTCGCCTTCACGCTGGACACCCGGTTGCCGGGTGCCTCCGCGGAGGGCCGTGCCGTCTCCCCCGCGGGCGAGGCGGACCTGGCGGCGCTTCTGTCCGGGCTCCGCTCGGTCCCCGTGCGCGCGGCCGCGGCACTCGGCGTGCGGGTGACCGCGCCGCGGTCGCTGGAGAAACTGCGGGCGCAGGCAGTACGGGGCGCGGGGCGGCTCGCGGAGGACGGCGAGTTCGACCCCGGGCGGCTCGACCGGCTGACCCCGCGGGCCATGCAGCAGCTCGCCCCGCTGCCCGGCACCGGTGTCGTCGTCCACCACGGCCTCACGGGCGAGCACGTCAAGGTGACCGCGGACGGACGGGTGTGCGGTGTCCTCGACTGGGCCGACGCGGTGATCGGCGACCCGGCCGAGGACATCGCGGGCCTCGCCGTCGCCGTGGGCGCCCCCGCCGCGGTCCGGGCCGCGACCCTTGCGGGATACGAGGGCCGGCTGTGCCTGCGCGGTCTGTGGCTGGCCCGCTGCGACACCGTCATCCGCCTCGCCGGCCGACTCCACGGCCCGGACGAGGGCCCGCTGCCGCCGCTGCGCGCACAGCAGCGGCGCGCCTGGGAGGCGATCCTCCTCGAACGCCTCACGGAGGTACCGGACCAGGGTCCCTGACCAGGGACAGCGGCCCCCGCGCGGGTAAGGGCTCCGCACGCGGGTCAGGGAGCAGGACGCGGGTCAGCGGCCCGCATCGGATCGAGGTCCCCGACCGGGAGAAGGTCTCCGACCCGGGCCCAACGCTGGGGGCGCCACCCCGCGTTGGGCCCGGGGACCGCTGTGCGCAGCAGGGAACGAATCGCAGCCTCGCAGAGCCCGCCGCGGGACCCGGCTGGAGCGGCCCGCGCCGCGGCCGCCCAGCGGCCTGAGAGGCCATCAGGTGCTGCGCGTACTCGTCGAAGGCACGGGCGGGCGGGGCCCGGAGGTACCGGGCCGGGACCGGATAGGCCCGGGCCCGGGACCCGGGCGGGAGACGGCTCCTCCCGGGGCGCGGCCGCCGCCGGCGTCTCAGTCCCGTGGCACACGGTCCCGGAAGCGGCTGCCGGCGAGGCCGGGCCGGGCGCCGAGGTCACCCCTGCACCAGGACCGCGCACGACTCGCCCGGCACGACCAGCGTCCCCTCCGAGTCCGGCGCTCCGACCGGCTCCCACGCGGCCAGTACGCGTGCGTGGCCCGCGCTCAGCGGGACCGAGGCGGGTTCCTTGGAGAGGTTCACGGCGACCCGGACGTCGCCTCGCCGGAAGGCGAACCAGCGCGCCTGCTCGTCGTACGAGACCCGCACCGCCGCCAGGTCCGGGTCGGAGAGGTCCGGCAGCCTGTGCCGCAGGGCGATCAGCTCCCGGTACCAGGCCAGCACGCGCGCGTGGGGGTCGCGCTCCCGCTCCGACCAGTCGAGGCACGAGCGGTCCCGGGTCGCCGGGTCCTGGGGATCCGGGATGTCCTCCTCCGCCCAGCCGTGGGCCGCGAACTCCCGCCGCCGGCCGCGCCGTACCGCCTCCGCCAAGGCCGGGTCGGTGTGGTCGGTGAAGAACTGCCAGGGCGTGCTCGCGGCCCACTCCTCGCCCATGAAGAGCATCGGCGTGAACGGCCCGGTCAGGGTGAGGACCGCCGCGCAGGCGAGCAGGCCGGGGGAGAGGGAGGCGGCGAGCCGGTCGCCCTGGGCGCGGTTGCCGACCTGGTCGTGGGTCTGGGAGTAGCCGAGGAGGCGATGCGCGGAGATGCGTGATAGATCGAGCGGGCGGCCGTGGTGGCGGCCGCGGAAGCTCGAGTACGTACCGTCGTGGAAGAACCCGCCCGTCAGCGTCTTGGCGAGCGCGGCGAGCGGCTGCCGGGCGAAGTCGGCGTAGTAGCCCTGCGATTCGCCGGTGAGCGCGGTGTGCAGCGCGTGGTGGAAGTCGTCGTTCCACTGCGCGTGCAGTCCCAGGCCGCCCTCCGAGCGCTGGGTGATCAGGCGCGGGTCGCAGAGGTCCGACTCGGCGATCAGGAACAGCGGCCGGCCGAGCTCGTCGGCGAGCCCGTCGACCGCTGTGGACAGCTCCTCGAGGAAGTGGATCGCGCGCCTGTCGTGCAGCTCGTGCACCGCGTCGAGCCGCAGGCCGTCGATGCGGTAGTCGCGCAGCCAGGCCAGCGCGCTGCCGACGAGATACGCGCGCACGTCGTCCGAACCGGAGCCGTCGAGGTTGACGGCGACGCCCCACGGGGTGTGGTACGCGTCCGTGAAGTACGGGCCGAACTGCGGGAGATGGTTGCCCGACGGGCCGAGGTGGTTGTGCACGACGTCGAGGACGACACCCAGACCGTGTTCATGCGCTCTGTCGACAAAGCGCTTCAGCGCCTCCGGGCCTCCGTAGGGCTCGTGCACGGCCCACAGTGAGACCCCCTCGTACCCCCAGCCGTGCCGCCCCGGGAACGGGCACAGCGGCATCAGCTCCACATGCGTGATGCCCAGTTCCACCAGATGGCCGAGGCGGTCGGCCGCCGCGTCGAGCGTGCCCTCGCGCGTGTACGTCCCCACATGCAGCTCGTACAGCACCGCGTCCGGCAGCCCGCGCCCGGTCCACTCCGTGCGCCATGCGTACCGGCTGTGGTCCACGACGGCGCTGAGCCCGTCGGGGCCGTCCGGCTGGCGCTGTGAGCGTGGGTCGGGCAGCACGGGGCCGTGGTCGAGCGAGTAGCCGTAGCGCGCGCCGTCCTCCGCCTCCGCGTCGCTCGTCCACCACCCTGCGCGGTCCGGATCGCGTTCCATCGTGTGCGTGGCGCCCTCCAGATGGAGCGTCACCCGGTCGGCCTGCGGTGCCCACACCTCGAACTGCTGCACGGACGGTATCCCCTCGTCTCCCGGCTGTGGCATCGGTGTCCATGGTGCTGTACAGGGGATCGATGCGCTTCCGAAATCGCCGTACGCCGCGCGGAGTCCTCTTTCGCCGGACATGCCGGTCGTCGAGCCTGGTCAGGGCGGGGCCTCAGGCCCGGGAAGTCCGGCGTTTCCTGGACACCCCGTCCGGTACTGCTCGACAATCACCAGCGTGACGTCGTCTTTCGAGTTCCACACGTATCCCGCTCGGCTCTCCGACGCCGAACGCGACAGGGCACTGAAGGTGCTCAGGAACGGCGTGGCCCTGGGCCGGCTGTCGCACGACACGTTCGTACGGCGCATGGAACTCGTACTGGCCGCCCGCAGGCCCGACGAACTCGCGGTGCTCACCGCCGATCTGCACACCGAAGGCCGCTGGTCGCGCTGGGTGTTCGGCGCGGTCGGCGCGGTCTCCGGGTTCACGGTGCGGCTGCGCAGGGCCTGGCAGGCCGAGCGGCTGCCGAAGCTGCTGCTGCCCGCGCCGAGCAGCCCCTACCCGCTGCGCATCGGCCGGGACCCGGCGAACGGGCTGCGGCTCAGCCACGAGACGGTGTCCCGGGTGCACGCCGAACTCAGCCGCCAGGGCGGCACGTGGGTGCTGCGCGACCTGGGCTCGACCAACGGCACGTCGGTGAACGGGCGGCGCGTGATCGGCGCGGTCGTCGTCCAGGACGGCGACCAAGTGAGCTTCGGTCAGATGTCGTTCCGTCTGTCGGGCGGCTGAGCCGCAGAGGACCCTGTGCGGTCAACATGTGACCGCGAGCGCCTGCCGCGTCGCCTCGACCACCGTACGGGCCTGGTGCTCGACCTGGTGGTCCATCGGCACCCAGCGGGCCCCGAACCGCTCCGCAAAGGCGGCACACCAGTGCGTCACGAGCTCGTCGAGCCGCGGCGCCGCGCGGTCGCCGCTCTCTCGCAGAACCCGGAGCAGCATGGAGGCGGCGCGCAGCGGCAGCCGGCGGCCGAACGCGTCGATGCTGCTGATGTACGCCCTCGTGGCGTCCGCGGGCGGCGGCTGGACCCAGTCGTCGGCGAGCCCGGGAACCAGCCCGAGCGCCCAGCCGGCGGCGCGCAGCAGGGGGCCGTCAGCCCCGGCCAGGCGCGGCAGTGCGTCCTCGAGGATCTCCTCCACCAGGATCGTGTCCCTGCGCAGCCGCCGGGACAGCTGCAGCATGGCCTCGGCCGGTGCGGGATGCGGCGCCGGGTCGCCGACCAGGTCGCTCGCCCACATCGGCACCTCGACGATCGCCGTCAGCCCGCCGTACCGGTGGGCGTGGTGCCAGGTGCTCTGCCGCGCGTCGTCGGGCAGGCTCGGGAACACCGCGTCCGAGTCCGCGGCCGGCATCACATGGACGCCGGGTCCTGAGGCCGGCCAGCCGGCGGCGTCGGACGCCCCCGTCTCGACCGGAATGTGCAACTCCGCTGCCGACTTGGCGAACGGCTCGGCGAGCCCGGGGATGTCCTTCGTCAGCTGCACCCAGGTGCCGCCCAGGTCCGTCCCGTGCAGCGATACCTGCAGGTAGGGCCGCAGCTCGTCGATGACCCCGGTGAGGGCCAGCGTCTCGGGCGGCAGCCGGTGGGGAGGCAGCACGGACGGCGACCACTCAGGCTGTTCGGGGCCCGCGGGACGGAAGAAGTTGCGGTGGTAGTCCAGCAGCGAGCGGGGCGCCGGAGTGCGGTGGAGGCTCGCACCGTCCGGATCGGCGCACAGCAGGAAGTGCCAGGAGACACCGCTGCGCAACGCCGGGTCGTGCAGGGCCTGTTCGGCGAGGTACAGCAGCGTCGAACCGCCCGTCGGCTCGTTGGCGTGGGCGCCCGCGACGACAAGGACCGCGCGCGACGACCGGCCGACGGACAGCAGGTGCAGCGGTCTTCCCGCGCGTGAGGTGCCGATCTGCCGCAGCACACACAGATCAGGCCGGTGAGCGGACAACTCCCCGGCAGCCCAGGTGAGTTCCTTCACGCTGGGATAGCGCTGGTCTATCGGGTGGGTCACCGCTCCTCCTCGCCGAGCAGCCACGGGCGTAAGGACGTGCGCTCGGCGCGCGTCCGGAGCGGTGGTGGACACGCTGGTGGCCGGTTCGGTACCGCAGGGGCGGATGGGGCGGACTGCCGCCGCCTTTCTGCGCCCGGCCGCCTGTGCGACCGGTCCGGAACCGGCATCCCGGCTGATCGGGCCCTACGAGGGCGTCTGCCGCTCACGCACCCCGGCTCCTCCCGCTGGCCTAGCCGAACAACCGCCGGGCGGAGGGAACACAGGCCCCCCTCCGCCGGTCGTCGCGCCCCCGTTGTGCGCATCCGCAGTACCCCACGCTGTGAAGCGCCTGTCAATAAGGCGCCACAACCGGAACCGTCCGCGCAACTACAGTCCGGTTCCGGTCTCGGCCCGCACCAGCAGAGACACCGGCAGGTCCGTGAAAAGCTCCGCCACGCGCGCGTGGCCCGCGAAGCTACGCCCCGGGGAGAGCAGATCGGACCACTGCCCCTCCGGCAGCGGAAGCCGCGTGTCCCGCCAGCCGCCGGCATCGGCCAGCCGCAGCGACAGCCGCGTCACGGCACAGATCACCTCACCGGACCGTACGAACGCGACGCAGTGCGCGGCACCGGGCCCCTGTGCGTCCAGCGGCTCGTACGTCGCCGCGTCGCCGAAGAGCTCGGGGCGACGCCTGCGCAGCCGCAGTGCGGCCGCGGTGAGCGCCAGCTTCTCAGCGGAGAGATCCGGAGGCCCGGAGACGTCGGGAGCCTCCGAGACGTCGGGCACACTGGGGGACTCCGCGCCGCCGTTTCGCGCGTCCAGGCGCCGCAGCAGCTCAGGCCGGAACAGCGGCGGCCGCCGGTTGTCCGGATCCACCAGCGCTCGGTATTCGCTCTCGGTGCCCTGGTACACGTCGGGCACGCCGGGCATCGTCAGCTGGAGCAGCGCCGCCCCGAGGACGTTGGCGCGCAGATGGGGACGCAGCGCGCCCGCGAACTCCTCGACCGCGTGCAGCGGCGGCCCGGACGGCCCGGCCTCGACGAACCGCGCCACCGCCTCCTCGTACGCCGGGTCCTGCTCGGTCCAGCTGGTGTGCAGCCCCGCCTCGCGCACGTGCTTGAGCATCGCCTGCCGCAGCCGGTCGCCGTGCCCACCGGACGGGTCCTCCGGGAAGCCCCGCCCGAAGCCGACCGCCGTCTGCCAGGCCGCCCAGGCCACCTGCAGGTCGGGCGTGGCCGGCGCGTCCCCGCGCGCGGTCTGCTCGGTCACTTCGGCCAGCAGGCCCGCCCACCGGTCCGGGCACTCGGTGAGCACGGCGATGCCGGCCCGTACGTCGGCGCTGCGCTTCGTGTCGTGTGTGGACAGCACCGTCCCGGTGAGCGGCCAGTCGCGCTGCACGCGCGCGCAGTACGCGTGGAAGACCTCCGGCGACACGGCCGGACTGCCGGGACTCCCGCCCACCTCGGTCGCCGACATCAGCGGCACATAGCGGTAGAACGCCGTGTCCTCGACCGACTTGGCGTGCAGCGCCGACGCGATCTGGCCGAACCGCGTGGCGAACGCGACCTGGTCAAGGCCGTGTCCGAGCCGGCCGATCACCAGGTTCCGGACGACGTCGACGGCCCCCGCCTCCTCGCGCACCGCGAAGACCGCCTTCGCGTCCTCGGCGGCCTCCTCGGTCAGGACGAACTCGCTGCCCCCGTTGACGTACGGCCGGTAGACGCGCAGGCGGACGAGTAGTTCGCGGATCGCGGTGCGCAGGGCCCAGGGCGCGTGGTCGCGCAGGGCGGGGTCGGCGGTGCAGATGAGGGTCCCCACGCGCGTGAGGCGGTCGACCTCGGCGGCCAGCTCACGGGTGACCACCTTGTACGCGGCGCGCCGCACCGTGGCCGCCCAGTCGCCGCCGCGGTCGGCGGGCGGGGCGGCGAAGCGCCGGTACTGGCCGAGGAGTTCGCCCGCGCCCGCCGGGTCCGTGAACAGGCCGTCGATGTGGCGCAGCGCGTCATAGCCGGTGGTGCCGGCCACAGGCCAGGCGGCGGGCAGCTGCTCGCCGTCCGTGAGGATCTTCTCCACGACCGTCCAGCGCCCACCGGTCGCCTCGTGCAGCCTCTGGAGGTACGCGCCGGGGTCGGAGAGCCCGTCCGGATGGTCGATGCGCAGACCCTCGAGCACGCCCTCGCTCAGCAGTTGCAGGATCTTGCCGTGCGTGGCGGCGAACACCTCGGGGTCCTCGACGCGTACACCGATGAGATCCGAAATGGTGAAGAACCGCCGGTAGTTGAGCTCGGTGCGGGCCAGCCGCCACCAGCCGAGCCGGTACCACTGCGCGTCGAGGAGCTGCGGCAGCGGCAGTTTCGCGGTGCCCTCGCGCAACGGAAACGTGTGCTCGTGGTAGCGCAGCACGTCGCCGTCGGCCTTGAGCCGGTCCCACTCCTCGCCGACCCGGTGACCCAGGACCGGCATCAGCACCTGGCCGCCCCCCGCCTCCCAGTCGATGTCGAACCAGCGCGCGTACGGGGACTGCGGGCCGTCGCGCAGCACCTCCCACAGGGCCCGATTGAACCGCGGTACCGCGGCCATGTGGTTCGGCACGATGTCCGCGATCAGCCCGAGCCCGTGCTCCCGCGCGGTACGCGCCAGCGCCCGCAGCCCCTCCTCGCCGCCAAGCTCGTCGCGCACGCGCGCGTGGTCCACGACGTCGTACCCGTGCAGCGAGCCGGGGACGGACTCAAGGACCGGCGACAGGTGCAGGTGCGAGACGCCGAGCGCGGCGAGATACGGCACGGCCGCCTCGGCCGCGGCGAACGGGAACGCGGGCTGGAGCTGGAGCCGGTACGTGGCGGTGGGCGGCGCTGGGATCGGCTGAGGCGTCATGGGAACGTACGTACCCGGCTGGCGGGCATTCGTGTCATGCCCCGGGGGAGGTGCGCCCGAGTGCGCTCCCGTTGTGGGCAGGCGTTCCGCAGGGCTGGGGGCACCTCCCGGCGGTAGCTGGGGGAGGGTGGGCACAACCCACGACGTAGGCCGCGCGCCGCGCCTTCACAGGCAGCGGCCGCGCCGCCTACGCAGGCCGCTGCAGAACCACGAGACTCCGATCCACCAGCGTCAGCCGATCTCCCGCCTGCACCTTCACGCCCGTCCCCGGCGACACCCCGTCCGCCCGTGCCGTGTCCACGACGACCTCCCACTGCCGCCCGTGGTTGACGGGCACCACGAACTCCAGCTCCTCGGGTGACGCGTTGACCATCAGCAGGAACGAGTCGTCCGCGATGCGCTCGCCGCGCGGGCCGGGCTCGGAGATCGCGTTGCCGTTGAGGAACACCGTCAGGGCCCGGGCCTGGGACGCGCTCCAGTCGCGCTGCGTCATCTCCTCGCCCTCGGGGGTGAACCAGGCGATGTCGGACAGCTCGTCGTGGGTGCCCTGGACGGGCCGCCCGTGGAAGAACCGGCGGCGGCGGAAGACCGGGTGGTCGCGCCGCAGCCACACCATCGCGCGCGTGAAGGCCAGCAGCTCTCCCTCGCCGTCCTCCGGCCAGTGCACCCAGGACAGCTCGCTGTCCTGGCAGTACGCGTTGTTGTTGCCGCGCTGCGTGCGGGCGAACTCGTCGCCGTGGCTGAGCATCGGCACGCCCTGGGAGAGCATCAGCGTCGCGATGAAGTTGCGCATCTGGCGCAGGCGCAACTCCAGCACCTCGGGTTCGTCGGTCTCGCCCTCCGCGCCGCAGTTCCAGGACCGGTTGTGGCTCTCGCCGTCACGGTTGTCCTCGCCGTTGGCCTGGTTGTGCTTCTCGTTGTACGACACGAGATCGTGCATCGTGAAGCCGTCGTGGCAGGTCACGAAGTTGATCGAGGCGAGCGGGCGGCGCCCGTCGTCCTGGTACAGATCGGACGAACCGGTCAGCCGGGAGGCGAACTCGGCGAGTGTCCGCGGCTCGCCGCGCCACAGGTCGCGCACCGTGTCGCGGTACTTGCCGTTCCACTCGGTCCACAGCGGCGGGAAGTTCCCCACCTGGTAGCCACCCTCGCCGACGTCCCAGGGCTCCGCGATCAGCTTCACCTGCGACACCACCGGGTCCTGCTGCACGAGGTCGAAGAACGACGACAGCCGGTCCACCTCGTGGAACTGCCTCGCCAGCGTCGCCGCAAGATCGAACCGGAAGCCGTCCACGTGCATCTCGGTGACCCAGTACCGCAGCGAGTCCATGATCAGCTGCAGCACGTGCGGCGAGCGCATCAGCAGCGAGTTCCCGGTCCCCGTCGTGTCCATGTAATAACGGGGATCGTCCGCCAGGCGGTAGTACGACGCGTTGTCCAGGCCCCGGAAGGAGAGCGTCGGGCCCAGGTGGTTGCCCTCGGCCGTGTGGTTGTAGACGACATCCAGGATGACCTCGATGCCGGCCTTGTGCAGGGCCCGCACCGCCGACTTGAACTCCAGCACCTGCTGGCCGCGGTCGCCCCACGAGGCGTAGGCGTTGTGCGGCGCGAAGAAGCCGATGGTGTTGTAGCCCCAGTAGTTGTTGAGGCCCATCTCGACCAGGCGATGATCGTTCACGAACTGGTGGACCGGCATCAGCTCGAGGGCCGTCACGCCCAGCTCGGTCAGGTGTTCAAGGATCGCCGGGTGCGCCAGGGCCGCGTATGTGCCGCGCAGCTCGTCCGGCAGTGCCGGATGCATCATGGTCAGGCCCTTCACATGGGCCTCGTAGATCACCGTCCGGTGGTAGTCGGTGCGCGGCAGCCGGTCGTCGCCCCAGTCGAAGTACGGATTGACCACGACGGACGCCATGGTGTGCGGCGCCGAGTCCAGGTCGTTGCGCTTGTGGGGCTCGCCGAAGTGGTAGCCGTAGACCTCCTCGCCCCATTCGATGCGGCCGCTTATCGCACGTGCGTACGGGTCGAGGAGCAGCTTCGCCGAGTTGCAGCGCTGCCCGCGCTCCGGCGCGTACGGCCCGTGCACCCGGAAGCCGTAGCGCTGCCCCGGCATGATCCCGGGCAGATATGCATGCCGCACGAAGGCGTCGCTCTCGCGCAGCTCCACGGCTGTCTCCGAGCCGTCGTCGTGCAGCAGACACAGCTCGATGCGGTGCGCGGCCTCGGAGAAGACCGCGAAGTTCGTACCGGCGCCGTCGTACGTGGCGCCGAGGGGGTACGCCTGTCCAGGCCAGACCTGCATGGATACGACTCTTCCATTTCCGGCCCGGGTACGGGGGGCCACTCGGCCTCGAGTCTCCCTGAAAGTGAGTGAACCTCCTAGGACTTCGTGCCGTCCTACAGGGTGACCACGCGTACCCGGTATGTGTACTGACCACCCGGTATGCGCCCGAGGGGACTCCAGAGACTGTAGGGACACAGGGGGAACATGTGCGCGAACTAGCAAGGCGCCACCTGGGCAAGGTGGTGGCAGGGGCGGCGATCGCCGTGGCGGGTACTGCCCTGATGGTCGCCGTCACGCTGCCGGGCGAGGCGGGCGCGGGAGAGCAGGCGGACAGGCGCGCGTCCGCGGGCGCCGCGCAGCAGGACGCCGTACCGCCCGAGGGCGTCGTGGAGGCCGCGCCCACCCAGGCTGACCAGGGCGTCGGCAGCGATCCGCTCACCGACGACGAGCTGACACGGGCCGAGCGGATCGCCGTGACCAGGGCCCTGCGGTCCGACGCGCGCGACGTCGAGGGGGACCGCGGCCCGCAGCGCCTGTCCACCAATCTCAGCGAGCCGGCGCCGGACGACACCGCGGCCACGTCGCAGCAGCGCCGCGCCGACGTCGTCCTCTACGACTACAAGAGCGACGCCGTGATCACCAAGACTGTGAATCTCACCACAGGCAAGGTCGAACAGACGGACATCGCGCACGGCGTACAGCCGCCGCCCAGCAAGGAGGAGCTGCGCGAGGCGGCACAGCTGCTGATCGCCGACCCGCTCGGCACGGACCTCAAGAACGACTACCGGCACGCCACGGACAAGGAGCTGACCGGCCCGGACCAGCTGGAGCTGAGCGGCATGGTCTTCCGCAAGGAGACCGCCCGGCAGGTGCCGTCCGGCCTCGACGACTGCGGGCGGCACCGGTGCCTGCGGATCGTCGCCAAGGTCAAGAACGGCCCGTGGATAGACACCCGGTCCATGGTCGTCGACCTCAGCGCCCGCACCGTCGGCCGCCTCGGCTGATCCGCGGCCCGTCCGCTTCCTCTTCTTCTCCCGTACGCGATCTTCTCCTCCACGAAGGAGTCATTCCGCATGCCCGTCAGCAGACTGTCGCGCGCCCGCAAGCGAGCAGCCCTCGCCGTTGCGGTCTCCGCGCTTCTCGGCACCGCCGTGACGGCCGCAGGCCCCGCCTCAGCCGCGCCCGAGCAGGCGCCGGAGGCCCCCGCCGCCGCCCCCGGCTGCAGCGCCGCCTACCGCATCGAGCAGACCCTCGACGGCGGCACCACCTGGCGCATGTGCTGGCACTACAACACCCTCTCCGGGCTCGTCCTGGACAACGTCAGCTACCAGCCCAAGGGCGAGTCCAAGCCCATACCCGTGCTCACCAGCGCGCGCCTTGCGCAGATCCATGTGCCCTACGACGACGGCCAGGAGGAGTACGACGACGTCACCGGCACCGACTTCGGTCTGGCGCTGCAGAACCTCAGGCCCGGCGAGTGCCCGGGCGGCACCATCAAGACCGTCAAGGTCCCGGACATGGGCAATGTGAAGGGCCTGTGCACCACGACACGCGCGCGTGGCCACGCCTACCGCCTCGCCAACGACGAGGGCACCAAGGTCTGGCAGGCTCAGGGCAAGGACCTGCTCGTGTACACGGTCAACAAGGCGTCCTGGTACGAGTACATCACCGAGTGGCGGTTCGGCTCGGACGGCACGATCACGGCGAACGAAGGAGCCACCGGCAGCCTCTCGCCGTACGACTACGACGGCGGCGACGGCCGCGGCTGGCCCATCGGCAAGGGCGCCACCGCCTACGCCGAGAGCCACACCCACAACGTCTTCTGGCGGCTCAACTTCGGCCTCGACGGCTCCTCCAAGGCCAGGGTCGAGCAGTACGACTCGAAGGTCACCCCGCCTCGCGGCAACGGCATGCCGACGACGCGGACTACCCGGACGGCGGTGACCAAGGAACTCGCGGGCGACGCCAAGTCGATGCGCTGGTGGCGGATCGTCAGCACCGCCGGCAAGAACAAGGACGGCCACCCGCGCAGTTACGAGATCGTGCCCGGCCACACCGACAAGTTCTCCGGCCGCTCCTTCACGAGGCACGACGTGTACTTCACCGAGTACAAGAAGTGCGAGCAGTACGCGTCCGACAACCCGAACTGCGCGGACGGCGTACCGACCAGTGTCGACAAATGGGTGAACGGCCAGACCCTCAAGCACCCGGTCACCTGGGTCAACATCGGCTTCCACCACATCGCCCGGGACGAGGACCAGCAGCCCATGCCGGTCCACTGGCAGGGCTTCGCGCTGGTCCCGCGCGATGTGACGGCTATGAATCCGCTCACTCCACCCGACCTCGCGGGCCAGAACGGCAAGCCGGAAGAAGGGAGTTGAGAAAGGACCCTGTGCATCAGGCTGCACCGCCACCCGCTCCCGGAGTACCCTTCCTTGATCGTTGAACGGGGGAGTGCTCGGGGGAGCGGAAGGCGGTGCACGGGTGAGCTCGGGAGGGCTGGAGCTGCCCCCTGGTGACAGCGGTCACGAGGGGAGCTCCGCGGACGCCCCACCGGGTGCGGTGTCCCTGGCGCGGCCGATGGAGATGGGATCTCAGATCGGACCCGAACTGGACTGGGGCGCCGACGCCTGGAGCGAGGTGCGTACGCGCGCACAGCGAGCCGGGCGCGCCTACATCTGGCTGAACCTGGTCGAACAGCGGCTGCGCGCCGTCGTGGCCGCCGTTCTGCGTCCCATCTACGAGCCCGTCCACGGCGACGACTGGGTCGTCGCGGCCGCAGGACCCGCAGGCCAGGAATGGGTGCAGCGCGCCGTCGCCGTACGCGAAGTCAGCCGCCGCAAGGGGTACTTGCTCGACCCCGCGGACGACAACATCCTCTCCTTCCTGACCCTTCCGCAGCTGCGCGAGCTGATGGTCCAGCACTGGCCGTGCTTCGAGCCCTACTTCGACGACCGGCGCGACGTCGAACTCGCCCTGGACGAGCTCGAGGTCACCCGGAACGTGGTGTCCCGCAACCGCGCCCTGTCCGAGACGGTCCTCGCCCAGGCCGAACGCGCCTCCGCCCGCCTGCTCGACATACTCGGGGCCGGCTCCGACGTGCCGTCCGCGCGCCGGCTGCCCGTCGACGCCGTCGAGGACCTCGTCGGCGACCGGTACGCGGACGTGGTCGCCGTGCATCCGGACCGGGTGCGGCTGCTGCGGCAGTTCCCGGCCGAGGACATCTTCGGCGGCGCCCGCCGCCTCGATGCGATCGGCATCGGCCTGAACCTGCTCGTGCAGAACTTCTCCGGCCGGCGCCTCGTGCGCCTCGCCGAGTCCGGCTGCCGGGTGCGGCTGCTGTTCCTGAACCCGGCGTCCAGCGCGGTGAAGCGACGCGAACGCGAACTCGGCCTCAAGCGGAGCGAGTTGAGCCGGTCGGTCGAGATGAACATCCTGCACATGCGGCGGGTGCGCGCCAAGCTGCGCGACCCCGGTGCCTTCGAGATCCAGGTCTTCGACGAGACGCCCCGCTTCACGGCGTATCTGGTCGACGGGGACGGCTCGGACGGCATCGCCGTCGTCCAGTCGTATCTGCGCAGGACCCGCGGGATGGAGGCGCCGGTGCTGGTGCTGCGGGGCGGGGGCCGGGTGGTCAAGCCGGGCGAGATCGGTGAAATGGGTGAGACCGGGCTTTTTACGACATACCGCGAGGAGTTCGAGGCGGCGTGGGTGGATTCGCGGCCGGTGTCCTGAGCTTGCGGCCGGTGTTCTGAGCCTGTGGTGAACGGCCTTGCGATGTCCCTGGGAGCTCCCTGCGGGCTCCCCGCGGCGAGGGGAAGCGGAACGGGCTCGTCTGATTGTCAGTGGCGGATGCGATCGTGATGGTCACTGGGGGAAGGCACTACGAAGGAGGGGCCGCATGGGCTGGCACCGGGAGCTGCTGATCGGCTTCGACCTGGAGACGACCGGGACGGACCCGCGCGAGGCGCGCATCGTCACAGGAGCCGTGATCGAGCTGAGGAGCGGGCAGCTGCTGGGGCACCGCGAGTGGCTGGCCGACCCGGGGGTCCCGATCCCCGACGAGGCCGTGGCGGTGCACGGGATCACCAGCGAACGGGCAGCCGCCGATGGCCGGCCCGCCGACGAGGTCGCCGACGCCATCGCCACGGTCCTCGTGGGGTACTGGAAGACGGGCGTTCCGGTCGTGGCGTACAACGCGGCCTTCGACCTGACGCTGCTCTCCGCGGAGCTCCGGCGGCACGGGCTGCCGTCGCTGCGCGACCGCCTCGGCGGCATCGATCCGGCCCCGGTCATCGACCCGTACACGATCGACCGGTCCGTCGACCGCTACCGCCGCGGCAAGCGCAACCTCGAAGCGGTCTGCACGGAGTACGGCGTGGCGCTGGACACGGCGCATGACGCCTCGGCGGACGCCGTGGCCGCGGCCCGTCTCGCCTGCGCGATAGCCGCCCGCCACCCGAAGATCGCGGGCCTCGCCCCGGCGGAGCTGCACCGCCGCCAGATCGGTTGGTACGCGGAGTGGGCCGCCGATTTCCAGGGCTTCCTGCGCAGACAGGGGAACCCGGAGGCGGTGGTGGACGGGGCGTGGCCCGTGCGGGAGCTGGCGGACGACTTGGTGTGAGCCGAGGGATCTCCGGCGCGCCGGGGGTCCGTCAGAACGGATACCACCGCACCGTCTCGTCCCCGTCCCGCAACGACGCGACCCGGCGCTGGAATTCGGCCAGCGCCTTCGGGTTCGTGGGTGCGTGCTGCGCGACCCATGCGCAGCTCGCCGTCTCGCGGGCGCCGCGCAGCACGCCACAGCCCTCCCACTCGCGCACGTCCCAGCCGTACGCGTCCGTGAAGGCCTTGTACGCGTCGTCCGGCAGGCCGTAGCGGTCGTGGGTCAGGGCCATGACCACCAGGTCGTGTTCGCGCAGATCGGAGGAGAACGTCTCCAGGTCCACCAGGACCGGGCCGTCGGGGCCGACATGCACGTTGCGGGGGAGCGCGTCGCCGTGGATCGGGCCGGGCGGCAGATGCGGCTTCAGCGCGGCAGCGGCGGCCGCGAAGCCGTCGCGGCGCTCGCGCAGATACGCCGCGTCGGCCGGATCGATCGCGTCGCCCGCGAGCCGCAGCCAGCGCTCGACGCCGCCGAGCAGCTCGCGGCGCGGCAACGCGAAGGAGGGGGAGGGAAGTGCGTGCACCACTCGTAGCAGTTCGGCCAGATCGCAGGGCTCGGCGGGCCGGAGCGCCACCGGGATGCGGTGCCACACCGTCACCGGATGGCCGTCGACCAGGAGGGGATCGGGTTCTGCGGCCCGCACCGCCGGTACGCCTGCCTCCGCGAGCCAGCCCGCGATGCGCAGCTCGCGCCGCGCCCGGTCGAGGAGTTCGGCGCTGCGGCTCACCTTGACCACCAGGCCACTGGCGGCGAACACCGCGTTCTCGCCCAGGGCGAGCAGTTCCGCGTCGGGTGCCGCATCCGGCAGTACGCCCGCCGCCGCCAGCACGTCCCGCGCCCGGGCCTCGTCCATCATCCGCCTCCACTCGATCACGCCGTACGCCCGCCAGTCTCGCATTTGCACAGGTAGAGACCGGTGAGAAGGGCCGAGAAGGGACTGCGCAGTGCCTTGACGGCACAGGGGTCCGCCCCCACGATGACGGAGGCCGCGTGGGCGGCCGGACCGCAGCAGAACCGCATCCGGACCGTACGAGCCGCCCAAAGGAGCCGATTTCCGTGACCTTGGCGACCGCAACGGCGCGGTCAACGAAGCGCGCACCCGGACCCGGCAGCGACCGGCGCCCGACGGAGCACGGTGCCTGGTTCCTGGTGCTGCCCGCGCTGTTACCCATTCTGGTGCTCAGCGTCGGCCCGCTGCTGTACGGCATCGCGCTGGCCTTCACCGACGCCCAGTCGGGCCGCACCGCACCCACCCAGTGGATCGGGCTGCTCAACTTCAGCGACCTGCTGCACGACACGCTGTTCTGGGAGTCGTTCCGCATCGGGCTCTTATGGGCGGTCGGAGTCACCGTCCCGCAATTCCTGCTCGCGCTGGGGCTTGCGCTGCTGCTGAACCAGGATCTCCGGCTGCGCTGGCTGGCGCGGGCGCTCGCGATCATCCCCTGGGCGATGCCCGAGGTCGTCGTCGGCATCATGTGGCGCCTCGTCTACAACCCGGACGCGGGCATCCTCAACGAGACCCTCCGCGACCTCGGCCTCGGTGACGGACGGGACTGGCTCACTGGCCTCGCGACCGCCCTGCCCGCCGTGATCGTCGTCGGCGTCTGGGCGGGCATGCCGCAGACCACGGTGGTGCTGCTCGCCGGGCTGCAGAACACCCCACGTGAGCTGCACGAGGCGGCGGCCATGGACGGCGCGGGCGCCTGGCGCCGCTTCCGCACGGTCACCTGGCCGGCCCTCCGACCGGTGGCGCTGGCCGTCACGGCGCTCAATCTGATCTGGAACTTCAACTCGTTCGCGCTGGTCTACGTACTGACCAGCGGGGGCCCCGGCGGCCGTACGCGGCTGCCGATGCTTTTCGCCTACGAAGAGGCATTCCGCTACGGCCAGTTCGGTTATGCCGCGGCGATGGGCTGCGTGATGGTCGCCGTGATCTCGCTCGTCCTGGCAGTCCATCTCGTGGGGCGGCTGAGGGGAGGCGACCAGCGGTGAGCATGCTCCGGACCAGTCGGCCCGCTCGCGCGGGACAGTACGTCGCGCTCCTCGCGTATCTCGTGTTCCTCGCCTTCCCGTTCCTGTGGCTGGTCTCGACGGCCTTCAAGCCGCCGCGGGAGCTGGCGAGTCTGCATCCGACCTGGATCCCGAAGGACCCGACGCTCGCGAACTTCCGGCAGGCCTTCGACGAGCAGCCACTGCTCGGCGCGGCGCTCAACTCCCTGGTAGCCGCGCTCGGGGCCGCACTGATCGCCGTGGTCATCGCGACCCCCATGGCGTATGTCATGGCCCGTCGCAGGACCCTGCTGGCGAGGGCCGCGACCGGCTGGGTCGTGGTCAGCCAGGCGTTCCCGTTCGTCCTGGTGATCATCCCGCTGTTCCTGGTGCTGAAGAATCTGCGGCTGATCAACTCCGTGCCCGGACTGATCATGGTGTACGTGGTCTGGGCGCTGCCGTTCGCGCTGTGGATGCTCGTCGGGTACGTACGCGCCGTACCGGCCGAGCTGGAGGAGGCGGCTGCCGTCGACGGGGCGGGCAAGGTGCGCACCCTCGCGTCCGTCGTCGCGCCGCTCCTCGCGCCCGGTCTTGTGGCGACCGCGCTGTTCGCGTTCATCAGCGCATGGAACGAGTTCTTCTTCGCGCTCGTCCTGCTCAAGACGCCGGAGAAACAGACCCTGCCGGTCGTCCTCACGCACTTCATCGGCGCGGAGGGCGTCGCCGACCTCGGCCCGCTCGCGGCGGCTGCCTTCCTGGCGACGCTTCCTTCCCTCGTCGTCTTCGCGATCATCCAGAAGCGGATCACGAGCGGCATGCTCGCCGGGGCGGTGAAGAGCTGATGCGTACCCGAATGGTCCTGACCGCCCTCGCAGCCGTCTTCGGACTGCTGCTGACCGGATGCACGGGCGACAGCGGCGAATCCGACTCCGGTTCCAGTTCCGGTTCCGGCTCCGGCGGGAGGATCACGCTCCGCTTCCAGTCGCTGGCCTGGCAGAAGGAGTCCGTCGAGGCCAACAAGGAGCTGGTGAAGGAGTGGAACGCCGCCCACCCGGACGTGCGGGTCGAGTACGTCCAGGGCAGCTGGGACAGTGTCCACGACCAGCTGCTCACGTCCTTCGAGGGCGGCGAGGCGCCGGACATCATCCATGACGCCTCCGACGACCTCGCTGACTTCGCGTACGGCGGATATCTCGCCGACCTGCGCGATCTGCTGCCCCAGCGGCTGAAGGAGGACATCCCGGCCCGCAGCTGGGAGACGGCGACGTTCGGCGACGGCATCTATGGCGTGCCGTTCCTGCAGGAGCCGCGCGTCCTGATCGCCAACGCCAAATGGCTCAAGGAGTCCGGCGTACGCATACCCACGCCCGAGAAGCCCTGGAGCTGGGAGGAGTTCCGGCAGGTCGCCAAGGAGCTGAGCGGCGACGGCAAGTACGGCGTCGCCTGGCCGCTGAAGGAACCCGTGTCGGCGACGCTCAACCTGTCGCTCTCGGCCGGCGGGCGGATCTTCCACCGCGGCGCGGACGGCAAGGTCGAGGTCCGCTTCGACGCAGCCGACGAGGTGGTGCCGCGCACGGTCCACGACCAGGTGGCCACCGACAGGAGCGCGTCCGGCACGACACTCGGCATGGGCGGCTCCGACACGCTGCCAGGGTTCTTCGGCGGCAAGTACGCGATGGTCCCGCTCGGGTTCTCCTACCGGCAGCAGATCGTGCAGCAGGCGCCCAAGGGCTTCGACTGGCAGGTGCTGCCCGCCCCCGCCGGAGCCGACGGGCTCACCCAGGGCGTGAGCCCGCAGACGCTGTCGATCGCCGAGGACAGCCCGCACAAGAAGGAGGCGGCCGAGTTCATCGATTTCCTCCTCCGACCGGAGAACATGGTGCGGCTGGCGCTCGGCGACTGGATGCTGCCCACGGGGAGGAAAGCACTGGAGGACCCGGCGCTGCACACCGACAAGTACGACTGGGCGACCGGCACGGCACTCGCCGAGCACCTCCGCTCGGCACCCGCGCAGTCGGTCCGCGGATACCCCGAGTGGAAGGACAAGGTGGCCACGCCCGCGTTCCAGGAGTACTACAGCGGGGCGATCACACTGGACGAGCTGCGCGAACGGCTCGTCGAGGACGGGAATCTCGTGCTGGCGCGCTACCAGCGCTGATGAATGCTTCATCAGCCGCTGAACGCTCGTGACGGCCGCGATTCGCGATTGCCGCGATTCGTGACGCCCGCGATTCGTGACCGCCGCGACTCATGACGCCCGCGATTCGTGACCGCCGCGACTCATGACGGCCGGCCGGACTGGTGACGGCCGCGACTGTCGTGGCCGCCGGGACGAAAAAAACCTGTTGTCGGCCTCGACCGGTCTCGCCTAGCGTGCCGGTCGTGGCAGCATTCAACGCGATCATCAACTCCGGTCACGGCCGGGGCTGCACGCACTTCATCCGGCTGCGCCGCGGCCCCGGTGCCCTGACCGGCCCGGGGAGCAACGCCCGCTGACGGTTCCACCGCAGCGGCACCCCTTCTCTCCCGTACGCCTTGAGCGTGCACGCATCCGACGCGACGCGTGCCCGCCGTGCGCGTCCTCCTCCTGTCTCCGGTCGGGGCCTTCGTCTGCCCGTACGCCCTTCACGGAAGACAAGGACCGCAGGCCATGGCCCGCCCCACGCACGTTTCCCGCGCGCTCTCGCAGAACTTCCTCGCCGACCGCGCCACCGCCGACCGCATCGCCCGTCTCGCCGTCCCGCGCCCGCACCAAGCAGGTCTGCTGCTCGAAGTCGGCGCGGGAAAGGGAGCTTTGACCGAGATGCTCGCCCGCCGCTGCCGGGAACTTGTCGCCTATGAGATCGACCCGCGGCTGGTGCCCGTGCTGCGCGACCGGTTCGCCGGCACGCCCCACGTGCGCGTCATCGGCGGGGACTTCCTCGCCGGGCGCCCCCCGCGGACGCCCTTCTCCGTCGTCGGGAACGTGCCGTTCTCACGCACCGCGGCCATCGTCGACTGGTGCCTGCGCGCCCCCGCCCTCACCGACGCCACCCTCCTCACCCAGCTCGAGTACGCCCGCAAACGCACCGGCGACTACGGGAGTTGGACACTGGTGACGATCCGAAGCTGGCCCCGATACGAGTGGCGGCTGGTCGGCCGGGTCGGCCGGACGCGGTTCAGGCCGGTGCCGCGCGTCGACGCCGGGATCGTACGCATCGAACGCCGCCGGGCACCGCTGGTGGCGCCGGACGCGTATCCGAGCTGGCGGCACCTGGTCGAGCTGGGCTTCTCGGGGGTCGGCGGCTCTCTGCACGCCTCGCTGCGTCAGGCGTATCCGAGGCGCCGCGTGGACGCGGCATTCCGTGCCGCGCGCCTCGATCCGCGGGTGCTCGTCGGCGAGGTGCCGCCCGGGCAGTGGCTCGCGCTCCACGCAGCACTCGCCCGATGAGTGCCACCCGGACACCGGCCACCTGCGGCTTTCGCGGCGGTACGGCAGGTGCGCCGCTTTGGTTGCACAGCGGCGGTGAAGCGATAGCGCACATTCGATAACGGTCGGGTCATTCGATAACGCTCGGATAACGCAGGCCATGCCCTCGACCGCCATGGACCCGGTCTGTTCTCTTCGACCCGTTACCCCCGAGAAAGGTTGCACAGGCACCTTCTTGTTCCTTCTCTTACCGGCTTCCTAACGTGAAACGAACTTCAGTCGAACGCCAGGAAGTTGGCCGATGCATGCGCTCTGACATTCCGCCACTCACCGAGGTGCGCCGCCTCACGCAGAAGAAGCGGGACGCGTGGTGGACCGTGCTGCTCGTCGACCCGGTCGCCACGCCGCTCGTGAGACAGGTCGCCCTGCGCACCAGGATCACCCCGAACCAGATCACCTGGGGTGCGCTGCTGTTGGGACTCGGTGCCGCCGGATGCTTCGCCGTGGGCGACTGGCGCTGGCTGATCGCCGGGGCGATCGTCTACCACCTGAGCTTCGTCCTCGACTGCATGGACGGCAAGGTCGCCCGGCTCACCGGTCAGGGCTCGGTGTTCGGTGCGTGGCTCGACTACATCTTCGACCGCATCCGCGTGATCGCCTGCGCCATCGCCCTGATGGCGGGCCAGTACGAGCGCACCGGCGATCTGCGGTACATCTGGCTGGCGGTGGCCGTGGTCTGCCTCGACGGCCTGCGCTACATCAACTCGCTGGAGATCTTCAAGACGCGGCACACCATGCGGAAGCAGATCAAGGCGCGAATACGCCAGGCGCGGCGCAGCGAGGACGAGGCGGGCGTCGCCTTCATGGAGGACCTGCTCCGCGACAACCCGGAAGCCGACGTCGAACAGGATCTGGCGTCGCTCCGCGCGCAGGACCCGCGCGCCGAATCCGGGACCGAAATCGCGACTCCGACAGCGATCGCGACTGTGACCGCGCACCCCGAGAACATCGGGATTCCCCAGCAGCGCGGGATTCCCGAACAGGCCGGAATTCCCGAACAAGCCGGGCTTCCCGAACAGCCCAAGGCCCAGGTCATCGACCTCCACCAGGAGTTCCGGCACCGCTTCCCCGCGTATCTGCGATTGCGTTCCTTCCTGCTGCGTCACCGCATCCGCACCCACCTGATCAGCGGCATCGAGTTCCAGATGGGCGTCTTCATCATCGGCCCGCTGTGCGACGCGGTGATCCCCGCAACGATCATTTCCGGCGCGCTCCTGCTGGTCTTCGAACTCGCCATCATCTACAAGCTTCTGCTCTCCACTCGCGACTTCAGCCGGACCATCGCCTCCTTCGAGGAGGACAAGCTCTCCACGGCAGCGTGACCGACCTGAACGGCGCGGTAACGGGGCCGGGGGTGTGCACCCCCGGCCCCGTACCGCCGTCCTCACCGCGGCCGCATCACCGCCGTCAGACCCCGACCTTCTCGCCCTCGACCGCGGGCGGTGCCCCCGGAGCAGGGACGGTCGGCGACTCGTCATGCGTCAGGTCCGGCAGCCGGTGCAGCCACTTCGGCAGGTACCAGTTGCGCTCGCCGAGCAGCGCCATCACCGCCGGCAGCAGCACGCCCCGGATGATCGTCGCGTCGATGAGCACCGCGGCCGCCAGGCCGACGCCCATCTGCTTCATGGACTGCATGGACAGCGTTCCGAAGATCGCGAACACCGCGACCATGATGACCGCCGCGCTGGTCACCACGCCGGCCGTGGTCACCACACCGTGGGTGATCGCGTCCTTCGTGGTGCGCCCCCGCATCCGTGCCTCGCGGATCCGCGAGACCACGAACACGTGGTAGTCCATCGACAGACCGAACAGGATCACGAACAGGAACAGCGGCAGCCAGGTGATGATCGCGCCCACGCCCTCGGCGCCGACGAGCGAGGCGCCCCAGCCGTGCTGGAAGACGGCGACCAGGATGCCGTAGGCCGCGCCGACCGAGAGCAGGTTGAGGACGATCGAGGTGATCGCGATCGTCAGCGAGCGGAACGACAGCAGCATCAGCAGGAAGGCGAAGACCACGACGAAGGCGAAGACCGGGGTCACCGAGCCGACCAGCTGGTCGTTGAAGTCCTTCGAACCGGCGACCTGACCGGTCACGGGGGCCTCGAGCCCGTCGACCTTGCCGAGCGTGGCGGGCCGCACCTCGTCGCGGATGACGTCGAGGCTCTTCTCCGCCTTGTCCAGGTCGGAGCCGCCGACCAGCGGTACGTACACGAAGGCGATGTTCTGCGCATCGTGCACCTTGATTTCGACCGGGCCGCGCGAGGCGCCCGAACTCACCGCCTGCTCGCGGAAGTCGGTGAGCGCGGCCTGCACGTCGGGTGCGTTGATGTCGTCGGCCTTGACGACCACCTCGGCCGGTTCCGAGCCGCCCGGGAAGGCCTCGTTGACCCGGTTGTACGTCGCCACGATCGGCAGCGAGTCGCCGAACTCCTGGTCCAGGGTGAGGTTCTGGGTCTTCATGCCGACCGCGGGTGCCGCGACCGCCAGCAGCGCGCCTGCCGCCACGACCAGTGAGATCGCCGGCCTGGCGAGGACGACGCCCAGCACCCGCTTCCAGAACCTGCTCTCTCCGTTGCCCGAACCACCGGCCCGGTTCCGCCGCTTGTCCGGGTGCAGGAACGGAATGCGGCCCCTCTCGACGCGCTCACCGAGCAGCGACAGCAGAGCGGGCAGCACCGTGACCGAACCCACCATCGCGACCGCGACGACCATCAGCGAGGCAAGGCCCATCGCCTCGAACTCGGCAAGCCCCGTGAACAGCATGCCCGCCATGGCCACGCACACCGTGACACCCGAGACGATCACAGCCCGGCCGCTCGTCGCCGCCGCGATGCGCAGCGCGGTCTGCGGATCCCGGCCGGCCGCGCGCTCCTCGCGCTCCCGCCGCAGATAGAACAGGCAGTAGTCGACGCCGACTGCAAGACCGACCAGCAGCATCACGGAGCTGGCGGTGTCGCTCATCGGCACCAGATGGCTGACGACGCCCATCAGGCCCATCGTCGCCATGATCGCGGTGATGGCCAGCGCCACCGGCAACAGGGCCGCCACCACCGCGCCGAACGCGATCAGCAGAATGCCCAGCGCGACCGGTACGGCCGAGTACTCGGCCCGCTGGAAGTCCTTACCGAAGGCGTCGTCGAACGTCTTGTTCATGCTGGCGCTGCCGATCTCCTCTATCCGCAGCCCGTCGTGGTCCTTCTGCACACCCTCGACGGCCTTCAGCACCGGCTCGACCCGGTCGCCCGCGGTCTCGGCGTCGCCGCGCATGTCGAACTGCACGAGCGCGCTGCGGCCGTCCTTCGAGATGGTCTGCGTGTCGTACGGCGAGGTCACGTCCGTCACCTTGCCGGTGGCCTCCACGGCCTTGATCACCGCGTCGACGGCGTCCCGGAACTCCGCGTCCGTCGCCTTGGTGCCGTCGGCCTTCGCCTGGACGAGCACGGTCTCACCGGCCGGCTCCTCGATCCCGGTGTCCTCGATGATGTGCGCGGCCTGGCTGGTCTCGCCCTTGAGCTGGTCGCTGTCCTTGACCTGGACCGTGCCCAGGGCCGAGCCGAGCCCTATCGCCAGGACGACGAACAGGACCCAGATGCCGACCGCCGCCCATCGGTGCCGGGCGCTCCAGCCGCCCGCCCGGGCGGCGACGCCCCGGACCCGTGTGTGTGCGTTCCCCATGACGTAACGGCCCCCTCGTGTGCGGCGACGACCCCGCGCCGCCGCCTTCACACAGAACTTATGAGCCGCCGTGGAGCGTCTCGTCGTGCTGTCCGGTGAACCGCGACGACGCTCCGTCATCCCTCTGGACGGGCGCCCCCTCACCGTCAGGAAGGACACAAGTCCCTTACATCTATAGGGGTTCCGGGGCAGCGCCCTCGGGGCCTCGTCCCGCCGGCCCTATGGCTGTCCGGTCTGCCGCACCCGTGCCGATTTGTTATTGCGAAGCCTTGTTGAACGGATCACAGGTGTATGAAGGCCTTGATCTGACCGCGTCAATCCGCCAGTGTTTCGTGCCAACACCCGGAGATCTTCCGGATCTACGGGCGTTGATGCCGGAATGCTGACGGCAACACGGTCGTCGGCCGACCTGACGAGGTGTCGGCGCCGACCCGAGGCATCGCCCGGCAACCCCCCACAATTCCCCCCACAAAAACCACGAGGAGACCCCTCTTCATGGCAACTCACAAGCGCACACGCTCGATGAAGCTGACCGCGGCCATAGCCACCGCTGCCACCGCAGTGGGCGTGTCCGTCTTCGCCGGTTCCTTCGCGGGCGCCGCCACCCCGGCAGAGGGCAAGGTCTACGGCGCCGACGCCCAGGGCGCCGTCGCCGGCAGCTACATCGTCATGCTCGACGAGAAGACGAGCAAAGGAGCGAAGCAGGACCTCGCCAAGGAGTACGGCGGCACCCTGAAGCGCAACTACTCCTCCGCCGTCAACGGCTTCTCCGCCTCCGGCCTGACCGGGACAGAGGCCAAGCACCTGGCCGCCGACCCGGCTGTCTCGAAGGTCGTCCAGAACAAGAAGTTCCACATCGACGCCACCCAGCAGAACCCGCCGTCGTGGGGCCTGGACCGCATCGACCAGACCGAGACCGCGGGCGACGGCGCGTACACCTACCCGGACAGCGCCGGCGAGGGCGTCACCGCGTACGTCATCGACACCGGCGTCCGCATCAGCCACAAGGACTTCGGGGGCCGCGCCTCGTACGGCTTCGACGCGATCGACAACGACGACAGCGCCGACGACGGCAACGGCCACGGCACCCACGTCGCGGGCACCATCGCGGGTGAGGCGCACGGTGTGGCCAAGAAGGCGAAGATCGTCGCCGTGCGCGTCCTCGACGACGACGGCTCCGGCACCACAGAGCAGGTCGTCGCGGGCATCGACTGGGTCACGGCGAACCACCAGGGCCCGTCCGTCGCCAACATGAGCCTCGGCGGCGGCGTCGACGAGGCGCTCGACGCGGCCGTGCAGAAGGCCATCGCGTCCGGCGTCACCTTCGCCGTGGCGGCCGGCAACGAGTCCACCGACGCGAGCGAGGGCTCCCCGGCCCGGGTCCCCGAGGCCATCACCGTCGCCTCCTCCACCAAGGACGACGAGCAGTCCTCCTTCTCCAACTACGGCTCGGCGGTGGACATCTACGCCCCCGGTTCGGACATCACCTCCGACTGGAACACCGGCGACGACGCCACCAACACGATCTCCGGTACGTCGATGGCGACCCCGCATGTCACGGGCGCCGCCGCCGTCTACCTCGCCGGCCACCCCGACGCCACGCCGGCCCAGGTCGCCCAGGCCCTGACCGACGGCGCGACCCCGGACGCGATCTCCAACGCGACCGAGGGCACCGCGAACAAGCTGCTCAAGATCGTCGAATAGCCTCCGTACCGCGGTCGCCGTGCCCACCCCCACGGGGCACGGCGGCCGCATTATCGTGTGTGGGTGACAACGACGTATGCGGCGCTGCTGCGCGGGATCAACGTAGGCGGTAACAAGAAGCTCCCCATGGCCGAGCTGCGCACGGTCATCGAGGGACTCGGCCACCGCGATGTACGCACCTATCTGCAGAGCGGGAACGCCGTCTTCACCAGCGACTCGGATGACGAACAGGCCGTCGCCGGCGCGCTGGAGAAGGCCATAGCGGATCGGTTCGGCTTCACCGTCGACTGCCTGGTGCGGGGAGGAACGTATCTGCGCAGGGTCGCCGACGCCTGCCCCTTCCCCGCCGCGTCCCTGGAGGCCAAGCAGCTGCACGTCACCTACTTCTCCGAGCAGGTGGGCCCCGAACGGTTCGCGGAGATCGACCAGGCCGCCTATCTGCCGGAGGAGTTCCGCCTCGGCGAACGCGCCCTCTACCTCTACGCGCCGGACGGCCTCGGCCGCTCCAAGCTCGCGGAAGCCCTGTCGCGCCGCCGCCCGCTGAAGGGAATCGTCGCCACCACCCGGAACTGGAACACCGTCACCAAACTCGTGGAGTTGACCGGTGCCTGAACGCAACCACGCCGTCGACGCCGCCATCGAGAGAGAACTGAGCCTCCTCGACGCCGAGGTGCGCCGCTCGCCCACGCGGCTCGGTGCGCTTCTGCACCCCGAGTTCACCGAGTTCGGCGCCTCGGGACGACGCTGGGACCGGGCTTCGATCATGGAGACCCTGACCGGCGATTCGGAACCTCGCGTACGCCCCTTCACCATCTCCCGCATGAAGGGCGTCCAGCTCGCCCCGGACGTCGTCCACCTCACCTTCGACACCGACTACAACGGCAGGCGGGCACACCGCAGTTCCCTGTGGCGGTACACCGAGGGAAGCTGGCGGCTGTACTTCCACCAGGCGACGCCGTTCGACGGGGACGAGAAGCCGGCGGGCTGACGCTCCGGCCGCTTATCGGTGCCGTAATCGCCGCTGCACACGACTGTGCGAGGCTCGACCACATGCGTTACATCATCATCGGAGCAGGAGCGATCGGCGGCGCCATCGGCGGCCGGTTGGCAGAGGCGGGCCACGAGGTGGTGCTCGTCGCCCGCGGTGCCCACTACGCGGCGCTGCGCGACACCGGCCTGCGGCTCGCGACGCCCGACGGCCTGCACACACACCGCCTGCCCGTCGTCGGCGGCCCCGCACCGCTCGGCGAACTCCGAGCCGACGACGTACTGATCCTCGCCGTGAAGACACAGGACAGCACGGCGGCCCTCGAGACCTGGAGCGCCCGCCCGGTCGCCGGCGGCGGCACGGCCGCGGAACGCCTCCCGCTGGTCTGCGCCCAGAACGGCGTGGAGAGCGAACGCCTGGCGCTGCGCCGCTTCCGCCGGGTGTACGGCATGTGCGTATGGCTGCCCGCCACGTATCTCGAACCCGGATCGGTCTCGGCGGCCGGGACCCCGCTCACCGGCATCCTGCACATCGGCCGCTACCCGTCGGGCACCGACGAGACCGCGAGCCGTATCGCCGCCGACCTGGAGAAGTCCCGGTTCGAGGCCCCGGTCGTGCCGGATGTGATGCGCTGGAAGTACGCCAAGCTGCTCTCCAATCTCGCGAACGCCGTCGAGGCCCTGACCGGGCCGGTGGCCGGCGAGGAGGGCTTGGCCCTGCTCCGGCGGGTACGGGCGGAGGGTGAGGCCGTACTGGCCGCGGCGGGCATCCCGTACGCCGACGCCGCGGAGGAGAAGGAGACCCGCGGCGACAAGATCCGGCTGGAACCCCTCGACGGCTCCGAGCGCGGCGGCGGCTCCTCCTGGCAGTCCCTGACCCGCGGCACCGGCACCATCGAGGCCGACTACCTCAACGGTGAGATCGCCCTGCTGGGCCGCCTGCACGGCGTACCGACACCTCTGAACGACACTCTGCAGCACCTTGCGAACGCCTTTGCGCGGGAGCGGAGGGAGGCGGGGTCGATGACAGTGGATCAGCTAGGGCGACTCCTCAGCGCCCCGAACCAAGGTGGCCCAATGGAAGGCGGCATAAGTGGACCACCGGCGGGAGCCACTGGCTCGGTAGCGTCAGAGGCGTGACGGATGACCTGACGGATGACCTCACCACCCGCGTCGACTTCTACTTCGACCCCGCCTGCCCCTTCGCCTGGATCACCTCCCGCTGGCTGCTGGAGGTCGAGCGCGAACGCGATCTCGACCTCCGCTTCCACGTCATGAGCCTCTACCTGCACAACATCGGCAACGAACTCCCGGACGGGTACCGGGACTTGGTCGACCGGTCGATCGGCCCCGTCCGGGTCGCGGCCGCCGCGGCGGAGCAGCACGGCGAGGAGGTACTGCGAGACCTCTACACGGCGTTCGGCACCCGTATCCACGAACAGAAGAGCGACGACTTCGACGAGGTCGTAGCCCAGGCCCTGGCCGAACTCGGGCTGCCCGCGGGCCTGGCCAAGGCGGCGCACGACCCGGCGTACGACGAGGCCGTGCGCCGCAGCCACGATGCCGGCAAGGACCCGGAGGCAGACGGCTATGTGGGCACCCCCACCATTCACGTCGACGGAACCGTGTGGTTCGGACCTGTGCTCAGGGCCATCCCACGCGGAGCAGAGGCGGCCCGCATCTTCGACAGCTTCCGCATCCTCGCCGCCCACCCCGACCTCTTCGAGCTGAAGCGGACGCGCATGGGCAGCCTGAGCTTCGACTGAGACCGACCTCGTCTACGAAAACCGGAAGCGCGTCAGGCCCCCAGCGCCGTCAGCACCGGCACCCGTGCCTCGTCGTATCGTTCCAGCACCACCCGCGCCACCTCCGGTGTCGGGCCCAGGACATCCGCCAGGACGTCGGCGTCCGCCTCGGCCGCGCCCCGTGCGATGCGGTCCGGCAGGAAGCCGGGGGCGAGGACGTACGGCGCGACGGCGACGCGGGCGCAGCCGAGAGCGCGCAGCTCGCGTACCGCGTCCTCCGTGCGTGGAAGGGATGCGGAGGCGAACGCAGGTCGCACGGCGCACCAACCGGTGTGCCGCCACTCCCGCGCGATTTCAGCGATCACTGCGATCGCCTCCGGGTCTGTGGATCCCGCCGAGGCCAGTACGACGCCGGTCGAGGACTTCATCCGGTCGATCTCACGCCGCCAGGCAGGGTTGTCGGCCGGGGGTACGGGGGTTGCCCCCCGGGAGAATGCAGTCGCAGGCGTCAGCCCGGCCTCGTACAGGCGTCGTTCGAGGGCCGAGAGGAGCAGCGGGGAGGGGCCCAGCACCTCGGCCTGGTGTATGCGCAGCTGCGGCGGGGCCTCCCGGAGCACTGCCGGGATGTCCGCCTTCGCGTGGAAGGCGCGGGTCAGCAGCAGGGGGAGGGCGACGACGTCGCGTACTCCCTCCGCCGCCAGGGACTCCAGCACGCCCGTCACCGACGGGATGTTGAAGTCCAGGAAGCCGGTCTCCACGCGCAGGCCGGGCCGCAGCGACCGCACCCGCCGTACGAGGGCGTGCACGGTCGCCGCGTGCCGCGGGTCGCGGCTGCCGTGGGCGATGACGAGGAGGACCGGGTTGGGCATGGAAGTCAGCTCTCGATCAGCTCTTCACGAGCAGACCGCGGCTGCGCAGCACCGACCGCTCCAGCGGGCTGAAGATCAGCAGGTCGATGGCGATACCGACGATCAGGATGAGGAGGATGGCGAGGAAGACCATCGACATCGAGCTGGTGTTGCGGCCGTTCTCCAGGAGCTGTCCGAGGCCCACGCCCAGGTCGGGCGAGGACGCGATGATCTCCGCGGCCATCAGCGAGCGCCAGGAGAAGGCCCAGCCCTGCTTCAGGCCGGCCAGATAGCCGGGGAGCGCGGCCGGCATGACGATGTGCCAGGTCCCGCGCAGGCCGGTCGCGCCCAGCGTGCGGCCCGCCCGCAGGAACAGCGGCGGCACCTGGTCGATGCCGGAGACGAGGCCGTTGGCGATCGAGGGGACTGCGCCGAGCAGGATCACCGCGTACATCATCTTGTTGTCCAGGCCCAGCCAGAGGACCGCCGGGGGCACCCACGCCACCGACGGCAGCGACTGCAGGCCGGACAGGATCGGGCCGATCGCCGCGCGCACGAACTTCACGCGGGCCACGAGCAGTCCGAGCGGCGTGCCGATCGCCAGTGCCATCAGGAAGCCGAGCAGGCCGCGGGAGATGCTGGTCCAGATGTAGCCGAGGAGCGTGCCCTGCGCCCAGGCGTCGGTCACCTCGCCCCACACAGCGCCCGGCGAGGGCAGCTTGCTTGGGTCGTCGACGACCTTGAACGACACCAGTGCCTGCCACACCACCACGACCAGCGCAACGGCCACGACCGGCGGCAGCACCTTCCGGAGCAGAGTCTCACGCAGGGGAGTACGGCTCGAGTGGACCGTCTCCAGTGCGTCGAGGCCGGCCTCGAGACCGGCCAGGTCGTGGTGGTCCCGGCCGGTCCTGCCGGCCTCCCTGGCCAGCTTCTCGGCTTCGTCGACCGGCTCGGCCTTGTCGACGGACGTCTCAGTGCTGGCCATGACGGCGGATCTCCCCACGCAGTTCTTCGGTGATCTCGACGGACAGCTCCGCAACGGCGGAGTCCTCGATGCGGCGCGGCTGCGGGATGTCGACGCGCCACTCGCGGGCCACCCGCCCGGGCCGCGACGACAGCAGGACGACGCGCTGCGCGAGCCGCACCGCCTCGCGCACGTTGTGCGTCACGAACAGCACCGACAGGTTCGTCTCGCGCCAGATACGGGTCAGTTCGTCGTGCAGGACGTCGCGGGTGATGGCGTCGAGCGCGGCGAACGGCTCGTCCATCAGCAGCAACTTGCTGTCCTGGCCCAGCGCGCGGGCCAGCGCGACGCGCTGGCGCATACCGCCCGACAGCTCGTGGACGCGCTTGCCGTACGCGCCCTTCAGCCGTACGAGCTCAAGGAGCTCCTCCGCCCGCTCGCGGCGCTCGGACTTCGGCACGCCCCGCAGCTTCAGGGCGAGCTCGATGTTCTTGCCCGCGGTCAGCCACGGGAAGAGGGCGTGCTCCTGGAACATCAGCGCGGGACGGCCGTCCGTGCTGATGCTGCCCGCAGTCGGCCTGTCGAGGCCGGCGACGAGATTGAGCAGCGTTGACTTACCGCACCCCGAGGCCCCCAGGAGGGTGACGAACTCGCCCGGCGCGACATCGAGTGTGATGTCGTCCAGGACGAGCTGCTGCCCGGTCGGGCCTGCGAAGGACTTCGAGACGTGCTCGATCCGGGCGGCGTGGTCCACCGCTGGGGCGTCGCTGTCGGCGGCCTTGGCGAGGGTGGTGGCCATGGTCGTCACCTCCTGGGAACTCACGGGACTACGGGACTACGGCTTTACTTGACGCCGAGACCGGCGTCGTCGACCTCGGACTCGCCCTCGGCCTTCAGGACCTTGTTGAGGATCGTCAGGTCGTAGATGCCGCTCAGGTTCGGCTTCTCCAGCAGACCGGCCTTCACCGCGTGCTCCGCCTCGGTGTTGAGGGTGGACGCCAGCGGGTCGTTGGTGATCTGGATGGACTTCCACGCCGGGTCGAGCACGTCGGCCGGCAGCTCCTTGCCGGAGTCCACCTTGAGCTGGGCGTTCGCCGCCGCCTTCGCCTCGTCGGGGTTGGCGTTGATCCACTTGTTGGTCTCGACGGAGGCCTTCAGCACGGCTTCGACGGCCTTCGGGTGCTCCTTGAGGAACTTCTGCGACACGATGATGTTCGTGATCACGAACTTCTTGTCGGGCCACAGCGTCGACTCGTCGAGCAGCACCTTGCCGCCCTCGGCGACCAGCTTGGACGCGGTCGGCTCCGGCACCCAGGCGCCGTCGATGGAACCCGACTTGTAGGCGTCCGGCGTGACCTTGTTGTCGGTGCGGACCACGGACACATCGCCCGCGCCGCTCTGCGCGTCGACCTTCCAGCCCTGGTCGGCGATCCAGTTGAGGAACGCCACGTCCTGGGTGTTGCCCAGCTGCGGGGTGGCGATCTTCTTGCCCTTGACGTCCTTCAGGGACTTGATCTTCTTCGGGTTGACGACGAGCTTCACACCGCCGGAAGCCGAACCGCCGATGATGCGCAGGCTCTTGCCGTCGGACTTGGTGTAGCCGTTGATCGCGGGGGAGGGGCCGATCCAGCCGATGTCGATGGAGCCGGCGTTGAGCGCCTCGATCTCCGAGGGGCCCGCGTTGAAGACGGAGTACTTGGCCTCCGTACCGCCGAGCTCCTTCTGGAAGAAGCCCTTCTGGTTGCCGACCAGGGCGGTGGCGTGGGTCAGGTTGCCGAAGTAGCCGATCTTGACGGAGTCGAGGCCGTCGATCTTCTTGGCGTCGGAGGCGACGTTGGCCTTCGAGCTGTCGTCCTTCGCCTCGGAGCCGTAACCGCAGGCGGCAAGGGCGAGAAGGGGCAGGGCTGCTATGACGGCGAGGCCGCGGCGTACGGCGGTGGAGCGAGTGGCAGGCACGGGAGGCTTTCCTCTCGTTGGCCCGGCGGTCACGGTCTCTCAGGTCGTGGCCGGGAGGTCGGCAGGTCTTCGTCTCTTCTGGGACGGCAGGTGGGGGGACGGGGCGCGCAGGCAGTGCGCGTACGTCATCGCGCACATCGCGCCACTCCGCCCTGCCCGCTGCCGAGGGCGCCGCTGCCGACGCGGCCGCCCTCCTTCGCGAACGTCGAGAAGATGTCGGTGATGGTCATGACTAGAAGTCCCACCCGTCGTCGTCGGCCTCGTCCTTGACCGGGTCCGGCGAGGCGAAGGACTCGCCGACCATGCCCGCGGTGAGCGTGGTGCCGTCGGCCGGGTCGATCAGGATGAACGAGCCGGTGCGGCGGGAGTCGGCGTACGAGTCGAGCGGCAGCGGCTCCGCGGTACGGATCGTGACGCGGCCGATGTCGTTGGCGACGAGCAGTCCCGGATGCGGGTGCAGGGACAGGTCGTCGAGCGTCAGCCGGGACGGGATGTCCTTGACGATCGCCTTGACGGTGCGGGTGCCGTGCTTGAGCAGCACGCGGTGGCCGACGGTGAGCGGCTGGTCCGCGACGTGGCAGACGGTCGCGTCGACGTCCTGCGTGGTCGCGGGCGCGTCCTTGCTCGGCACGATCAGGTCGCCGCGCGAGATGTCGATGTCGTCCTCCAGCAGGACGGTCACCGACTGGGTCGTCCAGGCCACGTCGACCGGCTTGCCGAGCAGGTCGATGCCGGAGATCTTCGACTTACGGCCGGACGGCAGGATGGTCACGTCGTCGCCGACGCGGAACGTGCCGGCCGCGATCTGACCCGCGTAGCCCCGGTAGTCGGGGTGCTCGGCGCTCTGCGGGCGGATCACGTACTGCACGGGGAGGCGGGCGTGGCAGTGCGCGAGGTCGTGGCTGACCGGGACGGTCTCCAGGTGCTCGAGCACGGTCGGGCCGCCGTACCAGTCCATGTTCGCGGACGGTTCCACGACGTTGTCCCCGGCGAGCGCCGAGATCGGGATCGCGGTGACCTCGGGGACGCCGAGCTCGGTCGCGTACGCCGTGAACTCCTGGGCGATGGCCGCGAACACGCTCTCCTGGTAGTCGACGAGGTCCATCTTGTTGACGGCGAGGACGACGTGGGGGACGCGGAGGAGGGCGGCGATGGCGGCGTGGCGGCGGGTCTGCTCGACGACGCCGTTGCGCGCGTCCACAAGGATGACCGTCAGTTCGGCCGTGGAGGCACCCGTCACCATGTTGCGGGTGTACTGCACGTGGCCGGGGGTGTCGGCAAGGATGAACCGGCGCCGGGGCGTGGCGAAGTAGCGGTAGGCGACGTCGATGGTGATGCCCTGCTCCCGCTCGGCGCGCAGGCCGTCAGTGAGCAGCGCCAGGTCCGGGCCCTCCTGGCCACGGCTGGCGGAGGCGCGCTCGACGGCCTCGAGCTGGTCGGCGAGGACCGACTTCGAGTCGTGCAGCAGACGGCCGACGAGGGTCGACTTGCCGTCGTCCACGGAACCGGCCGTCGCGAAGCGCAGCAGCGTGGTCTCCGACAGACCGGCGAGCTGCTCCGAGGTGCTGGTGGTGCTGGTCATGTCTAGAAGTACCCCTCGCGCTTGCGGTCTTCCATCGCGGCTTCGGAGAGCTTGTCGTCGGCGCGGGTCGCGCCCCGTTCGGTGAGGCGGGATGCGGCGATCTCGGCGATCACGGCGTCGAGCGTGGTGGCGTCGGA
>NZ_JBEOVA010000019.1:0-169616 GCF_040295225.1 Streptomyces sp. NPDC002896 | reverse complement strand
GCCGTTGCTGCGACGGTGGGGCCTGGAAGGAAAATCGGTACAAGAGGCTCTGAAGAGTGGCAATTCGAGCTGACCGGCGAGGTTGTGCCCGAAACGGCAAGCGCCCACGGCGCTGTGCCCCCCTCCAGCACAGCCGCCGTTCGGAAGCACGAGTAGATAAGCATGGACGTGAAAGCACTGTCAATCACGCTGTCAGATGAGGGCAGCGGTGTAGGGTGCTACCAGTCCCCTCCAGAAAGGGCCAGGAACCTTCCCATGCCCCAGCCATCAGCGCAGGTGACAGCGGCGGAGATCTCGCGCATCGCGGGCGTCACGCGCGCCACCGTCAGCAACTGGCGACGGCGGCACAGCGACTTCCCGGTCCCGTCCGGCGGCACTGAAAGCAGCCCGCTGTACGACCTGGAGGCGGTGCGCGTCTGGCTCGAGGGACGTGGCCAGACCTCCGCCGCCACGCCCGCCGAAGAGCTGCGAACCGTGCTGCGCCTGCACGGCGCGGGCTCGGGTGCCGCCGCACGCCTGCTCCCTGTGGTGCTCGCCGCTTCCCGGCACTCGGCCGACGGACTGTCCGCCCTGGCGGACCTGCCCGACGAGGAGATCGCCGCGAGGGCGGGCGTCGCCACGGCAGATCTCGCCGATGCCGTTCCAGAGGCTGATGCCATCCGATTCGGTCCGGACGACGCGTCGGCATTGCGCGCGTTGGTCCGCTGCGTTCGGGACCAGGGGGCACAGGCCGCTCTCGACGTGCTGGCCGAGCATGAGCTGGAGGACAGCGCCGCCAGTGGCACCTACCAGACCCCCGCCGAACTGGCCGATCTCATGGCGCGCCTCCTACCGGCGCTGCGAGGCGCGGTCCTCGATCCGGCGTGCGGCAGCGGCACGCTGCTGACCACCGCCGCCCGCCATGGCGCGCGTGAGCTGTACGGCCAGGACTCCGTGCCCGTGCAGGCTCAGCGCAGCGCCGTGCAGCTACTGCTGTCTGCTCCCGACGCGCAGGTGGCCGTACGAGCCGGGGACAGCCTGCGCGCGGACGCGTTCCCGGACGTCACGGTCGACGGAGTGCTGTGCAATCCGCCGTACGGCGACCGCGACTGGGGGCACGACGAGTTGGCGTACGACCCCCGGTGGGCGTACGGCGTGCCGCCGCGCGCGGAGTCCGAACTAGCCTGGGTCCAGCATGCGTTGGCACACCTCGCACCAGGCGGCTACGCCGCTCTGCTCCTGCCTCCGGCAACCGCCTCGCGCGCCTCCGGACGCCGCGTGCGCTCTGAGCTGGTCCGCAGCGGGGCCCTGCGGGCGGTCGTGGGTCTGCCGGCTGGCGCGGCCGCGCCCCTGCACATCGGACTCCAGATCTGGGTGCTGCAGCGCCCCGAGCCGGGCGGTGCGGATCGCACCTCCGTACTGTTCACGGACGTGAGCGGGGGCCTGCGAGAGGGCGTGCCGGACTCACCGACAGGGACACGGCTCAGCGCGCCGCGCCCGCGTCAGCGCCGCGACTCCCTCGACTGGGACACGTTGTCCGACACCGTGCTGAGCCATTGGACGGCATTCTGCGCCGACCCGGCATCCTTCACCGACGAGCCGGGTGTGGCACGCGCCGTCGCGGTGATCGATCTCCTCGACGACCTGGTGGATCTCACGCCCACCCGCCAGGTCCGCGCCACACCGGCCACCGTCGAACCGGCGGAGGTGGCACGACGCGCCGAGGACCACCGAAAGCTCCTCGCAGACCACGTCGACGCGCTCAGCGAAGCCGCGCGCCACGGCGCGTGGAAGCCGATCGGTGACTCCGCGCGGCAGTGGCGTACGGCCACGGTCTCGGACCTGGCCCGCGGCGGCGCGCTGGAGATCCTGCGCGCGGCCCCGCAAACGGCGAGGGAGGGACACAAGGCCGAACAGTGGCGGGCAGAGAACGCCGGCCGTCCGGTGCTCACTGGCGCCGACATCGCGCGCGGCGAACCCGCCTCGGGCGGCCTCGACGACCTCCAGGCGGAGACCTCGCCCGTGATAGAGCCGGGCGACGTGCTCGTCCGCCTGCTCGCCGGCGGCAGCGGCCCCATGGCACGCATGGCCGACGAACAGGATGCAGGCGCGCTGCTGGGCCGCACGGTCTTCCTTCTCCGCCCCGACCCGACGCGGCTGGACCCGTGGTTCCTCACGGGTTTCCTGGGCACGGAGGACAACATCGCCGGAGCGTCCACCGGCAGCACCACCGTCCATGTCCAACCAGGGCGCCTGCGCATTCCGCTGCTGCCGCTGGAGGAGCAGCGCCGGTACGGCGAGGCCTTCCGCCGCGTCCACGAGCTGCGCACGGCTGCGCGCCGAGCCGCGGACCTCGCACTGGAGACGGCGGACATCCTCACGACAGGCCTAACGGCGGGAGCGCTACTCGCGCCCGACATCGACTCGGAGTCGCCGTGACCGAGTCACCGCGCATTGTGCCGCCCGGCTCGACGCCATGACAGCGACGGTCTGGGAGCTCGTTCTGCTGTCGCGCAGGGGCGACGGGCCGATGCGGCCGCGGGCCACGGACGCTCTGCGCACGGGCGAGGTGCGCCGACTCCCCGAGGCCGGCCCTGATGAGCCGGGCCCGGAGGACACGGCCTGGCTCTCCGCGATCACCGACAGACGAGGTGGGAGGCCGCCTGTAGGGCAGGGCGCAAGGGCCGGTCGGCCCACACCCGACCGACACTCCTCCACAGGTTCTTCACCCCAAGGGGTTGATATCTCCATCCCACAATCCCCATCCAAAGCCCGAGTCGCATCCACTACCGTGTCTTCAGGCGCACATCGCCGCTGATCAGGCGCCTGCCAAGAGACCGACATTCGAGGACATACGTGCAGATCACGCCCCTGAGCCCCGAGGACCCCGTCTCGCTGGGCGATTTCGAGCTCCTCGGTCGGATCGGCCAGGGAGGCATGGGCCAGGTCTTCCTGGGAGAGTCGCCCGGCGGCGAGCCTGCCGCGGTGAAGGTGATCAAGCCGTCCGTCGTGGACTCCGAGTCCCGGCAGCGGTTCGCGCAGGAGATCGAGGTGCTCAAGACCATCTGGGGTCCGCGCATCGCGGCGTTCCTGGGAGCCGATGCCGAGGCGGAACAACCGTGGCTGGCCACCGAGCACGTGGATGGACCCGACCTCGCCCGGCACGTGAAGTCACACGGCCCGCTCCCTTCCGTCCTCACCGCGGCGCTCGGCGCGGTCCTCGCCGAGGCACTGTCAGCCGTGCACACACAGGGCCTGCTCCACCGCGACCTCAAGCCGGCCAACCTCCTGCTCGGGCCGAACGGCCCGATGATCATCGACTTCGGTCTGGTCGCCTTCACCGAGTCGCATGTCTCACTCACGGCCCCCAACCAGGTGGTCGGCACTCCGATCTGCATGGCTCCCGAGCAGGCCGCCGGTGTGAAGCCGCTGACGGCGGCCGTCGACGTGTACGCGCTGGGTGCAGTGCTGCTCTTTGCCGCAACAGGCCACTATCCGCACGAGGCGGCGACCCCGTACATGGTGTTCCACCTGGTCACCGACCCTGGTACGGCGCCGGATCTGTCCGGTGCACCCAGCGAACTGGTGCCTCTCCTGACCGGCATGCTCGCCCAGAACGCCGAGGACCGGCCCTCGCTGACCGATGTGGTGCAGCAGTGCCGCGCGGTCGTCGAGGCCCAGGGCATGAAGATCGCCCAGGCACGTAGGCGCCTCACCGCGCACACCGCAGGACAACAGCACGAGGCCGCGACTGCGGACACCTCGCCGAGGTCCACTGCCGCACCTACTGTCGCCTTCGAAGACCTGCGTACGGTGACCGCCCAGCCCGCCCAGGACGCCCAGGACGCACCGCCGCTCCCGCCCAGCCCCCAGGTGCCCGAGCCCACCATGGTGGACACGCCCGGCCCCACAGCGCCGACGGTTCGCGACGCTCCCGAGCCGGCGCTCCCCTCCCAGGCCTCCCCCTCCGAAGGCGTGCAGCGTGAGCAGCCGACGCCAGGCCGCCCACCGAAGGCCTCCCGGCGGCCCAAGGAACCGACACGCACGCTGCGCCACTCCGTGCAGGCCCGCAAGACCGCCGAGCAACTCCGCACCGCGTACGCGGCCCTGGCCCCTTTCTGACAAGTGAGCCCGACCTACGGCTCAAGCCACAGCAACCCCCTTGACCCGCGCCGCCCAACGGCTCGACGGTGACACCACCGGCGACCGAGAACCGACGCACCCAGCCCGCTGACGTGACCGCCCAGGAGGCACCCGCGTGACCGCCGACTTGACCACCGCGCCCGCGACGAGCGGCGAGGACGCCCAGTTCCCGCCGGGCGCGCAGATCCTCGTACGCGACGAGGTGTGGCTGGTGCGCAACGCGACGCGGACCGAGCACGACGGTGCCCGCATCGAGGCGGTCGGCGCCTCCGACTTCGTACGTGACCAGGAGGCGGTGTTCTTCACCGCGCTGGACCGGATCGAGCTGCTCGATCCCCGGCAGACGCGGCTGGTGCGCGACGACTCGCCCAACTTCCGCCGCTCCCGCCTGTTCCTGGAAGCGGTCCTCCGCAAGACCCCGCTCCCCCAGGCCGAGCGCGGCCTGGCCCTCGCGGACTCCTTCCTCCTGGACCCACTCCCCTACCAGCAGCGCCCAGCCCAACTCGCTCTCTCGGGCCGCAATCTCCGCCCCCGCCTGCTGATCGCGGACGTCGTCGGCCTCGGCAAGACCCTCGAAATCGGCCTGACCCTCGCGGAGCTGATCCGTCGCGGCCGTGGCGAACGCATCCTGGTGGTCACGCCGCAGCACGTCCTGGAGCAGTTCCAGCACGAGCTGTGGACGCGGTTCGCGATCCCGCTCGTGCGACTCGACTCGGTGGGTATCGAGCGCATCCAGCGCGAGATCCCGGCGGGCCGCAACCCGTTCACGTACTTCAAGCGCGTCATCGTCTCCATCGACACGCTCAAGAACACCGACCAGTACAAACACCATCTGGAGCGCATCACCTGGGACGCCGTCGTCATCGACGAGTCGCACAACCTCATCAACAAGGGCTCCCTGCGCAACCAGCTGGCCCACACGCTCGCCCCGCACACGGACGCCCTCATCCTGGCCTCCGCGACCCCGCACAACGGTGACGCCCGCTCGTTCGCCGAGCTGATCTCGCTGCTCGACCCGGCGGCGATCCGCAACCCGGAGCACTATCGCGCCGAGGACATCGAGCACCTCTTCATCCGGCGTACGAAGGTCAGTCCCGAGGTGCGGGACCAGATGAAGGGCCAGTGGGCGAGCCGCGGCCCGTCCCGCTCGATCCGGATCGAGGCCACGCCCGCCGAGGAGAAGATCTTCGAGGAACTGGCCCAGACCTGGCTGCCGGCGGACGGCTCCAAGTCTGTCAGCGACGTGCCTCTGTTCCCGTACACGTTGCTGAAGTCCTTCCTCTCCTCGCATGAGGCGCTGAAGTCCACGGTCAAGACGCGTATCAAGACGCTGGAGAAGAAGAACGCCCCGGAGTCGACGGCCGCCGAGCGGGCGGCCCTGCAGCGGCTACGGGAGCTCGCTTCAGGGATGTCCGAGGAGGACTCGGGCAAGTTTCAGGCGCTGCTGGAGCAGTTGAGGGAGATCGGGATCGGCCCGAAGTCCGACACCAGGGTCGTGGTCTTCTCAGAGCGCGTGCAGACTCTGGAATGGCTGGCCAGGACCGTACCGGAGGCTCTCGGCTTCAAGGGCAAGGCGGCCCAGGAGGCGGCCCGCGTCATGCACGGCGGCCTCTCGGACGAGCAGCAGATGCAGTGCGTGGAGGACTTCGGCCTCGCGGACACGCCCGTGCGCATGCTGTTCACCGGCGACGTCGCCTCCGAGGGCGTCAACCTGCACCGGCAGTGCCACCAGCTCATCCACTACGACGTGCCGTGGTCGCTGATCCGCATCGAGCAGCGCAACGGCCGTATCGACCGCTACGGGCAGCCGCACGAGCCGCAGTTCCGCGCGCTGATCCTCGCCAGTTCCGTCGAGGACGCCAAGGACGACACCCTGGTCGCCGAACGGCTCCTGGACCGTGAGGCCGAGGCCCACCGGTCGCTGGGCACGGCGGAGGCGGTGTCGGGCCTGTACCGGGCTGAGGCGGAGGAGAAGTCCCTCATCCAGGACCTGCTGCGCGGCCGCACCGTGGACGAGTCGCTGGACGCACGCCACCCTTCCGACGCTGACGGCGACGACGCGATGGACGACTTCCTCGCCGACTTCTTCGGCGCCGTCGGCGACGAGCCCGAGGACGAGAACGCGGAGGACGGCTCCGGCTCGATCCGGAAGGCGGACGTGCCCCGTCTGTTCGCCTCGACCCGCGAGTTCCTCGACGAGGCGCTGCGCGAGGTGTACCCGGACGCCCACGACCGGCTGGACCTGTCCGCGGATTCCGAGTCGGGCCTGCTGTCGTTCGTCCCGCCGTCCGATCTGGTCCACCGACTCAAGGCGCTGCCCCCGGAGTACGTCCGTGAGCAGCGTCTGCGCGAGCGCCTGCTGGTGACCTTCAACCGGCGCCTGGCCGACCACAGCCTCCAGCGCGCCCGCGCCTCCGCCACCTCCAGCTGGCCGGAGATCTCTCTGCTGACCGATCTGCACCCGGTGCTGGAGTGGCTCACCGACAAGGTCCTCGTGCGCCTGGACCGCCAGGAGGCACCGGTGCTGACGGCCGACGTGCCCCGTCCCACCTACCTCGTCCAGGGCATCTACTCCAACGCGCTCGGCCGCCCGACGGTCGTCAAGTGGATGGCCGTCACCGCGGACGGAGCGGTCGACGACGACATGGTGGCGATACTGCAGCGGGCCGGCGTCGGCCCCACGATGGCGAACCCCGGCATCGCCCACACCACAGACCGCCTCGCCGAGGCGATCCCCGCCGTCCTGGACGCGGCCGAGGCGTTCCTGGAGCGCCACCGCGAGGCGTGGGACGAGCCGCTGAGGGCCCCGATCGACGAGTACAAGGCCCGCCTCGGGTCGTGGGAGCAGCCCACCTTGACGGGCGGCGGCTCCTCGTCCGGCACCCGCGAGCGCCTCGCCTCGCTCGCCGACTCCCTGCTGACGACCGGCCGCCCCATGCTGCGCGTGCTCGCCGTCCTCGCCCCCGCCCACGCCGCCTGACCGAACGCCTCAGAGGTTCACGACGATGACGTACGACTCCCTGGTCAACCGCGGCGACTACTTCTCCGCGCACTACCTCGCCGAGGTCCTCCCCAAGGACCTCAAGTCCGGCCTGCTCGCCCAGTGGAAGCAGCGCGAGGAGGACGCCGCCGACACCGAGCGGCCCGAGGGCGCGCTGCCGGTCACCCCGCGCGCGGGCCTGCGGGCGCTGCGCCGCCCGTACTTCGCGGCGCGCTCCTACTTCACCATGGACGAGGAGCGCGCCGCGACGGGCGACGCCGCCGCGACGTACGACGCACCCGAGTGGCGCGAGCGGGTCCGGGCGCTCAACGCGCAGGTCCTGCGCGCCCTCGGCTTCGATGCGAAGCCGCGCACGATCACCGTTGTGCGTGCCGACCAGGCGTACGAGGTGACAGTCGCGCACGCCGAGAAGGGCCTGGTCGCGCTGGACTGCGGTTGGTCGGCGGAGCCCGACGACGCGCTGGACCCGGACGGCGCGGGCCGGCTCCTGGACGAGCTGCGCCTGGACGGCCAGCACACGATCCGTACGGGCTCCAAGCTGGCGTCCTTCCTCTTCGCGAGCGAGGACGCCCCACGCTATGTCCTGCTGCTGGTCGGCGGTGTCGTCGTCCTCGCCGACCGGGCCGCCTGGGGTGAGGGCCGCTATCTGGCGGTGTCCCTGGACATGGCTCTGGAGCGCAACGACACGAAGGTGGGTGGCGAACTCGACACGGTGGCCGCCCTGTTCGGAGCGGACTCGCTGCGGACGCCGGAGGAGGGCGGCGAGAACCCCCTCGCCGAGCTGGTCGACAAGTCGACCAAGCACGCGGTGGGCGTCTCCAGCGAACTGCGGGACGGTCTGCGGCTGAGCGTCGAACTGATCGCCAACGAGGTCCTGGACCGTCTGCGGGAGGCCGGGGTCCGGCCCGAGGAAGTGAAGGAACTCCCCGAGCTGGGGCGCCAGTTGACCCGCGAGTCGCTGCGCTACCTCTACCGCATCCTGTTCCTGCTGTACGCGGAGGCCCGCCCCGAGCTGGGCATCCTGCCCTCGGACTACCCCGAGTACCAGATGGGCTACGGCCTGGGCCGCCTCGGCGAGCTGATCGCCGAGCGGGACCTGGTCGACGAGAAGTCCCGCAAGGGGTTCTACCTGTACCAGTCCCTGGACCTGCTGTTCGGCAAGGTCCAGGAGGGCTACCGCCCGCGCCGCACGCACGGCGCGGACGCGGAGGTCATCGGCGAGAAGACCTCTGAGGACCTTGGCCTGCGCTTCGAGCCGCTGCACTCCAAGCTGTTCGAGCCGGAGTCGATCCGGCTGATCGGCGAGCGCGCGATCCGCGACCCGCGCGTCGACGTGGACGAAACGGGCGAGGAGCGCTTCATCGACACGCGCTTGCGCAACGCCACGCTGTACCGGGTCCTGCGCCTGCTGATGCTGACGCGCGGCAAGAAGCGGGAGCGCGGCGGCTTCATCTCGTACGCCCAGCTCGGCATCAACCAACTCGGCGCGGTCTACGAGGGCCTGATGTCCTACTCGGGCTTCGTCGCGGGCGAGGAGCTGTACGAGGTCGCGAAGAACGGCGACTCGAAGGACGGCTCGTGGCTCGTCCCGGCGACGAAGGCCGACGAGTACCCCGACGACGTGTTCGTACGGGTCAAGGACGAGGACACGGGCGAGGAACGGCGAGTGCGGTACGCGCCGGGTGCGTTCGTGTACCGCCTGTCGGGGCGTGATCGGCAGACGTCTGCCTCGTTCTACACGCCGGAGTCGCTGACCCGCGTGACGGTCCAGCTCGCCCTGCAGCACCGCCTGGACCAGGACGGCTCAGTGACCTCGGCGCGCGAGCTCCTGGAGTGGAAGATCTGTGAGCCGGCGCTCGGCTCGGGCGCGTTCCTCAACGAGGCGATCAACCAGGTCGCGGCTGAGTACCTGCGGCGCCGCCAGGACGAGCTCGGCGTCGCGATCGACACGGAGAAGTACGCGGTCGAGCTGCAGCAGACCAAGGCGTACATCGCCCTGCACAACTCGTACGGCGTGGACCTCAACAACACGGCGGTCGAGCTGGCGGAGGTCTCGCTGTGGCTGAACACCATGCACCCGGGCATGGAGGCCCCGTGGTTCGGGCTGCACCTGCGGCGGGGTAACTCGCTGATCGGCGGTCGGCGGGAGGTGTACGGGGCTGAGCGGCTGAAGAAGGGCGGCTGGCTTGGGACTACGCCGGAGCGCTTCCCGCTGTCGGAGGCGATGGCGGGTGCCGCACTGCCCGAGGGCGCTGTGCACCACTTCCTCCTCCCGGCGAAGGAGTGGGGCGCGGTGGCCGCCGAGAAGGAGGCCAAGGCACTGGCTCCGGAGGAGTCGAAGGCGCTGGCGGCCTGGCGCAAGGCGATCACGAAGTCCCCGAGCACCACGCAGACCAAGCGGCTCCAGGGCCTGGCCCGGCGAGCCGAGTACCTGTGGGGCCTGGTGGTGCGACGGTTGGAGATCTCGGAGCGGGAGATCTCGCGGCGGATCGACGTGTGGGGCGCGGAGGACGGCTGGCTGCGCGCGCCGGAGGTCGCGGTCCCGAGGGAGAAGGTCAAGGCGGACCTGGAGGCGGTCGACACGCCGTACTGGCGCCTGAAAACGCTGATGGATGCTTGGTGCGCGCTGTGGTTCTGGCCGGTTCAGGAAGCGGCGCTGCTGGATGGATCGCATGAGCGTTACGCGCGGGCGGCGGAACTGGCCTCGCGCTCGGCGGAGCTGACGAGGTCGGGCGCCCAGGAGGCGCGCGCGTCGACCGACACGTACGAGACCTACGAATCCGAGGATCTCTTCGGCGAGGTCAAGGTTGTCGAGGTCGCGTCGAAGGGCGTCCGCGGAGGCCGCCGCAAGGAGGCGATCCGCGGCGAGCGACGCCCCGTGATTGCCCTGTCGTCGCTGGACGACTGGCTGGACTTCGCGGAATCCCTGCTGGGCACCCACGACGTGCCGGCGGACTCGCTGGTGGCCCAGTTCGACACGCTGGAGCAACTGGAGCGGTACGAGGACGAGCTGCCCGAATGGATGGGCATGGACCGGTCGCACTGGCTGGAGTCGCGGTATCCGTGGGCGGCGGTCGCGGGGGATGTGGCTGACCGTCAGGGGTTCTTCCACTGGGAGCTCGAGTTCGGGCAGGTGTTTGCCTGGGGCGGGTATGACTTGCAGGTGGGGAATCCGCCGTGGGTGCGGCCGCGGTGGGAAGAAGACCTCGTCCTGGCGGAACTGGATCCGTGGTTCAAGCTGGTAGATAAGCCCAGCACTCCTGAGTGGCGCCTGCGCAAGAGTGAGTTGCTCGTTAAGCCGAACTACTTCCTCTTCGAGTTGGCTGCAAACGTCGGCATGGTGGCCATGCTAGGCAGCCCTACAACGTACCCACTGGTCACCGGCACCCAGCCTGATCTCTATCGAGCTTTCATGTGTCACACATGGAACGCCAATAAATCTGCAGGAACTATCGGCCTCATCCATCCGGACACCCACTTCGCAGGGACTAAGGAAGGCCGGCTGCGTGCTGCCACATATCGGCATCTACGAATCCATGGACACTTCCAAAATCGCCGATTGCTGTTCGCCGAGGTGGACTGGAACAAGCAATTCGGTGTCCACATTTACGGAGGCAAGCAGCCGATTGAATTCACACACGCCAGTTGGCTCTTCGATCCAGGTACTCTTCTCGAATCCGTTCTGAACGGCGGCGACGGCCCTCTGCCCGGAATCAAGCACGAAGGCAACTGGGACCTACGCCCTCACCGAGCGCGCCTGGTTCCGGTCACCTTGGAAACCCTGCGCCAGTGGCACCTGCTCTCCGGCGAGACTGGGACAGCTGTGGAGCACACGAAACTTCTCTACCCAGTAACGACGGCCGAGCAGAATGCCATCAGCGCCCTGGCCCAAGCGCCAAACCGCCTGGGCGAGCGGTCCCCATGGATCAGCAGAGGATTCGACGAGAAGGGCGCTAAAGACTCCGGCCTCATCCGCTGGGATACTTCATCGCCAGCCAAGTGGGACGAGGTGGTGCTACGCGGCCCTCAGATCTCGATTGCAACCCCGATCGCCAAACAACCTCCCAATACGTCACACGTCGACAAGCCTACGCCTCTTGTTGGCTTGCCCGCCGACACAGTTCCGACGACCGACTACAGGCGGGCATGTAGCACAGAAGAATTCGTCGCGGCACAAGACAAGTGGAATGGCCGACCGTTCACGGAATATTTTCGCACGGCCTGGCGAAAGATGATTCCCGCTTCTACGGAACGTAGCCTATTTGTCACCGTCATTCCACCAGGACCATCCCACATCGACGGTATCCGGAGCATGGCCTGCCAAAACAATCAATTGACGGTTCTCACATCGGGCTTCTGGTCCAGCCTGCCCATGGACTACGCGCTCAGGATCAATGGACGAGGAAACTTCGATGTCTCAGACGCGCTTGCCTTCCCTGCACCGACCGCCGATCACCCACTCGCCGACGCTCTGCTCCTTCGAACTCTCCGTTTGAACTGCCTCACAGCGGCATACTCCCCTCTCTGGGCGGAGCTCTATCGCATGACGTGGCCCGGCTATGAGGACTGGGCCACCCCATGGCCTCGACTCTCGCCGCTCTCCAGTCAGCTCACTGCCACGTGGACTGCCGAAACCCCGCTCCGCACCGAGTACGAACGCCGAGCAGCACTAGTCGAGCTCGACGCGCTGGTCGCGGTCTGGCTAGGCATCAGCGCTGATGAACTCATCACGCTCTATCAGTCGCGCTTCCCGCAACTGGTGGACTATGAGAGCCAAATGTGGTTCGACGCAGCGGGCCGCCGCATCGCAGCGAACTTCAACGCTTACGGCAGCGGCCAGACCAAGGAAGACCACACAAAACTCCTCGACCACCTGGCCAACGCCACCGAAGTGGCGGCTCCCACGGGCTACACCGCCCCCTTCTACAAGGCCGACCGCGAAGCCGAAATGAGCGCCGCCCACGCCCACTTCCAGGCCCGCCTTGATAAGGAAATCGCCGTCGGCCGCTGGACCCCACCGGGGAACACCGCGGCCTGACGTGTCTGTCCTCGTCGCGGCGGCCGTCTCTCCCTGGGGAAAGGCGCCGCGGCACAGACGCAGAACGCCTTGCTCCGCCTGACCTCATGGTCAGCGGACCAGGGCGTTCCTACAGTCGCGACTCAGCTTGGCGCCGCATGCCCGTCACGTCGTTGCACCTGTACGGGCTTGATCGAAGCCACGTACTCCCCCACAACCTCGTCCGCCGGACGCTCCATACCGGCTAGTTGCTCTCGTACCACCGTCGAGTCCCGCGTACTCAGCTCCGGCAGCAGGCGCCTTAGCCGAATACTCCAGCCCGGCACTCGGAAACGTCCGACTGCTCTGCCTGCAGGGCGAGTTCAACGCCGGGAGAGATGCGGGTAAGTGTCTGCACGTCGAGATCGCATCCTGAGGTGAACTCCCGCCCGGCAATCTCAATCGGCACCTCAAGCACATTCACCGGCGAGGCGACCCGAGCCCGGCCGATGACTCGGCCCCGGTCCCGCCCCGGGTTGTGCCAGCAACCCCGCGTCGTATAGATCAGCAGCTCGTCGCCTGGTTCCAAACGCGCCACTTCGGCCCGCCGACCCGGCGGAAACGCCATTCGTCGCTCGCGCAGCACCCACGCGACGGCTTCTCTCTCGCCGAGAATCAGCAGGTAGGAACACATACGGGCTGGTCTACGGAGGTCTCAGGCCCGTATCGTCCCAAGCAACGCTGTCCACGCAGCGGGCCCAACCGTCAGCACCGGCCCACCCTGTGCCCCACGCTTCGAGTCCCGCACGTGGACGGCAGCGGCAGCAATGGCGACCTCGACGCACTCCCCGCCTTCCTCACTGCTATGGCTGCTCTTGGACCAACGCAACTCGCTGGTCTCAGGCATTCCGTTGTCAATGTTCACAGTTCTCCCAACAACTTCTCGACGTGCGCGAGGGATTCGCGAGGCGTCAGCGCCTGGGCACGAAGTGTGCCGTACTTGGCTTCCAGCGCCCGGACCGGCTCCCGCTCACTGTGGACGCGGCTGACGTTCTGCACCTCCACGTACGCGATCCTGCGCCCTCCCTTCGTCTCGATCAAGGTGAACGGACCGGCCATTCCGGCGTTCTCCTCACGCTCCAGGGGCATGACCTGGATCTCGACGTACCGCATTCCGCTTACCAGCAGGATCTGCTCCAGCTGCCCGCGCAGGACGTCACGTCCGCCGAGAGGGCGATGCAGCACGGACTCGTCGACGACGAAGCTCATCAACGGCGGCGGCTTGCGGTGAAGGATCTCCTGTCGCACCATCCGCGCGGCGACCCGCTCGTCCACGACCACGTCGTCCAGCGGCGGCCTCAGCACCCCGAACACCGCCCGCGCATACTCCTCCGTCTGCAACAACCCCGGAACGGCCTGATTCGCATACACATGCAGCTCAACCGCCTCCGCCTCCAACTTCGCCGCATCCCGGAAGAACTCCGGATACCGCGCCTTGGCGACCTCCTCCTTCATCACCGTAAGCAGACCACCGGCGCCCAGCACTTCGTCCGCCCGCTCGATGAACTCCGGCTTGGGAATCCGCCGCCCCAGTTCCACCGACGCGACCATGTCCTCCCCGTACCCGAGCCGCGCTCCCAACTCCGCCCGCGTCAACCCCTTGACCGTCCGCAGCAACCGCAACTGCTGCCCGAAGCACCGAAGGAACCCCGCCTCGCTCTCACCCTGGCCCGTCAACGGTGACCACTCCCCCACACGTCCAGAACCCCGCGTACAGATCCGCGCTGTACACCCAGCCGACCGTTACTCTCAGTCCACGATACGGACACAAGGCGTACCTGTCCCTGCCCTCGGTCCCGCTTCCCCCACACCGCGTACCCCCGCCCACCAGCCCGTACAAAGTGCGTCCGTACAAGCCACCCCCCTAGTGACGGGCCACTCCCAAGCACAACGCTGACCCCATGCACAACCCCCGAAGCCAAGCCCAAGTCTCAGCCTCAGACCCCGAATTCGCGATGGCCTTCACCTCCACACCCCGCGGTGCGCGGCTCGCCCGGCTCCTCGTCTCCCGCTGCCTGGACTCCTGGGGCCACTCCTACGACGGCACGGTCAACGAGACGCTGTCGCTCATCGCCGCAGAGCTCTGTTCCAACGCCGTACGGCACGGGCGCGTACCTGGCAGGGATTTCCACGTCCGCCTCACCGCCGAGCCGGACGGCAAGCGCCTGCGCCTCGAGGTCTCCGACACCCGCACAGAGCGCCGGCCGGCCCTCGCACACCACACGCACCCCGACGCCGAGTCCGAGTCCGGCCGCGGCCTCCTCCTCGTAGCCGCCCTGGCCGACGACTGGGGCGTCACCGACCGCCTCCCCGGCCCCGGCAAGACCGTATGGGCAGTGGTGAACGCCGAGCTCTCCCGTCGGAGCGCGTCCGTGGAGTGGGCGACCCAGCAACCGCCGCCGCGGACACGCTGATCGATTCTGCCGGACAAGGAACAAGGCACCACGGAGAATGATTCAGCCCGCTCATCCCATGCTCAGGAAACGCGATGTCAGTGATTCGGTCTACGCTGCTCCGCATGCAACTCCTAGCCACAACGGTCTCCTTTCTCATCGGCTCCCCGGGCGATGCCCGAGCAGAACGGGCAGCAGTGGCGGCAGCCCTCTTCGCACACTGACCTTCGCCGCAATCGCTCACCCGATAGGTTCATCCCATGCCCGGCCGCCTCCTCGAACTGCACGTCGAGAACTTCCGCAGTCTTCGCGACGTCACCGTCCCCCTCGGCCCTCTAACCGTGCTGGTCGGACCGAATGGAGTCGGCAAGTCCAACGTGCTGAAAGTCTTCGACTTCCTCGCCGACATCATCCGCACTGATCTCCAGCCCGCGCTGGACACACGCGGCGGGTTCGATGAGGTCGCGTTCTGGGGTGGTTCCAAGCCGCCGACGTCCATGCGGATCCAGCTCAAGGCCACCTGGACCAGCAATGCCACCCGCAATGCCCCGGACGAATACAGCCTCACCATCCGGCGCCGGTCGCTACCGTCCCACCGGGGCGGAAATCGGGACGCGTACAGCCTCTCCCGGGAGGAGAGCTTCCAATTCAAGCGGACCCAGGGGCGCGGACGACGCATCACGATCTCCGGTGAGCAGGCTCGGGTGGTCGACAGACGCGCAGGCAAGGAGAAGGACAGCGGCAGTTTTGGCATCCGGCGGCTGAGCAGTGGCCTGTCCACACTGCCCCGGCTGGGGCCCTCGGATGGCGGCGACGAAGTCACCCGGGTCGCCGACCGGCTCTCCACCTTCCGGGTGTTCGACGTCGATGTCGCTGCGGCAAGGCTGCCGACGCGCCTGCGTGGGTCGGACTTCGTCACCCTTTCACCCCACGCCGAGAACCTGGCCGCTTTCCTCATCCACCTCAGCGCCCAGGACGACGTCTGGGAGAGCCTCGTCGCGGACGCCCGCACCGTGCTGCCCCAACTGGAGAACATCGAGTTCGAAGAGGCCGGCGGCTCCACCGACCAGCTGACCGTGGTGCTGCGCGAACACGGCCTGCGACGCCTCACCCCGCTCGCCGACGCCTCGTACGGAACGGTCAGGCTGCTGGGCCTGCTCGCGCTCCTCTACGACCCCAACCCGCCGGCGTTCACCTGTATCGAGGAGATCGATCACGGCCTGCACCCGCAAGCACTGGAACTCGTCGTCCAGCGGCTCCGGGAGGCGTCGGAGCGGACCCAGTTCATCGTCGCCACGCACTCACCCGCACTCGTGAACCGGCTCCGCCCCGAAGAGTTCGTCGTCTGCGACCGTGACGAATACGGGGCGTCGATCATCCCCGCCCTGTCAGTTGATGAGGTCGAGCAGATCGTCGAGGAGTCGGGCGACCAACCTCTCGGTGAGCTGTGGTTCTCCGGCGTGCTCGGGGGCGACCTCACCGGGGGTGAGCTTTGAGCGCGAGGGGGCGGGGCGGCAATGGCAGAGCGCTGGCTTCGCAGCGTGGTGTGATCGTCCTCGCCGGGGAGGACCAGAACGACTGCGAGATCCTCGCTGCCCTGATACGCGCCCACCGGCCCGATCTCACCGACGCCGCGAAGCTCGTCCGAATCAACGATCCCGTGCGCCTGAGGAAGAAGTCCGGCGCCGACCTCTCCGCCGCTGTGAAGGTCCTCGTCGGGAAGGCTCGTGCCAAGGCCCTCCAGCAACGGACGACGCTGCACGGCATAGTCGTCCACGAGGATCTGGACGGATTCACGAACAACCGATACGACGCGGTACGCAAGACCGTCGCAGCCGAACTTGCACGCCAAAGCGGCTCGTTCGAGTCTGTCTTCGCCCTCGCCGCGTGGGAGTCCGAGGCATGGCTCCTGCTCTTCCCTGAAGCGTTTGCGCTTGTGCGGCCCCGATGGGAAGTCCCTACTACGTTGCGTGGTCGCGACACGGGGCGAATCGAAAAGCCGAAGGACAAGCTCAAGCACGGGCTCGGCACCCCGGCGTTCCGGGAGAGCGACGGACCGTTGATCGCCCGAGCGGCCCTGGACCACGGGCTACTCACAGCCCCAAAGGGCTCCAACCGCTCATACGACCACTTCCTCGAGGACCTCTCCGAGTGGGTCTGAGCGGTGGGCGCCCCGTCAGAGATGTGCAGGGCGACGGCAACCGGTGGTCGGACCGACGGATGACGGCCACCGCCCGACGCCCCACCCAGTCATCAGCCGATGGCCGTGTCCAGCACCGAAAGGGCCGAAGTGATCAGCGAGGCGACCCCCGGGGCACCCCCGCACAGCGCCGAGAGCTGGCCGAGCATCGTGCGCGCCACGAGACGACCTCCCTCGTCCGTGAGTTGCTGGTCTCGAACCAAGCCGAGCAGGACCCGGCAGCGCTCGGGGTCGGTGACCCGGTCCCGTTCGCGGGCGAGTGCCGCGTCGAGATCCGCGAGGGTCTGCGTCCACCGGGCCGAGACCGCCGCGTCCGACGTGACGTTCACCTGGCTCTGGTGGGAGCCGACAGCTCCCGGCTGGTTCTGGATGTTGCTCGCCGAACCGGTGTTGATCACGCCGGAGTTGGAGAACTGAGGTGTCGGGTCCTGCTCGCCGCGGCGGTTGAAGATCGTCACGAGTCGTCTCCTCCGGAAGGGGGCGTCCTGGTCATCGTGGCTGCCGAATTGCGGGCACCGGGCTGGTTCTGGACGTCACCCATGACGCCTGAGTTGATGACGCCGTCGTTCTGCAGGATGTATGTGGCCTGCTGCAGGAACGCGCTGATGTCGACGTTGTGTTCCTTGAGGAAACCAAGGGCGGCGCGGAAGACGCAGCGCTGCATCCAGTCCACGTGTCTGCGCGCGTCGTCGTACTGGAGCATGTCGTCCATGAAGTGTGAGGAGTAGACCTCGCGCAGGCTCACAGGGCCGCGGCCAGGGTCCGTCGGTGGGCGTCGCGCGCTCAGCGGCGCGCGCAATCGGTTGAGCAGTACGAAGACGTCCAGCAGGGCGTTGAATGCTGTGCGTGCATGCCACTTGGCCCCGCCTCGCTCCGCGGCCTTTACACCGGTACGCAGGGTGGGATGTATCGGATTTATGACCTGCGAGCGGATGATGATGCGCAAGAAATGGTGTTCGTACGCGAAGCTGATGTACAGCGCGGCGACGAGCTCCCCGTCCCAGGACACGATCCGGGTGCACAGCAGTCTCCGGGCTTCCTTCGTCGCCGAGCTGGCACCGTCCGCGCCGGTGCCCAACCGGGCGAGAGTGAGCAGGGAGTCCCATTCGGCCTCGGAGATGTCGCCCCACCGTTCCGCGGAGACCGCGGCGACGTCGAAGACGTCCAGCCTGTTCTCCGGATGATGGGTAGGACGGTGATCGATCAGCTTCCCCAGTTCAGTGGCGACGTGGCGGTGGAGTTCGTCCGGAGTGAAGGCGATGACACCTCGGCCCTGCGTGCTGTGCAGGATCTCGTCGACGCTTCGGAACGCCTGGCGTACGAGTTTCTCCTCCTCCGTCTCGTCCTTCAACGACTCCTGCGTTGCAGCCGACGTGACGTCAATGCCGATGACGACCTCGGACCACAACGTTCCACCGCCCACGAGATGGTGCATGGGCTGGTCGCCACCCCGCATCCGCAGCGTGTACGGGACCACCAGGCCATCGCGCTCGGGCGGTTCACGGCGCAGGACGCGGCGGCGCCGAAGGCCTATCCACCAGCGCCTGTCACGTGCCGGCCGCCGGGCGGCCCAGCGAGCCCGGCGAAATCCGACGTAGGCGTAGAGGCGGTCCACGTAGCAGGCCGCCCAGGCTCCGCCGACGAGAACGGGCAGGACCAAGGCGTAACCCGTCGCCAAGCCTGCAACCGTTGCTACGGCGAATGCCGCCAGAAGCAGAACTCTTCTCAGAATGGTGAGGATTTCGGCTGTCGCGGCACTCTGCAGGACCGGCGTGAGGTGGAAGCCGTGCGGCGGGACCGGGTGCCCCGGGCCGATACGACGACGCACCCAGCGGACGTAGTCGTGGCCGAGGAAGACGGGCCACTGAGTGTCCACCGGGCGGAGATCCTGGATGGCTGCCCTCAAGGCCCGTGCTCGCTTTTTACGGTCACGCCTGGTGAGCAGAATCCACGCAACACGTGGGACGGCGGCTGCGTACACGGAGATCAGGTTTGCCAGCGCCTCGGTATGGTCGTTGCGCAGATAGGAAGCCGCGCAGAGCCAGCGCGTCACGTCGGAGATGTCGGTGGGCAAGGTCCCGCCCGCTTGTTCCGTGGGACGTGGTGCCACGCCCTCGGATTCGCGCCGTTCCGGCGCCATCCCAGGCAGCGGCATGGTGGGTTCTTTGCGTAGGGTGATGCGAAGTCGCTTCGGGGATTGCGATCCCGCCCGGAGACTCTTTGAACGGTCATCGTCAGAGCCTTCAGCGCTCTCCTCGGCGCGTTCGAAGTCCGTGCCCAGCCCCACGGCGTCGCCCCCCAATTTCGATGGTGGGTGCAAGGGTCCTGATCCAAACCGCACCGGAGAAGAGGGCATCACACTCGATGGCACATTTTCGGCCACCGCCAGGTGTCCCGCCCGGGCACGGTTCGCGCCGTTGATCCGGACCCGGCATCCCCGTACCTGACCATGCAGGTGTAGATGTCCCTGGCACGCGTTATTTTTGACGCTCGTCGTCACGTGTTCCGTTACCTGGCGATTGCTAGGAACCGACTCGCCCGAAAGGCCCCGTCGTGAAGCCCACCCTGGCCGCCGCGCAGCTCCGCGGCAGTCTGACGCAGTACCTCACGACGACGTACGCCCTGGCCGACGAGGACACGCGGCTCGCGCTGGAGCGGTTCCTCGGGGATCCGGAGACCGGGATCTTCCGCGGGCCGTACTTGCGGATCAGGACGCCGTTCCACACCGCCGACGACGGGTGGCAGTCGGCGCTGGAGTGGCAGCCGTCGTTCACGCCGTGGCGGCATCAGGCGAAGGCGTGGGAGCGGCTGAGCACGTACAAGGGGGCCGCCGAGCCGACCCTCGTGACGACTGGCACCGGGTCCGGTAAGACCGAGTCGTTCCTCATCCCCGTCCTGGACCACTGCCGACGGCAGAAGGCGCTGGGCAAGCGCGGCGTGAAGGCCGTGCTGCTGTATCCGATGAACGCCCTCGCCACCGACCAGGCCGGGCGTATCGGCGACTATCTCACCCAGCCCGAGCTGGCGCAGGTGACCGCCGGTCTCTACATCGGTGACAAACCGGACACCGACTTCCGGCGCGTGATGACGCGACGCGAGGAGATGCGGCAGTCCCCTCCGGACGTGCTGATCACCAACTACAAGATGCTCGACCTGCTGCTGCAGCGGGCCGAGGACCGGTCGCTGTGGGAGGGCGCCGACGTCGCGTACGTGGTGCTGGACGAGTTCCACACGTACGACGGGGCTCAGGGCACCGATGTGGCGATGCTGCTGCGGCGGCTCGCCGCGGCGGTGGGTGCGTCCCAGGCGGGGCGCCCGCTCGGCTCGATCTGCCCGGTGGCGACGTCGGCGACGCTCGGTGAGGGTGGTGGCGACGCGCGCGGCATCCTCACCGTCGCCGAGCAGGTTTTCGGGGTGCCGTTCGGGCCGGACTCGGTGATCGGGGAGGAACGGCAGAACGCCGACGAGTTCATCGGAGAGGTGGATTACGAACTGCCGGAGCCTCCGAGCCCCAAGGAGGTCATCGAGGTTTCGGGCGGGCCGCGTGTCGAGTCGGATCCCGACCGCCTGGACCTGGACTCGCTCGCGGCGCGGCTCCTGGGGCGGCGCGGCCTCGATGCCTTCCAGATCGGGCGGCTGCTGAAGAAGCACGACTTCACGCACGGTGTGCTCGCTCTGCTGAACGGCGAGCCGCTCGACGAGTGGGGGCTGCGGGACCGTATGGCCCGCTTCGGGTACGCGTGGGCGCGCACCGCGAAGGAGACTCCCCGACTGGCCCTGGAGGCACTGGCCCGGTTCGTGGCGCTGCTGTCTTCGGCGCGCGATCCGGAGTCCGACGAACGAAAGCCTCGTCCGCTGCTGCACATCGAGGCCCATCTCTGGGTACGGCCGGTGGGTCGGGTGCTCAGCGGGGTCGGGTCGCGACCCGAGTTCCGGTGGTACGAGGACGAGCGGGCCGCCGCGCGCAAGACGGCGCTGCTGGCTGCTCCCACCGCCGACGAGTCGTCCGAGAGCAGCGACTGGCCGCTGTCGGACTCACGGCGGCCCGAGGCGGTGCCCGGTTCCGACACCGCGCGCCGTCCTGCGCAGACGCACCTGCCGGCGGTCTACTGCCGTACGTGCGGCCGGTCGGGATGGGCGGCGCTGTCCCCGGAGGCCGATCCGCAGAAGCTGGACATGAGCCCGCTCAAGATCTGGCAGGCTGGCGTCGGGCGCGACAAGCGGCGTCTTCGGTACTTCATCTCGGCCACCCCGGCCGAGGTCCGCGAGGCTCTCGAGGCACTGACGGGCGCGGTCCCGAAGCAGGCCGGCGGGATCGATCCGCACACCGTGGTAGTGCTCGACGGGGCGCAGGGCACCTACCGTATGCCGGTCGCCGAGGACGTTGACGAACTGCAGGACGCCTGGTTCGCGCGGGCCATCCTCGACAAGAAGACCGCCGACAAGGCCGCCAAGGACGACACGTGCCCGGCGTGCAACAGCGAGAACGGCATCCGGTTCCTGGGTACGGCTCTCGCGGCGCTCGCCTCGGCGACGGTGACGCAGCTGTTCACCGGCGGTCAGGAGATCGCACTGGCGCCGGAGGAGCGCAAGACGCTGCTCTTCAACGACTCGACCCAGGATGCCGCCCACCGCGCGGGCTACGTCGCCAACGCCTCGTACAAGTTCTCGCTGCGCTCGCTGCTCGCGCACGAGCTGGCGAACTTCGGCGGGCCGCTCGCGCTCAACGACCTCATCGGCAACGTCCTGGACTCCGTCGACGATCCGCAGGCCCTGGCCGCAGTCGTCCCGCCCGACCTGCACGACGAGGCGGGTGTGGACCGGCTGCTGTCGGGGCGCGGTACTGGGGATGCCCGGACGTGGAAGCTCATCGGGGAGCGCCTCGCGTTCGCGACGGTCATGGAGTTCGGGCTGCGGTCGCGGCTCGGCCGCACTCTGGAGCTGACGCGCACGACGGCAGCCGAGGTGGTGATCGAGGAGCCGGACAAGGTCGTCGCGCTCGCCCGCGACATCCACCTCGCGCTGCCGGGGCAGCTCGGTCTCGGAGGCGGGCTGCCGACGCCCGAGCGCTACATGGCCTATGTGCGCGGCCTGTTGGAGCGGCTGCGGATGCGCGGCGGCGTCCGGCACCGGTGGCTGGAGACGTGGATCAAGGAAGCGGGCGTCAATCAGTACCTCATCTCAGGGCGGCGCCCGGAGGGGATGCCGGCGTTCCCCGAGGGGTATGTGGCGCCGCCCCGGTTCCTGCTGGACGGCGCGAAGGAGAAGAGCAAGTTCGACACCGTCACCGGGCGCGGCAACTGGTACCAGGACTGGACCCGCCGCTGTCTGGGCCTCGACGCGGCCGGAGCGACCGAGTACCTGCGCAGGCTGCTTCCCGTCCTCGCCGACGAGGGTGTGCTCTCGGTGCGTACCGCGAAGGACCGTACGACGCGCGTGTACGGGCTGCAGCCGGGCCACATCCAGGTGCGGATCCTTGAGGACGCCGTCGTCAACAAGGCGTTCGTGTCGTGCGAGGAGTGCGGCTGGCAGCAGGTGGTTCTGCCGGAGCGGCGAACCCGCTGGTACGGACATCCGTGCCCACGCTACCGCTGCACCGGTTTCCTCACGCCGCCTCAGTACGGCATGTCGACGACGGGCGCGGGCAGCGGCGGCTTCGGCGGGAAACTGGAGCGGGACTACACCGGCGATTACTACCGGCGTCTGTATCTGACGGGCGGCACCTACCGGGTCGTGACGGCCGAGCACACCGGCATGCTGACGCGCCCCGAGCGGGAGCGCGTGGAGCGCACGTTCCGCCAGGGCGACCACTACACCGACCCCAATGTCCTGTCCTGCACGCCGACTCTGGAACTCGGCATCGACATCGGCGACTTGTCGGCTGTGTTGCTGGGATCGCTGCCCAACGGTCCCGCGAACTATGTGCAGCGAGCCGGACGCGCGGGGCGGCGGACCGGTAACGCGCTCGTCGTGGCCTTCGGCGGACGGCGCGCCCGCGACCGCTACTACCTCGACGATCCCACCGAGATGATCGCCGGCGACATCGTGCCGCCGGGCTGCTACCTGTCGGCGGTGGAGATCCTGCGCCGCCAGTACACGGCGCACCTCCTGGACCGAGCGGCGCGCGGCGAGCTGACCACGGCCGACGGCGAGGTGCTGATGCCCGTGCCTCGCCTCTCGTCGGCCCTGTTCGGCACGACGGGATGGTGCCAGGACCTGTCCGACGCGGCGCTCACGCACGGAGCGCATCTGGTGGAGGAGTTCCTCGCACTTTTCCCGACGGCAGCGAATGGCGTCGAGGACGACACGGGGGTCTCAGGGCACGCTGCCGACGAGCTTCGCGCCTACGCGACCAGCGGCATCGCACGCGCCCTCCAGGAGGCCGAGGAGGAGTGGACGGCACGCCGCGAGGAGCTGCGCCGCCGGATCGCGGCAATCGACACCGCGATGGACGGGCTGCTCGCCGATGACCGTGAACAGGGCGCTGAGCGGCGGGAGCTGATGGCCGAACGGCGTGCCACGGGCGAGCTGCTGCGCGAGCTCAGCCAGACCAGCGCGCATGGCGCTCTCGTCGAGCTGGGTCTGCTGCCCAACTACAGCCTCACCGACACCATCACCTCTCTGGAAGCGACGCTCTACTGGCGCGAGGCGGTCTCCGACGAGGGCGCGGAGTCCGAGAAGGCGCGCGACGAGTCGCCGGACGGGCGCCGCGAGGCCACGTACCACAGTGAGGTCCGCGACTACGAGCGCTCCCGCAAGCTCGCCCTGACCGAACTCGCCCCCGGCAACAGCTTCTACGTCAACGGCTACCGGCACGTCGTCCGCGCCCTCGACATCGGCAGCCCCGAACGGCGTGCCTGGGCCGTGTGGCGCCTGTGTCCCGCCTGCGGGTACGTCAGGACGCAGGGCGACGTCAGGAACGACACCTCGCCGTGCCCGCGCTGCGGCTCGCGTGAGATCGCCGACGCGGGCTGCGTCCAGTACGTGCTGGAGCCCAAGCGCGTCATGTCCCGCGACAAGCGCGACGACGCCCGGGTGCGCGACGACCGCGACGAACGGGATCGCAGGCGGTACGCCGTCCTCACCACCGTCGACATCGACCCGGCGCACCTGGCCGCCGGCTCCTGGCGCCACGACACCGCCGTCTTCGGCGCCGACTTCACCCGCAAGGCGGTCATCCGTACCCTGAACCTGGGTGTCGACCGGCAGGACGGCAGCAGCACGGTGCCATTGGCCGGGGACGACGTACGCCTCAATCCGTTCTACGTGTGCACCAGTTGCGGTGGCGCGACAGCCGACGGACGGCCGGTCGTCGACCAGACACAGGACGCCCTCAGCGAGTCCCTCGCCCGCTCCACCCGGGCCAGCGCGCACCACCAGCTGTGGTGCCCCCGCAGGCGGCTGCGCGGCAGCAGTGAGGAGCAGGGCGCCGGACAGGACGTTCCGTTGCTGCTGGCACACGAGCTGACGACGGAGGCCGTCCGCATTCTTCTGCCGGCGTCCGTGGCGCGGGCCAAGGAGCGCCTCGCGTCGTTCACCGCGGCGCTGTTCGCGGGAATCGCGGCCCGCTACGGCGGCGACCCGGACCACATCGACATCACGGCGGCGTCCATGCCGGACGGCGAGGACAGGGACTGGCCGCGCCGCTTCCTCGTGGTGTACGACCGGCTGCCTGGCGGCACCGGCTATCTGCACCGCCTCGCGACCGCCGACGGGTTCCGCGAGGTGCTGTTGAAGGCGCGCGAGGTCATCGAGGGGTGCGGCTGCCTGGAGAAGGGCCTGGACGGCTGTCACCGGTGCCTGCTGCGCCGGGTGCCGCCCGGCGACTACGACAAGGTGAGCCGCCAGGAGGTCCGGCAGATGCTGGACGAGCTCCTCGGCGCCGACGGCGAGCGCTGGCGCACCTCGCCGGTGGCCACCACGCAGCACATCCCGATGCACCGCCAGGCCGAGAGCGATCTGGAGGTCATGTTCATAGACACGCTGCGCGAGTGGGCCCAGCTGTCGGAGAGCCGCGCAAGCGGCGACGCATACGTCACCCCTGCCGGCACCCACGCCCTGGATCTGCGCCTGACAGCGGCCGACGGCAAGACGCTGAGCTGGCGTGTCTCGCAGCAGCGCGTCCTCGACGGCACCCGTCCGGACGTCCTGTTCGAGCGGGTCGACGCACCCGGGCCGCGTGTGGCGCTGTACCTGGACGGCTACGAGTTCCACGCAGGCCGCGAGCACAACCGGGTCGCCGGCGATGCGGCCAAGCGGACCCGGCTGCGCGCCGAGGGCCTCAGGGTGTTCCAGCTGACGTACGCCGATGTGAAGGAGTGGCGGCGACGGGTACAGGACACCGGGTATGCAGGTGCGGGCCCGGTCGACCCGGTGTGGGAACCGTACGGGGAGAGCGGGAAGGCGAAGGCGCGCAAGTACTACGACACCGTGCGGCGTGGGCTTCCCGGCGAGCTGGCCGAGACGGTATGGGTCAATCCTGCCGAGCAGCTCATCGAATACCTGCGCCATCCGCACGCGGACCGCTGGCAGTGGCGCGCGGAGGCCGCCCTGGCCGGATTCATGGGCACGGGGGCACGGCCCGCTCCGCTGGCCGTGGACTCGGTGGGCGAGCAAATCACGGCGGCATTGCACGGCCGGACACCCGAGGGGCCACGCGGCCCGGTGCAGGTGTTCACGGCGACGGACGGCTCCAAGCTGCCGCTGGTGTTCACTGCGGACGGCCGCTCGAAGCCGCCGGCGTGGACGGGCATCACCCTCCTTGACGACTCACCCGGCGTGCACGCGCAGGAAGAAGCCCACAAGCGGCGGTGGCGTGCCTGGCTGTACTGGTCCAACGTGCTGCAGTTCCTCGATCACGGGGGCGGCGACAGCGCACAGTTGACGACCGGCCTGCTCGACGGCTTCCTGCCCGAGACGCTGGCCGTTGCCGGGGGCAGCGGAGTACTGGAGTCCGTACGGATAACGCTCGACATCGCGGCCACCGAGGTGGTGGAAGCCGCCGAGCCTTCCGTGCCATCCACGGCGGTCCCGGCACCCGCACCGGTCGCCTCGGCCCCGGAACCCGCCGGGGCCCGCGACTCCGCCTGGGACCAGGTCATCGAATATCTCGACCCGGACGAACCCGGCCTGCGGGCACTCGCCGAAGCCCTCGCCGCGCTCGGCGCCACCCCGCCCGAGGACGGGTACGAGCTCGACGATCACGGCTGGATGGCCGAACTCGCCTGGCCCCACGCCCGCGTCGGCGTCGTCCTCGCTCCGCGCCCCGCCGACGGTGACGACGAGGATCCCGAGTCAGCCGACCGCGACCGTGCATTCGCAGCAGCCGGCTGGCAGGTACGCCCTGCCGTCGCATGGACCGCCGAGGACCTCGCGGACCGCCTCGACGGCGTACAACCATCCGACGACGGCACAAGTCGGGACCTGCAAGACGGCACCGCCATGGACGACGGGGAGACTGAACAGTCGTGACCAGCAAGAACGTAACGCTGCGCCTGCTAGACAAGGCGGACAAGGAGATCCTGAAGCTCCCCCGCCCGGTCAAGGGGGCGATCTACGACTTCCAGCACAAGTTCAAGACCAACCCCGACTCCGCGGGACTGCGCCTCAAACAGCTCCAGGGGCACGACAAGCTGTTCTCGGCGCGCGTCAACGACGAGTACCGTGCCCTGCTGCTGCGCCTCGCGGACGACGACTGGCTGATCGTCTCGGTCAAGCACCGCAAGGACGTGTACGCCCACCTGGACCGCCTCGCGTACTCGGTCAACCGCGTCACCGGCGGCATCGAGTACGTGGACCTCCAAGTCGTCCAGGAGGAGGTGCTCACCCCGCAGCCCGAACCCGCAGAGCCCGTCCGCCCTGCAGAACCGACCGCTCCTGCTCCCCTCTTCGCGCAGTGGACGGAGCAGCAGCTCACCGATCTGGGTGTCGCCCCGTCCCTGGTCCCGGTCATCGCCGCGCTGACCACCGAAGACCAGCTCTTGGGCCTCGTCGAGCACGCACCGCAGCTCACCGGCGAGGTGCTGCTCGCGCTGTACGACGGCAAGGCGTACGACGACGTCCTCGACCAGGTCACGGCTCCTGTTGCAGCCCCTGAGCCGGTCGACACCGAGGACTTCCAGGCTGCAGTCGAGCGTCCCGCCACCATCGTCACCACGACCGACGAGGCACTGCGCGAGGCCCTGGAAGGCGAGGACTTCGGCCGGTGGAAGGTGTTCCTGCACCCCACCCAGGCCAAGCTCGTCTCCCGTGACTACAGCGGCCCCGCGCGTGTGGGCGGCGGGCCCGGCACGGGCAAGACGATCGTGGCACTGCACCGGGTAAAGCACCTGGTCGAGCACCTCCCGACCGGCCACAACAAGCCCGTCCTGCTGACCACGTACAACAAGAACCTCGCGGCGGATCTGCGCTCCCGGCTGATCGCACTCGGCGGCGAGGCACTGCTGGCACGTGTCGAGATCAGCCACGTCGACCAACTGGCCTTGCGGACCGTCCGCGAGGCGGAGCCCGGCAACCGCAAGCGAATCGTCGACGAGGCGCAGGCGGTCCGTGAATGGCGCTCGCTCCTGGACGAACTGGGCGAGGACGGCTGGGACGCGGAGTTCCTGCACGACGAATGGACTCAGGTGATCCTGGGACAGGCCGTCACCTCCCGCACCGACTACTTCAGGGCCCGCCGAGCCGGACGCGGACGCACTGTCAGCCGCGCCGAACGCGCCGAAATCTGGCAGCTTGCTGAGCGATTCACCCAGCGCCTGGACCGGCTCGGGGTGCAGACGTGGGACCAGGTCGCGGAGCGGGCGGCCCAGTTGGAGGGGGAGCGCGCCCGGCGCATCCAGGCGATCGACCAGCAGCGGGAGAATGCGGGCGGCCTCGACAACGTCCACCTGGCCGACGGTTCGGGCGGCTGGCTGCGCTACCGGTACCGGCACATCGTGGTCGACGAAGCCCAGGATCTGCGGCCCGCACACTGGAAGATGCTGCGTGCCATGACCTCGCCGGACCGCAACGACCTCTTCCTGGTCGGTGACACCCACCAGCGCATCTACAAGAACCAGGTGACGCTCGGCAGCCTCGGCATCAACATCCGCGGCCGGGCATCAAAGCTGTCGCTGAGCTACCGCACCACGCGGCAGATCCTGCACTCCGCACTGAACGTGCTCGGCGAGGAGAAGTACGACGACCTCGACGGCAGCACCGAGACACTGGCCGGGTACCGGTCCGTGCTCAGCGGCGCTGTCCCCGATCTGCACGAGCTGAATGACTGGGTGGACGAGCGGGAGGCGATGGCTGCGCTGATCCAGTCCTGGGGGGAGGTCCCTCACGAGCAGATCGCGATCGCCGTGCCGACCAACCAGATGGCGAGCGAAGCCGCTTATACGTTGGCTGAGCACGGCATCAGGGCGCTGGAGATCGGCCCGGACGGGCCCCGCGGCGATAGTGGTGTCCACATCGGCACGATGTTCCGGTTCAAAGGTCTCGAGTACCAGCGCATGATCATCGCAGGGGTGAGCGACGGGCTGGTGCCGCGCGCAGCAGTCCAGCAGCGGCGCACCACGGACCCGGCGCGCTACCGGACAGAGATGCAGCGTGCTCGTTCTCTGCTCTTCGTAGCGGCCACCCGCGCCCGGGACAGCCTGGACATCTTCTGGCACGGGGAGCCGAGTCCGTTCCTCAAGGAACTGATCAAGGTACGGCCGCCGGCTGCGACATGACCGACCCCGGGATCTGTGCCGCGGTTCGCTTCGGCTAACGCGGCATGATGGGCCCCTGAGGAACGAGGAACGGCCGCCGGGGATCCTCCGGCGGCATCCTGCGGACCGCAAGTGCTGGATCAGGGCCCGGCAGATGCGGTGAGAGGGTCGCGTACACCTCGGCTGCACTGCTGGGGCGGTCCTCTGGGCGCTTGGCGAGCAGAGCGTTCAGCAGGTCCTGGAGCGCCGCTGGGGCATCGACACCGTAGTCGCCCAACTGCGGTGGAGACGCGGTGAGATGCTGAGTCACCAGTTGGGCGGGGCCCTGGCTGTCGAAGGGACGATGGCCGGTCAGCATGTGGTGCAGCAGGCATCCCACTGCGTACAGGTCGGTGCGACCGTCCAATGCCTCATCGCCGGCCAGGACTTCGGGCGAGGCATAGGCCAGGTTGCCGAGCGTTTCGCCCGTCATGGTGAGTCGTGGATCGGTGTCTGAGAGCACCTTCACCAGCCCGAAGTCGAGGATCTTCACCAGGCCGTCAGTGCGGACCATGATGTTCTGCGGCTTCAGGTCGCGGTGGACGAGGCCGGCCGCGTGCGCGGCCGACAGCCCTGAGCACAGTTGCGCGGCCGCGGAGACCGCAGCGGACACGGGTAGGCGCCCGTCGTCGGCGCCGTCGATGACGTTATCGAGAGTCGTGCCGTCGACGAGCTGCATCACCAGACAGCAGACGTCCTCGGTTACTGCCGCGTCGTACACGGTGGTGATGTTGGCGTGGTCCAGACGAGCGGCAGCCTTGGCCTCCCTCTCGAACCGCGCGAGGGCGGTGCGCCGCCAGTCGGGAAGAGCAAGAAGATCCGCGGCGACGGTCTTCACCGCGACAGGACGCTCCAGATACACGTCCGTCCCCTGCCAGACGTGCCCCATCGCCCCTTTGCCCAGAATCCGGTCCAGCCGGTACCTGCTGCGCAGAACCTTGCCCGGAGCGAATTGCTCCACGTCCACTTCCCTCTTCGGTGCGCCCAAACCATCGGTCTGTCGGTGCGCGGACCGCCCGGCTGGAGGTCGCCATCGGCAGTCCGTGCGGGACAAGTCAACCAGGGGCGCGTTCGCGACAACGCGCGGGCCGGTACCGCCCACCATGTCAACCTTCAACGTGCGCCAGCCGGCACTCCGCCCTCGTCAGACGGATCAGGATCGCCACAGGAACTTCGCTGTCGCGCAGCAATGCTCTCCTCGACTCGGCGCGGCGCCTGCCTCGCCCGGCTGCTCGCCGCCGAGGAGCTCCGCGCCTGGGAGGCCCAACAGACATCACGGAACGTGCCGAACAGGTCGTCGCCGAACTTGCCCCAACGGCGTTGCAGGGACGCTTACCTCGAAAGCCAGCAGCTCGGGTCGCACTGCGCACGGCGCTCCCACGTCTCAGGACAGCTCCAGCTCCCAGCGGTATCCCTCAGCAGCTTCCTCGTACCGCAGCGGCTCAAGCTCCGCCTGTACCACGTCGGCGTCGCCCGGCGGCTGGGTCAGCGCTGTCCGATGCATGCGGACACTCCAGATCTCCGTGCGCCCGGTTCGGGTGAACACCCGCCTACGGCGTTCGCCGTACCTGCCTCGCGCATGCTTCAAAGTCCAGGTTCCGACAAGCCCTCACCGGGCAGTTCCCCTCCAGAACCGCCCAGATGGAAGCAGGGCGAGGAGCCCTGAAAGCCGGGAAGATCCAGTTGCGCCGATGCAGGGAGGTGGAGGATGGGCCCGGATCCGTCTGCCCGTCAACGGCGGCCCAGGACACCGCTGTGCTCGCGCTGCGGGGGCGACTGGGTACACTCCGTGCCCCGCATCGTCAATGAAGGCCGGATACCGCGCGAGCAGCGGCAAGAAGGCAGCCCCGCGTACTCCCCGCTCGCCGGTCGGCTCGCGCTCGCACCTGAGCCTCCCGGGACACCGGGCATCATGATTGTGGCTGCCGGGACGCTCCCCTGGTTCACCTTCTTCGCACTCTTCGGACCACTCATCTGGCTGGTGTTGGCAGGCGCCGATGTACTCGTGCTTGTGCTGGTCGGCCTGCAGAGACGACGGATCCGTGCACAGATCGACGCAGGCGCAGCCCGCGCGTATCCCCTCTGGAGAGACGCCTGGTACTGCTATCGCTGCGATGTGGTCTGGCGCCGCGACGAGGGAGCAGACGTCATGTCGCCCGCCCGGTTCCAGCAGGAGGTCTGGGCCAGCGGCGGGTACGACGATCTGATGCCTCGTATTCCGCGCTGAGACTCCCGCTCGGGTCGGCGCCGAGCCCGCCACCAGCCGTCCATGAGGGGCCCAGCACGGCCTGTTGCCGGACAGGCCCGAGCCCAGCTGCTTACCGTCACGCCAGGCGCCCATCGGCCCGAGCACCGCGAGCCGTAACCGTCGACGAGATCACGCGCCCACCCCGAAGCCTCCGCTGCGCACATCATCAGAATTTCATTCGCATTGCAGCGCCTTCCGTAATGGTTTGCACGTGCGGCGGCCCTCGACCTGGGAAACGGCCGCCGCCCCTCCCGAGGAAGGAACATGAACATGGCGGTCATCGATCGGTCTCTCACGAGTTTGCTGAAACAGCGGAAGCTCTTCCTCATGCGGGAGCGGAGCGATGCCGCGGAGATCGTGTACGTATGCGTGGACGACGGGCTCCCCGGCGGCTATCCGGTCGGCTACGTCATCCCGTCCCGTGCGGGCACGTGGTTCGCGTACGCCCGGGCCCGCCCGGGCCGCGTCTTCGCCAGCGACCAAGTGGACGCCTGCCTGTCGAGCATCGATGAGGCCGTACGCGCCGTCCTCGACCACGCCCGCTACGGGGACGTCCTGTTCGCCCTGGAAAAGGGAGCAGGCTCCAACGCCACGTACACCGCCGAGGTGCACCGCCACCACGCCACCTGGCTCGCCGCGCTCGACGTGCCCGAAGGCATCACCCACCTCGGCAACGGCAGGGTCCGCTTCACCGGCCCCGCCGTCGCATATCTGCGCGGTCTTCCGGAACGCTTCGGCTGCCACGTGGACGACGAGGACCGCATCTGGCTCGCGGGCGAGTCGTACCGGTTGATCCGCGAGATCCAGCACACCGGCGAAGCACGCCCTGAAGGAAGCATGGGATGACCGAGGGCGAGTCGGTGGCCGCGGCCCTTGCGGCGGGGCAGTCGGTGGGGATCTCGGACACGGCGCGCGGAGCTGTCCAGGAGCTCTACGCCGGGCCCCGCGAGCCTACGGCGGCGGCTGGCCGGCAGGCGGGGAGGACGTACGAGTGCTGGATGCACGGCTGCTTGTGCCGCTGTGGCTGAGTGTCCGTTGCGACCAAGGATCACGAGGTGCCCCTCGAGGGCCTTGACGCGAACGTCACCAGTCGAGGTCTTTGTGCCCGTCCGCCGGCACGCCCACGTCCGAGAAGATGTCCAACGCCTTCTGCCTCATGAGTTCGGCCGAAGCGCCGTCGGTCTTCCGGAGGGCGCGGGCGAGTGCCACGAGGGTGTGGGCTTCGCCGAGTCGGTGGCCGGTCTCACGGTGTACAGCCAGTGCCTCACGGCCCAGGGTGACGGCTGTGGCATGCGCCGACTCGGACTCCGCTGTGCCGCACAGGACGGTCAGGGCCTGCCCCTCCACCACTCGGAAGCCGTACTCGCGTGCCAGGCGCAGCGCATCCTCGGCATGGCGGCGGGCGTCTTCGTGGCGGCCGAACCACTGGTGCGTGCGGGACAGCCCCAGGATGCTGTCTGCCTCAGCTCGTCTGAATCTCGCCTCCCGGGCCAGGGTGAGGGCTTGTGTGTCAGCCTGAAGGGATCGGTCGAAGTGGGCCAGATGTCGGTGGGCGGCGGCGACCGTGTTGAGGATGCCGGACTGAATCCACAGCCGTCCCGGGGCCTTGACCATGGCGAAGGCGCGCTCGGCTTGCGTCAGCGCGTCGTCGTGACGGCCGAGCTCGATATTGATCTTGGCGATGGCGTCGAGCATCATCGCGCGGCCGTTGCGGTATCCGCCCCTGTCGTCAGCGGCCACCTTGGGACCGAGGACGTCAAGGCCATCGGCCAGACGGCCGAGCTCCCAGTAGACCCCGCCCAGAATCTGCAGGGCCAGGCTGTCGTCCCACCAGCCCGTCTGCGCATTGTGGCTGATGACCAGTTCGAGGTGATCCGCAGCCTCTCGCAGCCGGCCCAGATCCCGGCAGGTCAGACCGAGACCGAGCAGCCCGAATGTCTCGAGGTGTCGGTTTCCGGTTTCTCGGGTGATCCGCACGCCGACGGTGAGGCGCTCGTACGCACTGCCGAGGCGCGCCATACTCCATTCCACGCAGCCTCCGACGCCGAGAGCCGCAGCCTCCCCCATCGGCCAACCGAGCTCCCGGCTGATGTCCAGTACACGTGTGTGGTGTTCCGTCGCCTCCCTGACCTGTCCCCAGTCCCAATGGATCACTCCGAGGTTGGTGTGCATGGCTGCCTGGCCGGGCAGGTCGCCTTCGTCCACGGCCGCTGCCAGCGCCGTCTGTGCGATGGCCTGCCACGTCGCCCGCGGCAGATGAAGCCAGAAGTGGCCGAACAGTGCGGAGATCAGATGCCTGGCAACGAGGCGGGGACCGTGGCGGTCCGCATGGTTGATGACCGCGAGCAGATTCGCCCGCTCCGCCTCCAGCCACTGTCCGGCTCTGGCAGCGGATGGCATGCCCGGTTGCTCACCGGGGTCGAGGGCGCCGGGTAGCTCCGGGAAGAGCCACGTGCCCGCGGCGGAGCGAGTGGCGTGCAGGTACCAGATCAGGACGCGTTCCAGTGCGGCGTCACGATCTGCCGCCGTCTCCTCCGCCTGCGCACACTCCTGGGCGTACTCGCGAAGCAGATCGTGGAACCGGTAACGGCCCACCGTCACCGGTTCGATCAGGTGGGCAGCGGCCAGCGCACCGAGCAGACGTCGGGCCTGCGAAAGCGGCGCACCTAGGAGGGCCGCCGCGATCTCGGCGCTGAACTCCGGCCCCGGAAACAGGCCGAGCAACCGGAACAGCCGACGCGCCGCAGGCACCAGCACCCGGTACGACACGGAAAAGGCCGCCCGCAAAGGGGAGTTCTCGTTGCCATCGGGTTCCAGCGCCTCCAGCCGGTTGCCCTCGGACATCTCGGCGACCAGGTCGGCCAGGCGTAGGCCCGGATCGCCGGCCAGCCTGGCGGCAGCCACGCGCAGCGCCAGCGGAAGGCTGCCGCACAGCCGGATCAGTTCGTCGACCGCGAGCGGTTCGGCGGAGAGCCGGTCTGCGCCGAGTGCCTCGCTCAGCAGCGCGCGGGCCTCGTCCGGCAGGAGGAGGTCCAGCGGCAGGGTGTGCGCACCGTCGCGGGCGACGAGATCGCCGAGCCGGTTACGACTGGTGACGATGACGCAGCAGGACGAGCTGCCCGGGAGCAGCGGACGGACTTGCTCCGCCGAAGCCGCGTTGTCCAGCAGGAGCAGCAGGCGTCGGCCGGACAGCAGTGTCCGGTACGCGCGGGCCTGAGCCTCGTCATTGGCGGGGATCTCCGACGCCGCGAGTCCCAGGCCCCGCAGCAGTAGTTCAAGGGCTTCGCCGGGCTCGAGCGGCGGCCGGTCGTGGTCGAATCCGTGCAGGTTCACATACAGCTGACCGTCGGGGAAGCGAGCGCGCACCTGGTGCGCCCAGTGCACCGCCAGGGCGGTCTTGCCGATACCGGCGGCGCCGCCGATGGCGGAGATGACCACGGTGTTCGCGGACTCCTGGCCCTGCTCCGACGGAAGCAACGCGTGCAGTTGGGCGAGTTCGCCGGTGCGGCCGGCGAATCCCGCGGCATCGTGAGGCAGTTCGGCCGGCGTGACAGCTGCTGGATCGTTGCGGAGGACGAGCTTGGAGAAGAGCGTCTGTGTGGGAGATGTCGCCGGAACGAGGAGGTGGGCGTCGTTCTGGCGCAGCACCGCCTCATGCACCCGGCGGAGCTCCTCACCGGGATCGACGCCGAGCTCGTCACGCAGGCGTATGCGCATCTCCTGGTAGGCGTTGAGCGCTTCGGCCTGGCGCTCGCAGCCGTACAGAGCCCGCATGCGCAATGCCAGCAGGGACTCGTCGTAGCGATCGGACGTGGACGGCGAGGCGAGGTCGTCCAGGGCATCGGTGAACCGGCCGAGCAGAACCAGGCATTCGAGCCGGGCTAGCCGGAGCGTTCGCCGGCGCTCCAGCAGCCGTTCCCGCTCGGCCTGCGCGAACGGTCCCGGCAGGTTGGCCAAGGGCTCGCCCTGGAACAGTCCGAGCGCCGCGGACAACTGGTCCGTCGCGGTGGCCAGGTCGCCGGACGCCCTTGTGCGCAGCGCCTCATCGCCCCGCTCGACCAGGTCCGCCACATCGAGCCGGACGCTGTCGACGACGAACCGGTACCAGCCCTTGCCGCTGCGGATCACCGACTCGGTATGCCGGATGCCTTTCGCGTCGAGCGTCCTGCGCAGCGGGTTGACGTGACTGGCCAGCACCTTGGTTCCGGATGCGGGTGGCTCCGACCCCCACACCCCGTCGAGTAGTTGCTCATGGCTCGTCACAGCCCCCTGACGAAGCAGCAACGCGGCCAGCACGGCCTGCCGTTTGACCGGCCCCAGATCCAGGAATGTGCCGTCCCGCCAGGCCCGCAACGGTCCGAGCACCTCGATCCGAAGCCGCTGGGGAGATCTCCCACCCACTCCTAGCCCCCACTTCCGTACATGATCGCAATTTCATCAGCATTGCAGCACCTCCGGCCAGGGTGACGGACACGACATCGCACAACCCGCACAACCGAAGGGGCCCAAGTGGCCGAAGCGGATTTGGTGGCTACCGCGTTGGCCGCAGGAGCGGCGGCGGGACTTAAGGGCACTGCACGCGGAACCGTCCACGATCTCTACGTCGGGCTGAAGGAGGTCGTCCACCTGCGATTTGGTAGGGGCGGCGTCCACGGCGGAGACGGCGGCAGCGGCGTGTGCGGTGGCTACGGCGTACGGGTACTGGACGCCTGCGAGACCGACCCCAACGTATGGCGGACCCGGCTGGTCCACGCCCTGACGGGCTCCGGGGTGGAGGGGGATGCGGACGTCCTCGCGGCGGCCCGCGCCGTGCTCCGCGCGGAGCGCCGGACGAGCCACCTCACGGTGGACGCCCGCGCGTCCGAGAGGGCGCTGGTCGGAAACCCCGTGGTGGCCCAAGTGGACTGTTCGGAGGACTTGGACGTGGAGTCGGCGGCCGAGGCGGAGCGCGTGCTGGGGGCATCGGTGCGGGAGTCGGTGCGACTGGGGCACGGGCGCATGACGGGGGTCACGGAGGGGGTCTGGCGCGTCACGGCCGCCAACGGCCGGCGTGCGGTGCTGAAGCTGCTCCGGCCCGGCCACGACATGGACGACGGCTGGCGGCGTGAGCCTGAGATCTACGCCGCGGGACTGCCTGCCCCGTACGTGAACGCCGGGATCCGGCTGCCGGAGCTGCTGGCTCGAGTCGACCGGAGCGAGCGCAGCGTCGCGCTGTGGCTGGAGGACGTCGCCGCGACGCCGGCCCGGCGCTGGACACCTGCGCAGCACCGGGCGGCGGCTCGCCGTTTCGGGCTGGCGCAGGCCGGCCTGGGCGCCGGGCACCGGAATGGGCCGCTGTGGGGCACCGGGTCTTTGCGCGCGCATCTCGACGGGTGGGCGGGGCGGGTGGACTGGACGCTGCTAGAGGACGACGACGCCTGGCGGCACCCGCTGGTCGCCGAACACCTCGACGCGACGATCCGCGACTACGCCCGCCGCGCGCACGCCGAGCGCGAGAAGTTCGTCGGCTGGTGGGAGGCGCTGCCGCACACCGTCTGTCACAACGACGCGTGGTCCAACAACCTCTTCGGCGCTCCGGAGCGCCCCGGCACCTCCGCAGCCGTCACCGCGATCGACTGGTCCATGGCCGGATACGCCCCCTCCAGGGCGACATGGGCAACCTCGCCCTGGACCTGCTCCGCCCGGCGGCCGACTTTCCCAGGCTGGATGCCGCCGCGTTCGAGGGATACGTGACTGGGCTGCGCGAGTCGGGCAGTCGCATCGAGCCCCGCCTGGTGCGGCTCGGCATGGTACTGACTGCAGCAAAGTGGGCCTGGCTCGTCCCGGACATGGTCGCCCGGGCCGCAGATGCCTTCGGTGCCACAGCCGTCTACGGAGACCGGGCCGCCGACACTCACCGCTTCTTCGCCGAACGGGCCGCCGTCCTGCGCGGTCTCGCCGCCTGGGCCGACGAGGCCCGCGACCTCGCTGGCGCCTGCTTCTAGGGCGCGTATCGGAGGTGGAACTGGACGAGCACCCGCCGAGCCCGGGAGCGGGTGCGTGTGGGCACCCACCCGTCTCGGAGCAGCTTCGGCGCAGAGCTGCGCGTATTAGGCAGCGACCAGAAGTGGGGTGCACCCACGCCTCTCGTACACGGCCTCGGCGGGTACGTGGAAGGGGTCTCCTCCTGTTCAGTGATTCATTGCCCCGTTGACGGCACACTCCTCGTCCGCTGCCCGCACGGCGCCGCGCGGGGCGCGGCGGACGTCCATGAGCGCGGCTCATCTCCGCGAGATGGTCGCCACCAGGATCAGCTGCCCGTAGTAGCCCTTGTACTCGGGCTTCGGGCGACCCGCATCAGCCAAAGCCGACCGCAAGGACATTCAGGAGATGCTCGGCCACTCCTCGATCACCACCACGGTCGACACGTACACGAGCCTGCTTCCCGAGGCGGATCTGGCGATCACCGAGGCCGCAGCACGGCTCGTACCGCGCGCCCGCGCCACCCCCGAGAACGACGTGCAGTTCATCGAACCCCTCGCCTGCGCCTCCCAGGGCAGACGCGGTGGGCCCAACAGGTACTACCAGTTCACCGCGATCGACGACTGCACCCGCCTGCGCGTCCTGCGGATCTATCCGCAGCTCAACCAGAAGACCGCCATCCAGTTCCCGGACTACGTGCTTGAGCGCCTTCCGTTCAAGGCCCACACCTACATCAAGCCCCGTACGCCTCGCCTGAACGGCAAGGGCATCGTTTCGACACGAGGTCGCACGCGAACACCCGCCTACGGCGTTCGCCGTACCTATCTCCCGCATGCTTCAAAGTCCAGATTCCGACAAGCCCTCACCGGGCAGTTCCCCTCCAGAACCGCCCAGATGGAAGCAGGGCGAGGAGCCCTGAAGGCCGGGAAGGTCCAGTTACGCCCCCGCAGGAGGTGGAGGATGAGCCCGGATCCGTCTGCCCGTCAACGGGGGCCCAGGACACCGCTGTGCCCGCGCTGCGGGGGCGACTGGGTGCACTCCGTGCCCCGCATCGTCAGCGAGGGCCGGATACCGCGCGAGCAGCGGCGCGAAGGCGCCCCCGCGTACTCGCCCCTCGCCGGGCGGCTCGCGCTCGCACCTGAGCCTCCCGGGACGCCGGGCATCATGATTGTGGCTGCCGGGACGCTGCCCTGGTTCGCCTTCTTTGCACTCTTCGGACCACTCATCTGGCTGGTGCTGGCCGGCGCCGATGTACTCGTGCTTGCGCTGGTCGGCCTGCAGAGACGACGGATCCGTGCGCAGATCGACGCGGGCGCAGCCCGCGCGTATCCCTTCTGGAGAGACGCCTGGTATTGCTATCGCTGCGATGTGGTCTGGCGCCGCGACGAGGGAGCAGACGTTATGTCGCCAGCCCGGTTCCAGCAGGAAATCTGGGCCAGCGGCGGGTATGACGATCTGATGCCGCGTATTCCGCGCTGAGACTCCCGCTCGGTGCCGAGCAAGGAGTGGCCGCACAATGTCGGGGTGGTCAGCGCTGTCCCGTGGGCTACGAGTCCACTTCCGCACGCACGGTCTCCCTGGTAACGGCGTACATGGACCCGGCGCCGTGCCGGCCCAGAGCAGTCCGCTGCGACGGTCGTCTCGCAGACCGGCTCGCGCCAGCAGGACCGCCAACGCCGCCGGCTTCGCCTTCTGCACCGACCGCACCTGGTCGAGATCCAGATCGTCCCGGTCTACTGGATTGCGGTACAGCGCGTCCGTCGTCTTCGACAGCAAGGTCACACGGACTCGATAGGCGAAGTCGGGGTCGTCAGGGTCCTCTTGCGGCTCCTCGTCGATCTCGGCCACTGCGGCAACCGCCGGCTCCGGCCACCGCCGCCGTGAGCCACAACACGCGTGCGCAACTCCGCTCATGGCAGTCGCTTGACGACAACGCACGACAGTACGCAGACACCCTCGGCCGCCTCGCCAACCAGCTTGCGGCGGCTGACTCGCCCGTCAACTACCAGCACCGCCGAGCCCGCCTGCAGGGCTGGGTCCTCCCTCCGGACGACTGGAGGAAGATCATCGAGGTGGTCGTCCGGCACCTGGAGCTAGGCCGGCGCTACCGCATCCGTTGGGACCGGGCACGCCACCTGGCGGCCTCGGCGATCGCCTGGGCCCAGGTCACGCAGGGCGATTGGCAATGGGCACCCATGCTGCAGAACCGGCCACACATCGGCCTCATCGAGATCAAGAGGGCCAGATTCAGCGCCTATGAGCTCACGCTGCCCGTCTTCCCGAGCAGGAAGCCCCCGTCGTCTCCCGCCTCCTGCACAACGCACTCCATGAGCACGCCGACAAGCTCGCCGAGCGGATCGACTCTGAACGGCCTCAACGAATCACTGTGACCAGCACTTTCACAACAGACCCTAAATCCCTTTGAGGCAGGTCGCGATCCCTCCTAGGTTGGCCCACGTGACGATCGAGGTGCCCTACCAGCCGCTTCCGATTCACCAGTCAGAGGTTCGCTACGCCCACGGCCCCGACTCTGCTGCACAGCCCGGCGTGCCCGCCGGCAAGACGATCGAGTTCGACTGGAACGACAGCGCGATCTACCCCGGCACGTCCCGGAAGTTCTGGGTCCACGTGCCCGCACGTTACAACTCTTCCAAGCCAGCGTCGCTCATGGTGTTCCAGGATGGATGGTGGTACCTGGACCCGGATGGGGAAGTCCGCGGCGCGATCGTCCTGGACAACCTCGTCCACCGTGGTGACATCCCGGTCAGCATCGGGGTGTTCGTCGACCCTGGCGTCTTCCCCGGCGCTGAGGATCCGAAGAACCGCAACACCGAGTACGACGCGTTCGACGATCGGTACGTCACCTTTCTCCTGAGCGAGATCATCCCTGAGGTCACGAAGCACTACTCGATCGCCGAGGACTCCGATCAGTGGGGCATCTGCGGTGGCAGCAGCGGCGGCAACTGTGCCTTCACTGCAGCATGGCTGCGCCCCGACAAGTTCCGCCGGGTCACCGCGTTCCTGTCCAGCTTCACGCAGATGCCCGGCGGCAACCCCTACCCCGAACTCATTCCCCGCGTCCCCAGCAAGCCGCTGCGCATCTTCCTCCAAGCGGGCCATCGTGACCTGCGCTGGAACGAGCCCGAGGGGAACTGGCTCGCCAACAACCTGCGCGTCGCGGCCGCGCTCGCGGAAGCCGGCTACGACTTCCGCCTGGTCCTGGGCGACGGCGGTCACAGCCCCAACCACGGCGGCGTCCTGCTCCCCGATGCCCTCCGCTGGTTGTGGCGGTCCGACGAGGGCTGACTGCCGCCAGGTGTTGATCCGGGCAAGCCGTGCGTGTCTCGACATGACACAGAATTCGAACACGCGATCTAATGCGTGTATGGATGCACCCGTATTCCCCCACGACCTGGTTCAGGCCCAGCGCGACTGGAACGCCACCTACGCGGCGCTCGCCGCCCCCGGCGCGGTCCGCAACACCGCGCCGCGCCGACGCCTGCTGCGCCTGTCCGCTCGCATCTGGTGGCACCCCTTCTGGGGCAACCGCACTTTCGGGGTGCCAACGGCCCGGATCGAGTTGCGGCGCCAGGCCCGCACCGACCGCGCGGGGGTGCGCACGGCATGAGGCACGACGAACTGAGCGAGCGTCAAATTCGGATCCTGCGGGCGATCTCAAACTGGATCGCGGATCACGGCGAGGGCCCGTCGATCCGGCAGCTCGGCGAGCTGGTCGGCCTCTCTAGTAGCGGGTCAGTCGCCTACCAGCTCGCGCAGCTGGAGGCGCGCGGATTCATCAGTCGGAGCGACCGGCGCTGGCGATCCGTCCGCATCAGACACTGACGCCGATTGGGTTCAAGCCCGGTTGTCCACAACCCGTCCGTCATCGACAGGGCACCCGGTGCTGTCTCCACGGAGTGAGACGATCACGGTCTGACCGAGCGAGATGGGGAGTCGAATGATCCTGCCAGACGTATTGAAACCCCTGGATGCGGCGCTGGATGCGACGGACCGCACCCAGGTGTTGGCGGCAGCGTGGGAAACTTTCGACGTGGCCGAGCAGGTCGCGGACGCCGTCGCCTTCGAAGACAGCAGTGATGAGCTTCAGGCCTTGGTAGCCGCGCAGGCGAGCTCGGCGGGTCAGATCCTGCTGCCGTTGCCGGAGTCCGGACGGCCCATCGACGTGCCGGCACCTGCGCAGGGTGCGGAAGGCCTCGCCCCGTACGTGAGCCTGCTGCGGCACGCCCAAGTGGCCCTCGAGCGTATGGCCGCCGAGCCAGAGGTGGAGGAGGACGGCCGGGCGGTGCTGCAGGAGGCAGCCGACAAGGCCGCGATCGCCGCCGAGGCGCTCGCTGCAGTCCGGGAGCAGTAGGCATGCCCGTGACGCTGGGAGAGTTGTACGAGACCGCCGACCGGCATCTGCGAGCGGCGGCCGCCACCCCTATCGCCTCCGACGACACCCTTGGGCAGGCTGCCGCGGCGCGGCTCCTGGACGAACTCGTCGGGCACCTGCAAAGCACGCTCGAGAGCGCCGGAGAGCGGCCCAGCCGGGCGAATCCGGGGCCAGCCACCCATCTGGCCACCGCTCAACGCGCCCTGCGGCGCGCGGTCGGACTGTTACCCGCCCTCGATGACGACGCTGGCATGGGCGCCACCCCGCTGGCCCAGGCAGCGCAGGCGGCATCCGCCGTCCGTGACCTCATCGCCAGCCACCGCGGGCAAGACGGCATCCCGGTGACGCCGTACGCCTACGCATTCACCGAACAGCCCGCCCGCGCCTATCTGTTACACCGCTCGGCGGAACTGGCCTGGGGCGCGGCCCGGGTGGCTCAGGCAGTGGGCCAGGCCGTCACCAGCGGGGCCATCGCGGTGCAGCTGCACGTCGCGCGCGGCAGCCTCGAGCAGGCCTCCGTGTTCGGCCGTGCCGCCAGCGGGACCGAGGACCGGTCCCTGGCCGCGTTCCCGCTCGCGCCGCCGCTCGATCCCCGACCGCCCCTGACAACCGACACCACCACCGCGGTCCTCGGTCACCTTGCCGACGACTGTGAGCGGCTATCCCGGGCCGCCTTCGAAGCCCTGCATGGTCGGGGCGAGCGTGGCCTGAGCGGATCCGATCTGCGACAGATGGGCCGCTGGCGGACGATGGGCAACCTGCTGGCCGGCCAAACCCTGCTCCACGTCGCCGCCCACAGCGACCCGGAAACCGCTGTCGCCTTGCAGGAGGCCGCCGGCCGACTGCGAGGAGCGGCACAGGCGTGGCAGCAGGCGGCGGCCGGATGGCGCCGGATCGTCGATCTCGCCGACCCGCGTGGCCACCCGAAGCTGCCGCCGCCCGGCTACGACCTCGTGCGAAGCGGGCAGTTCGCACCGATGCCAAAGACGTCAGCACATCCAGCGCTGGTCACCGCGCAGGCGGCCGCGACGCGCGTGGGACAGCTGCTGTACGGCGCGAGCTGGCAGCCCGAAGGGGGAAAGCCACCCAAGCCACGCACCGTGGAGGCGATCCTCGTCGACGCCAGCGGCGTGGGTGCGCTGACGGCGACGCTGTACCGACTACCCGCGACCGGATGGCAGTTGGCGGCCGCCGCACCCGTCGCGCTGAGTCGTGCCCGCGGCAACCTGGTCACCGACTTCATCGAGCACCGGCCTCCCGGCCTCGATACCCGGATGCGCTGGTACCCCGCCCACGGGCGGCAGCTCGACGCGCTCACCGACGCGTACAGCACGATCATGCCTGCCGAGCAAGCCGCAGCCGGAGCACTCCTCCAAGCCGCCCAGAAAGCCGGTACTGCCGTGCCTCGGGCCCTGCTCGATGTCGCAGCGCACCGCCTCATCGCAACCCAACAGGGCTGGGAACAGACGGCAGCGCCCGCCGTACCCGCCACGCCGCCGACACGAATCAGTCCCCCGACCATCCATGGAACCCGCCGCCGAGGGATCAGCCAATGACCCCGCCGTTACTCAACTGCTCACAGACTCCCGAACCCCGTGAGATTCGGAGTAATCGTCAAGACCTGTGGATCGGCGATGTTATTGCCTGATGTTCCGGCACCATCGGATCTCGCCTTCGTGCCATTCGTCGGTGGGCGTGAGCCCGGCGGCGGCTGCGACAGCAGCGGATGCTTGGTGTTCGGGGTGGATGTGGGCGATGATGGCCTGCACCGGCTGCTGGCTAAGCCAGTCGACGAGTCCTCGGGCTGCTTCGGTGGCGATACCTCTTCCCTGCCACGCAGTGCCCACCACCCAGGCGATCTCGGCGTCCCGTCTCAGCCCACCGCCCATCCTGCATAGAACAGGCCGAGACCGACGATGACGCACATGCCCTGGATGGTCCAGAAACGGACCACGACCAGAACTTCGGACCAGCCTTTTAGTTCGAAGTGATGCTGCAGCGGCGCCATCTTGAAGACGCGCTTGCCGGTCATCTTGAACGAGCCGACCTGGATGACCACGGACAGGGTGATCAGGACGAACAGGCCGCCCAGCAGGGCGAGCAGCAGTTGGGTACGAGAGCAGATGGCCAGGCCGGCCAGGGCGCCGCCGAGGGCGAGCGAGCCGGTGTCACCCATGAAAATCTTGGCGGGTGAGGTGTTCCACCACAGGAACCCGAAGCAGGCGCCCATGAGCGCGGAGGCGATGACGGCGAGGTCGAGCGGGTCACGGACCTCCATACAGGAGGCGGGGTCAGTCATCGTCATCGCGTTGGCGCACGATTTCTGGAACTGCCACAGGCCGATGAAGGTGTATCCGCCGAAGACCATGACCGAGGCGCCGGTCGCCAGCCCGTCCAGACCGTCCGTCAGGTTCACCCCGTTCGACATGGCCAGGATCATGAACAGCGCCCACACGACGAACAGCACCGGCCCGATGGTCCAGCCGAAGTCGGTGACGAATGACAGCCTCAGGGAGGCCGGGGTCTGGCCGCGGTCGTCCGCGAACTGGACGGCCAGCACAGCGAACAGGATGCCGACGATCAGCTGGCCGGACATCTTCGCCCCGGCCCGCAGACCCAGCGAACGCCGCTTGACGATCTTGATGTAGTCGTCCAGGAATCCGACGACGCCCATGCCCGCCATCAAGAACAGCACCAGCAGGCCCGGGTAGGTCACGCCCTCGCCAGTGACGACCTTGGTCAGTACGTACGCGATGAGAGTGGCCAGGATGAAGGCGATGCCGCCCATCGTCGGCGTTCCACGCTTGCCGTGATGGCCCCGTGGCCCGTCGTCCCGGATGAACTGCCCATACCCCTTGCGAGCCAGCAGCTTGATCAGCAGCGGGGTGCCGATCAGGGTCAGAAAGAGGCCGATGGCCCCGGCGAACAGGATCTGATTCATCGGACGGCTGTCTCCCCCTCGGCTACGTTCCCGCACGGGGCTGCCTCACTGATATCGCTGGCTACCCCAGCTCACACCCTATGCAGACGCACATCGCCGTAAGCTGACAGGTAGTTGACACAGACGATCACGCTGACGGCCCTGAACCCGAAGCGTTGCTGATTCTCACCGACATTTCCGGGCTCAGTGATCGCTAAGTGTTACCCAAAACCGTCGACAAACGTTACCCACTCCCACTTACAGAACCAACCGGAGGCTGACCGGCCCCGGAGTACGTGAGTCCCGGGGTCGGTGACTCCGGGACTCAGCTGTGTAGAGGGCCCGGTCAGAAAGGCCTGGCATCTGCCCGCTGGCGTGTCGTGTCGGCCGGCTGCGGGGCGAACACCGATGGTCCGGCCACCGGGCGGGCGGACGGGGCTGGGGCAACCGGCCGCTGCCTCATGCGATCGGCCGCCTCGGCCTGTTGCTGTGCCGCGGTGAGCTGCTGGCGCCGTTGGAGCCCGACCCCGGCCTGTTCGGTCTGCTCGTGCAGTCGTTCAGCTTGGGCGTGGGCCCGGGCGCCCTTCTCTTGGGCGTAGAGCTGGTCCTCGCGTGCAGCGTTGCGGGCCCGCTCCATCAAATTTGGCGCGGCGCCCTGGTCGGCGAGTCGCTGCGCGACGCGGAGGGCCCCGTCGGGCGCCGTGGCCTCCGCGAGGCGGCGGGCGGCCTCCTCGGCCCGCACCAGCCGGGCTGACCGCTCCCTGATCTCCCAGTCCGTCAGCAGCCGCAGCGGTAGGGGCGAGTCGAGTTTCATTGCCTCCGCCGCCGCACCCGGCCACGCGGGCGCGGCGGGCGCCGGCTCCTTCGGAGTGCTCACCTGGGACCTCTTCCTTCACTCTGGATGGCCACGCCCGCTACGCCGACATGCTCGGCGAGCCCGACGTGGCAGCCGCGACGACGGGAGCCGCCACCGTGGGGCGGGGCGGGGCGGCCTGCGGAGCGGCGGCGCCCGGGGCTGCGGGGCCGGTGAGGCCCGGCGGCAGGGTCACCGCGAGCCGTCCACCGTGGTGCTCGGCCAGTGCGACGACCGCCCGCAGGGAATCGACGTCGGGTGCGGCAAAGCGGGGCTGCTGCCCGGACTTGGCGCGTTCCGCGTTGGCGGCCTCGGCCCGCTCCACGAGGGCTTGGGCGTTCCGGCCGACGTCGCCGTAAGGGCCGGCCGCCGACCCCGGGCCGTCCGGCAGGTCTGCGGCAGGCAGCCGCTGCCACGCCTGCCGGAAGGCAACTACGCAGGGGTGGGTGGAGCTGGTGGTCAGCTCCTGCCCCATGGGGGATTCGCGCCATGTCTGGAAGGCCTCGGCGACATCCCGGGAGGCCTGCGTGGCCTCCTCGCGGGAGCCGTACGCGACCGGGCCGCCGGTCCGCGAGGATGTGCGCAACTGCCGCACCGCGGCGAGGTTCTCGTTCCGGGCGGAGGCCGGGTCCGGCTCGTCGGGCCGCTCGATGCCGGGGGTGCTGTAGGTGAGGGCCGCATCGCTGAGGTTGAGCAGGGCTTCGGCGGTGGGCAGGTCGCCGCCGCGGCCGCGGCGAAGCCCGTCGGCCCCAGCCCGCGCCCATTCGGCGATCTTCTCGGTGGTACGGACGGAGACCGTACGCCAGAACCCCTGGACGCGGACGTCGCTGCGCAGCTGCTCGAAATAGTCACCCGCCCGCTCCCTGATCACGTTCCACAGATGGGTCGTGGCGCCCCGCAGGGTCTGCAGCTCCTGCCACTCAGGCAGGTTGCTCAGCGCCGCGGCGTGGGTGTCCGCCTGCCGCAGCGCCGCGTTGACGGGCGCCGGGTCGCGCCGACCCACCGGAGGCTCGGCACGGTCGGGCTGGGCGGCCGCGGCTTCCTGCTCCTCGGCCGCCTGCGGCAGCGGCACGGTGCGCTGCCACCGCTGTTCCAGCTCGCGCAGCGGGCCATCGACGGCGGTAAGCAGGTCCTCGACAGTGCCCTGCTCGTGCGGGACGATGTCGGCCCAGGCCTCCTCAACCGCTTTGAAGGCCTCCCGGATGTCCACGGGGTCGTACGCGTCGGTCGTGGGCGTGGACGGGGGGTCCTGCGCCTGATGCTTCGTCGCCGACGTGGCGGTGGATGCCGTCTTGAGTCTCCATTGCGGTGTGCCGTAGCCGTCGTAGAGCACGCTGTCTTCCTCGCGCCAGGCCCCGGTCGGCAGGTCGTTGCCGGTCCATAGCGGGAGCTCCTGGTCCTCGCGCGCAGGGGCCAACGCGGCGCGGGCCAGCAGGCGCTCGTCCAGAGAATCGTTCGAGGGCGTCGCCGGTGACTTGGTAACAGCGGGCTTGCCCTCCTGCTGAGCGCTCCGTTCCAGGTCATTTTCCGCGGCGGCCTGAAGTCGGTCGCTCCCTGTTTCGGGTGCGGCTGCCGCAGGGGCCGGTACCGGTTCGGTGATGGGTGCGGCCATGGGAGTCTCCTCCTTAAGGTCTGGTGCGGCGGTCTTCGGGGCGGCGGCGGGGGCAGCCGGTTGCGGTCTCGCACTGTCGGGCTCTGGGGAAGCAGGAAACGCGCCCGGATCGTCGGGCTCGGCTGTGCTTCGCACCATGTGGAAGACCATCTGCCCTTCCAAGTTTTCGGTGAGGTCGGGCTCCGTGTGCTCCGTGGCCGCGGGGGCTTCCTCCGGCTGGGGGGCTGCGGTGCGCGCCGACAATGCGATGCCGGGATCGGCGAACAGGTCGGCGGTGTCGTACAGGTCATCGGAGGGTGCGGTCGCCGGTTCGGCAGCGTCCATGAGGCCGATGAGTGACTGCAGGTCGCCAGGGGCTGGCGGCAGGTCACTGGCTGATGTGTCGCTCGTGCTCGATGCCGAGAGACTTTCTGAGTCTGCAGCCTGCGGCTCCTCGACGTACTCGTGGAATTCGCTGACTCGTGAATCGGTGACGTCGATGTCGAAGCGCACCTTGGGCAGCCCCTTGCGGGCGTCGTCCCAGTGGGTTTTCGGGATCGTGAACTTGCGCTTGCGGGAGCGCTCGGCCTGCTGCTTGATGCCTTCCAAGACGCGTGCGCGGGCTTGTTCCCCCGAGCCTGGGAACCCCTCCTTGTCGGGCCACTCCCGGCTCTCGACGTCAGCGAGCTGTTCGGCTTCGAGATCGTCGACGTTCTGGTGGTGCAGGACAGTCAAGGAGTCGCGTACGGCCTTGGTGTGCTCGCGCTCCAGACGGGCCAGCGTCGTGACCTGTTCAGTGCGTACGATCTTGCGGCGGCCGTTCATGCTGATCGCGGTCTCGCGAAAGGCCTGCGCGGCGACGTCTGCCGAGCGTGGCTTCCCCCGTCGCACCGGTGACTCGGGCGTGGCTTCATTGCGTTCGCCCCCCGCGTCCTCCCCCATCCGTCTCATCCCTCCTTACGTACGGTTCTGCAGTCACGTCCGGTACTTCACAAAGGCGGGTCGAGCTCCGCGGTCATCCGCATGACCTCGGCCTCGGCCGGATGCCGGGCCGGATCGGTGGTGTCCGGAGAGGTGGCCAGGTACATCTCGAATTCCTCGTCCGCGCCAGGGGCCGGCGGAGGCGGCGGTGGCGGTTCCTCGTGACCTCCGATGCACGCCGACAGCTTCAGGTACGGCTTGAACGCATGCACCGTGTTGATCCACTCGGCCTCGGCGAGCTCGCGCCCGGGGCTCTTGTCGCCCTCGTACGTACGCAACCAGCCCAGATACAGGGCGGTGAGCAGCTCCTTGACCCAGCGATGGCGGTACCAGCAGGGCGCCAATTCGTTGTGCAGCTCTGCGGTGTAGCGCAGCCAGTCGACCCAGACGCGCAGCTCGCGCAGCCGGGCGCGCCGCTCGGGTGGGGACATGGCTGACCACACCCAGCGGCGCGGCTCCGGCGTCGACTTCGCGGGCGGCGGAGCGGGCCACAGGTCGGCGGGATTGTCGCGCGCTTCAGCCACGGCCCGCCCTCTCGACGACGGGCGCTGCTGCCTTCCCCAGATTCACCGGACTGCCGCCCTGAGCGGGCTGCGGCTCGGCCAAGAGCTTTTTGAGGTCGCGGTCGCGGAAGGTCAGTCGCATCTTCACCTTGATCGGCGCCTGGTTGGAGTACTGGGCGATCGCGGTGAACTCCTTCAGCTGCTGCAGGGAGTGCACGGGGGCGAGATCGGTCTCGGTGGGCGAGGAGTTGGTGGTGAACTCGCCACGGGAGCGGCCGTGCGAGGTGCGCATCGTCTCGGTGCGGCCGTACAGGCCGGAGAAGTAGCGCAGGGTCTCGAGGTCGCCGCAGCCGGGCAGCAGCATGCGCAGGCCGGAGGCGGACAGGACGGTGTTGGCTTTCTGCACGCCGAGCCGGTCGCGGAGCTGGGACAGGTCGTGCCACACGGTCAGGACGACGATGCCCATGCCGCGGCCGGTGGTGAGGATGTTGGGCAGGCGGGGGTAGCGCAGCATGTTGCCCGCCTCGTCGACCAGCACCCCGAGCCCAGGATCGAGGGGTTTGCCGGTGGCGTTGTAGCAGACTTCGGCGCCGTGGATGATCGAGGCGATGATCGAGGTCAGCAGCGGGGCGAAGCGTTCTGCGTCGGCCTCGGAGGCGATCAGGCAGACGGTGCCGTTCTTGGTCAGCAGGTCCTCGACGGTGAAGTCGGTGCCCGCGCAGGTCTCGCGGACCTCCTCGTCGGCGTAGACGCGGGCGAGCACGTTGAGGCTGAACTGGATGGAGCCGATGCCGTCTTCGTGCAGGCGCAGCCAGGGAGAGGCGTAGTCGTCGGCGACCTCGGTGTATCCGTGCTGCTGCAGCACGGCGCGGACGTGGTCGACGGCGTCCTTGCCGAGGGAGAGCCAGCGGCGCATGGTGTTGATGCCGCCGCCGGAGAGGTTCGCGGCCAGCAGCACGCCTTTGAGGACGCTTTTGGCCTGGTCGATCCAGGGGGCGGCGCGCTTGTCGTCGCTGGATGCGGAGGCCTCGGCCATCCAGGCGGCCATGCGGTCGGCGGCCTTGGCGTCGGTGCAGTACTCCACCGGTGACCACTTGTTCGTCTCCCGGCCGGGGATGCCAGCGGGGGCGATCACCCAGACCGGTCCGAGGGCGCGGCGGCGGGAGTAGATGACGTCCAGGTCCGCAGCCTTGGTGGTGGTCACCACCAACGGGCCTTGCCATTCGGCGGCGTTGGGCAGCACCAGCCCGGTGGTCTTGCTGCTGCCCGGCACGCCGAACACCGTGGCGCTGATGTTGGGCTGGGCGGCCACGATCTTGTTCGTTTGCATGCCGCGGCCGGCCGTGATGCGGTTGGCGCGCAGGGTGGGGTCCTGTGGCGCCTTGAGCTTGCGTTCGACCTTCGCGCCGCCCCACTGGGCGCCGCCGGTGTGGGCGCCGAAGTTCAGCTTGGTGACGGCCTTGAGCAGCAGTAGGAAGAACACCAGCAGCAGCGCCACGGTCAGCAGGTAGAACAGCCAGGCGGGCGGGGCCGGGGCGAAGACCGCGCCGGGGCCGTTGACCAGGGCGCGCAGCACGGTTTCCGGCAGGCTCGCGGTGGACTGCGCCCACCCGCGTCCAGCGAGCAGCGCGGCAAGTGGTGCGGCCAGCAGCACCGCCCCGCCGAGGGCGACGGCGAGGCCTGCGCCATACGCGGCGAGCAGCGTGTTGTCGTCGAGCCCGCTGCTGACGGGCTTGTCGGCCACGTCAAATCACCATCTTCTCGTCGGTCTCGAAGAGCTGTTCTTCGGTGTGGGAGAGCACCAGCTGCACGGCGTGCGACCCGCCTCCGCGGCCGACCTTCCACAGGGCACGGCCGCGCTGTCCGGCACCCCAGGAGCTGATCAGGTCGCATTCGGCGTCGGTCAGGCCGATCGCCTCGCGAGTGATCTGCAGGGGGCGGGTGTCCTGGGCGAGCTGGATGCGGGTCTCGCAGGAACTGATGAGGTCTTTGGCGATGTTGACGGCCTCGGATCCGGCGGCGCCGACGCCCTCGAAGTCGCTGAGGCGGTGGGTGGCCAGCAGCTGGATGGTGCCGGTCGCGCGGGACAGCCGCAGATCGGCGTCGATCTTCTTGACCTGGGAAGCACCGCCGGAGCGCATCTGCCGCCACAGCTCGTCGCGCACCACGATCCACGGGCGGCTGCCGGGCCGGTCGATGGCGGCCTGGGCCCAGCTGGAGACGCACGTGAGGACCATGGCCACGGTCTCGTCGCCGTACTGTTCCAGGGCGGAGATGTCGACGGACTGGATGGGTGCGTCCCAGTCCAGGCCGATGGAGGTCTGGTCGTCGAAGAGGCCGGCGACGTGGCCGTTGACCATGGCGCCGAGGGCGGAGCGGATGGATTCCATCTGCTCGCGCGCCCGCTGCACCTCGCCGTCCCGCACGCGCAGTTCCTCGGCCATGGCGTCGGTGGGGTCACGCAGCTTGTCGTAAACGAGCGGCAGCGTCGGCGTCTCCAGCCTGGTCTGGCCATACAGTTCGCCGGTGACCTCGCGGACGGCGACGTCGAGGGCCTCTTCCTCCTGCGGCAGCAGGGTGCGGCGCAGCTGCAGCTCCAGCAGTGCCTTGAGTAGCGTCAACCGGCGTCGGTGGATCTCCCGCAGGCGGTTCTGCAGCTCGCCCGGGTCCTTGATCTGGTCCAGGCCCTGGCCGAGCGGTCCGGCGTCCAGCGGGTTGACGCGGCCGGGCAGGCCGGGACCGAGCCGGACCGGCTCCACCCCCAGGTGGCGGCACAAGGCGGCGTACTCGCCCTTCACGTCTCCGGCGATCAGAGTGCGGTGTCCGAACGCCATCAGCCGGAAGCAGAGCGCCTTGATGTGTGCGGACTTACCGCTGCCCGGGATGCCGGTGATCATCACGTTGGGGTTGGTGCACAGTCCCTCCTTCACCCACGCCGCCGGGTGCGCGGAGAAGGCTTCGGTGGTGAGGGTGTTCTGTCCGATGTACGCGCCGACCGGGGGCAGGGAAGCGGCGTGCAGGAACGGGTAGGCGCCCGCAGTGTTCGCGGTGTCGGCGCGCACCACCTCTACCCGGGGCACGGAGGCGGACCGCCCTGCGTCTGGCTGCGCCCAGCCCTTCTTCGGGGCGATCCGCATGACCGTGTCGGGGTCTTCCAGCAGCCGGGCGCGGCGCTGCTCCCGAGCGGTGGGTGCGGCGGGCGGCGCCTCGACGGGCCGCTGCGCGAGGCCCGTGGCCTCGCCCAACCCGGACTGCTTCAGTACGGTGTCGCCGGCGTCGCGGCGCTTGAACAGCAGCGGTGACATTCAGAAGCCCACCCTTCGATCCGGTAGGCCCTGCCCGAGCGGCAGCGCGGCCGCGGCGAAGCCGACGTCCTGGGCGCCCCACATGCGGCGCAGCTCCAGTCCGGAGGCGGCCGCATCCGCCTGCAGCTCGGCACAGGCGGTCTCCAGCTCGCTCAGGTCGGTGACGGTGACCGCAAGGATGGCGGTCAGCCGCAGCACACCCTGACCGGAGGCGCGGGCGGCGTCCTGAGCGCGGGCGATCTGGGCCTCGCGCAGCTCGTCCGCGGACTCGTCCTGCCCCGTCTTGGCCCGCAGTTTCCGCGCGGACTCCCGCTTGGCCTTCTCACGGGCCAGGTCCTGGCGGGCCCGGCGCGGCCCGATGGGCTCGTAGACGATGCTCATCGAGCGGCGGGCATTCTGCCGGGGCCTGAGCAGCGGCTGCAGGAAGGTCGCATACACATCCGCCTGCGGCCAGGTCCGCACCTGATACGAGACAGTCCAGGCGCCGTCGTGGCGGTAGGTGCCCCAGTCGGTCTCGGCGTACGCCGGGCCCGCCAACTGCGGGTCGACGCCCGGCTGAAGCCCGTTCCAGTCCGGCGCGTGGGCGGCGGCGTTGCGGGTGGCGAGCATCTGCTGCGCCTCGGGGTCGTACGCGGTACGCACCACCTGGGCCAAGGTGCGCGGGGGCAGCCACTCGACGACCTGCAGGCTCGCCGTGGAAAGGGCGCTGTGCATGGCGTGCAGCTCGCGCACCAGGACCGCGGCTGCGCCGACCTGCCCGCCGCCGGCGCCCTTGATGGCCAGCCGCGCCTTGCCCGCGGACAGGGTCACCGACAGGTACGTCTCGCGGGTAGTAGCGGCCGGGCCCGCGCCCTCCATCAACTCCGTCAGCGCGGCGACCGCCTCCTTGGGGGCGTCCGGCGCCAGGTGCCGGTCGGTCCACGAGCGCAGGGCCGCGCCGTCGTCCGGAAGGCACCGCTGGTGCACGGCCAGCCGGGTGATCGGCGAGTCCTCGGTGCAGAACGAGCGCAGGAAACCCGCCCACGCGGCGACCCGCGCGGTCTGCCTGTCGCTGTCGATCAGCGCCAGGCCCGGGAAGGTGATCCGGGCGACGGCCGTGTAGGTGCCCGCGACCGGGTCGTGGGAGACGCCCAGCGTTCCGCCGAGACCGTCGGGAGCCTCGAGGAAACGCAGCCGGGCCAGCACCCCGGGCAGGTCCATCGGCTGCTGCCCAGTCTTTTCCGAACGAGGCGCAAACGCCCCGGACATGAACACGTTGCGCCTGGTAGCCACGTTGATCTGATGCCTTACTGCGAGAAGGATCCAGTCGTCGGCGCTCAACCCGAGCACCCGCCCAAAGGCGAGCGAAAACAGCACGGCGGCAATCGGCACGCACACGAACCCGGCCGCCCAGCTACCCAGGTTGATCGGTGTCAGCAACAGCACACAGCCACCCACGACCAGGGCAAAGCCGACCCCGGACAGACGGCCCATGAACCCGGAACGTTCGGACTGCCAGCCGCCGTAGGTAACGGGGGTGGAGCTGGACATGGGCTATCCCTCCCTCGGCGACGGAATGTCGGTGTTGGCCGGCCCGGTCACCACCGGCGCGGCATCCGGCCGCGACTGCAGGGCGCGCTCCTGGACCGTGGGCGGCAGGCTCGCCGTGTCCGGGCCACGCGGCGCGATCACAACGTGGCGCCCGCCGAGCGAGGCGTGGTCCAGGCCGGCATGCGCGGCCGTGTTGGCCATGCCGGACTCCAGGGTGTCCTTTCCCATGGCGACGGCCTGCAGGCCCAGGCCCAGCGGCCCGGCCACGCGAGTACCGAGTCGACCACCGGGGCCCTTCATGCGGGCCTTGAGCGACTCGTTCGTCCAAAAGCCCCCGCTGCCTTGGGCGTTGGAGCCAGTGGCCTGCGTCTGGGCGTTGTCCCTCTCCAGGGCCCGCGTGTAGGCGGGGCCGCCACCGACCGCACCCGCACCACCGAGCTCGGGCCGGTAGCCACCGCTCATCGACGAGGCCGACGACCCGAGCGAGCTCATCAGCCCGCCCGCCACCGCGGCGCCAGCGCCCAGCGTGGAGAACGTCATGAACTTCGCCAGCACAGGCCAGCAGAAGCACGCCATCAGGAAGATGACCAGGCCCACGATCATGTTCTGCACGCCCTCGCCCTGCTTGATGGCGAAGAAGCCAATCGCGAAGCAGAACACGATCATCGGCTTCATCAGGATCAACGCGAGCAGCGCATCACGGGCCTTGGGCCACCAGTCCTTGGTGGCCTCCGACATCTGTCCGACCAGCACGATCGGCATCGTGGCGACCAGGATCATGATCCCGGCCTGACGGAGGAGCATCTCGATCCACAGGGCACCGATGGCCAGGATGCAGACGATGCCGATGACGATGACCACGGCCACCGCGGACGCGGCAAGGCCCTGACCGGTGATCAGCGCGCCGCCGACCGCGGACGCCCCTGCGCCGCCGGCGATCAGGCCGCCGAACATCTTGCCGAACTGCGCCTTCATCGCAGCCGTCGCGGCATCGCCGCCGTTGCCGCCGCCATCGAACGACCAGTTGATGATCCAGGTCGAGATCTCGTCGGACAGCTGCAGCGCGGTGGTGGTGACCGTCCAATACGCCGTGCTGATGACCACCCACTTCGCCAGGCCCGAGATCGCGGTGGCCGCGTGCCCGCCCTGGTGACTGATGGCCACCTTCCCAAACTGCAGCAGCAACAGAAACACGGCGATGACCGCAGACAGGGCCGTGGCGATCCCCATGGGCTCGGCGATGCCGGTGGAGTCCAGGTTGATGACGGAGGCTTCGTTGAAGATGTCGGCGAACTCTTCCAGCAGCCAAACCACGGCGTTGCCGATGTACTGTGCGGCCTCCTCCAGCGCGTCGCGCGCGATCTTAGAGATCTGGCCGCCGACCCAGTCGGACAGGCTGTCCCCGCCCATCGGCCCGTACTTCTTGTAGGCCTCCTGCTTGCAGGCGGTGTAGAGGCCACCGTCCTTGATGCACTTCGTCAGGAACTTGTTCCACTTGTCGTAGTCGGCAAGCTCGACTTCGCCCTTCCTCACCAGCGCGAGCTGGGTCTCGCGCCAGTGCTCGAGGCGCTCCATCTCGGTCTTCTGGCGTTCTTCGTCCTTGCACTCGCTGTGCTCGCACGGGTCCACCCAGCCAGGGCTGGTGTCGGGCGACTCGATGCAGGTTTCCCCCAGGGCTTTACCTTGCCTCTGCAGGTACTGCAATTTGTCAACGTTGCACCAGTTGCCGCCCTTGTCCTGGCCGATCCGGTCGCCCTCCCACTCCTTCGGATAGGGCTTCTCGCCGCCCCAGTCGACGTGCCAGGCGTCAGGGTCGTAGTCCGCCATGGCCGTCGGCGCAGTGGCCAGTCCGCCGCCTATGGACAGCAGCAGCGTCAGCATCACCATCAGCAGGCGTCTGACGCGGCGGCGCTCAGTCGACATGCCGCACCTGCCACCAGCCGTCCTGCCACGCGTATGCCGAATCCGACTTGTAGGAGACCGGGAAGTCGGCCTGGTCCTTGTACTTGGCCTCGTCGGTGAACTTCCAGCCCCCGTCCTGCCACTTGACGATGAACTGAGTCATCTCATCCTTGAGCGGGTCACCGTCCGGGGCGCCGTCGGCCTGCGTGGCGTAGCGGTCGTAGTTGAGCCACACCGACACCACGTCGCCGCGCGACAGGCTCCCGCTCGGGTCGGTCAGCGCCCGAACCCGGGCAGCGTTGACACTGGTCTCGAACGTCACGCCCGCGGGCGTGCCGCCGGAGGGCGGCAGGCCGACGGACTCGCGCAGCTTGCGGACTTCCGAGATCTGCTCGTCGATGTAGCCGTCGGCGTCCGGGGAGGTGACGACCTCCAGCTGCTGGCGCGCTTTCTGGTCGTCAAGGAAGGCGTACTCCTCCCAGAAGTAGACAACGGCCGAGATCGCCCCATCCGTCGTGTGGGGGAAGCCGGTCGAAGCCCCGCCCTTCTGCCCGGTGGGCTCGATCAGCTTGACCTTCGAGCCCTTCTCCGGCGTTATGTCCGGGTACATCAACGCCTTGGACTTCGACGGTGACGGTGAGGCCGTTGGCGCCGCCTTGCCGGCGTCCTTCTCGGTGTCGTCGCCGCCGAGGACGGCCGCTGCGGTCACACCCCCGCCGATCAGCGCCCCGACCATCAGGACGCCAAGCGCGGCGAGCGTGAGCCGGGCCTTGCGAGTCTTGTCGGTCACCACCGCCTGCCTCACTTGGTCATGTTGTAGAAGGTGGTCACCAGAGCGGCGGTGACGCCGATGCCGCCGGCGCCGAACAGGCTCCAAAGGATGGCCTGCTTCCCGCGCGCGGCCAGTGCGGCCCGCTCACTGTTGTGGCCGACGGCCACAGCGGCCCAGCCGAGCAGGCCGCCGAGGACGGCCCCGGCCAGTCCAAGCCCGGCGGTCCAGTTCAGGATCTTCTGCACGGGCTCGTCAACGTCCTTGGGCAACTCGGGGGTGACCCCGGGGACCGCGTCGGCGAGGGTCTGCCAGTGCGGGTCGGCTGCGGCGATTTGCAGGGCGCTCAGGATCTGGCTCATATCCGTTTCCTCGTCAAAGGGCGGGGACAGCAGGGGCGATCGGGGCCGGCTGCGGAGCTACGGGCAGCGGCTGGCCCCAGGTGGAGTGCGCGGCATCGAGGACCGCGCGGGTGAGCTGGGCGGCTGCTTGCCGGGTACGGGAGCGCAGCCGGGAGAGGTCGCGCAAGCCATGCGCCCGCACGTGCGGGTCATGGGGCAGATGGACCACGGCGGCGGTGCGGGCGGTGAGCATGGTCGCTGCAGCGCGTACGGCGGCCGGGGGCCGGCCGTCACCGGTGGCGACGAGTACAACGACGGTGCGCTGCAGGGGCAGCCCTTCGGCGTGCAGGGCCATGACGGCCTGCTGCAGTGCCTGGATGCCGTTCGCCGTCGACGTGGCGCACAGCACCGGCAGCGCGTAGGGCAGTGCGTACCAGCCGCGAGTCTGCCCCAGCTCTCCCAGGCAGCGGGCGGCAAGCATGTCGTGGGCGAGAGGGTGCACGGTGTCGGCGACGACGGTCTGCCAGCCGCCTATGGCGGCCAGCTGGTACCAGGCGGCCGGGTCCTGCGGCAGCGGAAGCGGCAGGGTGTGCCATTCGCGGCCGTCGGTGAGCAGGTGCCAACCGGCGCCATTCGAGGCGGCATTGACGGTGCAGGCGCGGTGCACGTTGGCACGGCTGAGTGGCTGGTCGGGGGGCAGGGCGGCCAGGCCGCCCGCATGCTGCTCGGCGGCCTGTGCGGGCCACGGCGAGGACAGGCGTGGGGCCAGATCTAAGACGGCGGTGCGGCCGCTGGCCGATAAGCCGTCGGCGAGCAGACCGGCCACCGTGGAGCGGCCGCTGCCGCCGGTGGCGGCCATGACCGGTACCACCAGGCGCGCCCCTTCGGGCAGCACCGGAGCCAAAACAGACCTTTTCGCCACTATCCCCCCTCAAGTCGCACTTGTGTTTGCTAGGGCTAATCCGAACACCCTTGCAGTCACCATGGACCCTGGACTGCAACCTTACACTCCCAACTCGCGTGTACAGCAAGAGAGATTGGCGCATCGCACTGAGTAGTAGTGATGGCGTAATGTCACAGGCCATCACGCAATTTCCCGGGGGGCGGTTCCCATCTGCACACCCCGGATTTCAGGTTTGAGGGAGCAAATCTGAGTACCTGAATGCAGATCAGGAGGGGGACTGCATGAAGATCAAGCGCTGGCTGGTGACCGTGGCCGCCGGGCTCGTGATGACGCCGGTGGCCCTTGGCATCGGCGTAGTGCTGCTGATCGCCACCTTCGATGACGACGACGGGGACTTCGCGGACCCGGTCGCCGGTGGCCTGCGTATCGGCAAGGGCGGGGTGCCTTCCGAGTACGCGCCGCTCATCCTGCAGGCCGCCGCCGACTGCGACCAGGGCCTCTCGCCTGCGGTGCTGGCCGCACAGCTCAAGCAGGAATCCAACTTCAACCCCAACGCGGGCAGCAACGTCGGGGCGCAGGGCATAGCCCAGTTCATGCCGGGCACCTGGCAGACCTGGGGTACGGACGGCAACGGGGATGGCAAGAAGGACGTGTGGAACCCGGAAGACGCCATCCCCGCCCAGGGCAAGTTCATGTGCTCACTGCTGAAGAAGGCTAAGCAGCACCCTGACTACAACGGCAGCCCCATCGAGCTCGCCCTGGCCGGGTACAACGCGGGCTGGGGCCGCGTCGACCAGTACCGGGGCGTACCGCCGAAGAGCTTCGCCCAGGGCCAGACGTACCACTACGTGCAGAACATCATGGCCATGTCCGCGGACTTCGCGGCCCCGGCCGCTAGCGAAGACGGCCAGCTGCCCGCCGGGTACGAACTGCCCGAGGGCACCCCGACGAAGGTCCGAGTCGCGGTGGCGTGGGCGCTGAAGCAGCAAGGCGGCTGGTACCACCTCGGCGGCGACTGCACCGACGCCCTGGGCAAGGACCCCGCCCACTGGTGTGACTGCTCCTCCCTGATGCAGCATGCCTACAAGGCAGCCGGGGTCACCATCCCGCGCACCACCTACGACCAGGTCAACATCGGCACCCGGGTCGACACCGACAAGCCCAAACCAGGCGACCTCGTCTTCAACCCCGGCTCAGACGGCTCCGACGCGCGGCCCGGACACGTGGGCATGTACGTCGGCAATGGAATGATCATCGAGGCACCGCGCACGGGCGTGAAGACCCGGATCGTCACCTACAGCAGCTGGCGCAACAGCACGAGCTACATCACCCGCATCACCGAAGTCCGCCGTGTGGTGGACTGGTGAACCTCGTCCCAGTGCAGGAGAGTCAGTCAATGTCCGAGCCGCTCTACCGCCCCTGGGGGACCGTGACGCCGGCGTTCTGGGCCACGCCCGCCACCGGTACGACGACCGCCCCGCAGGGCCTGCCGGCCGAAGCGCTGCGCGCCCGCCTCATCAAGGTCGCGGAGGTCGCCCAGGGCGGCAGCATGCAGGACGCGGCCGCGCTCGCCGCTCAGCTCGACCAGGAGGTCACCGCCGAGTACGGCCAGGTGCACCTGCACCCCGTCATGGTCCGCGAAGTACGCGGCTACCTCGCCGCCCTATTGAGGGACCACGCCACGGCACTTGCCTGGTACCTGCACGCCGCACAGCTCAGGGCCACCATCCAGGGCCCCGGGCACCCAGACGTCGAGGCGGCCTCCCGCCGCGCCTACAGCCTGTGGCGGGTGATGCCGCCGGAGTCCGACCGTGAGCGGCTCGGCACCGAGCTGCTGACGGTCGTCACCGACATCCACGGCGCGGACTCGGTCGTCGCCCGCCGCACCCGCGAACGGCTGTACGCCCTCGCCCTGCCCTCCACCACCACACCCGCGCAACTGAACAGCACTTGATCCGTGATCCTTGTCCGGCCATTGAGCGTCTCTAGAACTCTGTGTGTGCCTGTGGTTTCTGGGCTTTTCGGGCGCGGCGTGGCCGTGTGCGATTGCCGTCCGGTGGTCCGATCCTCGGGGTGAGGGGGTGGGCCTGGGTGGCGTGCAGGTGGTGGAAGCCGGTCCGCTCGGCGGCGCAGGTGCGTCGTCGACAGGTTCTGCGTGAGAGCCGCCTGCGTCTGGGTGGAAGAGGGTCTTCTTCCACCCGGGTGTGGGCGGGTACTCCATGACCTGGCACCGGCCCGGTGGGGGCTGGTGTCGTGGTGTCATGCCCCGCCGGACGCTGGACCATCCCGGTGGGGGTGGTGGCGGGGACCGTACGCACATCGGGCATACGGCGGGAAGTCTTCGGGCCCGGGACCTGCCCTTGGGCGGCGTGCCGGGTGCCTCGGCCACCAGGGCCGGTGGGTCTGCTGGGGGTGGGGCGCCCCTTGCCCGGAGTGGTCTTGCTCTTCGGCCCGTTGGGGCGGGGCGGGGCCGTCTCGGCTTGGCGTTGGCGGCGCAGGCGGCGGGTGGTCTTCTTCGGACGCCGGACCAGGGCCACGGTGCCGTCCACAGTGGTGCGGATGGTCCGGGTGTCGGTGGCGCGCTCGGTGGTGGTGTGGCTCTGGGCGAGCAGACCGCGGGAGACGATCCGGCGGCCAGCGGCGTGATCGCGGTCCATAGACAGCCCGCAGCCCGCGCAGTGCGCCCACTTCCAACCCCGCTCGTGAAGCCGGTCGGGGGCCGGATGGTGGGTGAGCTTGCCGAGGCAGCCGGGGCACAGCCTGGAGGTGTCCCGGGCCGGGACGGTGACGACCGCGATGCCCGCCTTCGCGGCCAGATGCCGCATCGCCTCGGCCACCGCGCCGCGCACCTGCCCGGACAGCCGGGCGTTGCCTCGCCGGTGGCCGCGCGCTTCCAGGGTGGCGAGGTCTTCCAGGTAGATGACGCTCGCGCCGAGCGCTACCGCCTGGTCGACGGCCCAGCGGGCCGCCGCCCAGGCCAGCGCGTCGTTCAGATGCCGGATCCGGGCACACACCCGCCCGTGCTCGACCTCCAGCACCCGGGCCCGATCGAGGTGTTCGCCCCAGGCCAGGTGCGGGGCGCCGAGCCCGTCCGCGAGGGCCCGGTAGTGATCGCGCTTGGCGGCGAGGTGCTCACGGACACCGCGTAAGCGGTGCAGGGCGGCACTGACCGTCGTGGCGTCGAAGATCAGTGGACGCCCGTCGGTGAGAACCCGCCGGTTGTGTCCCTTGCCGGTCAGGCGGCCGAGCGTGCCGGTGAGCAGGGTGTTGACGCCCCAGTCGAAGCCGAGTGCCACGGTATGCCCGCTCGCCTTGGTGGCAGGGGCTGGCCTGGAGTGCGGCAGATCCACCGCGATCCGGCCACGTGGGGTATCCCCTGCTCGCACCGGGCTGAGAGCGTGGGGAAGGGTTGGGCGCAGGGTCGGGGTGTGCAGCACCGCGTCCGCGGTGACAGTGCCAGGCAGGTGGATGTCGATCACGTGCCAGGCCCAGTCACGGCCCGTGGCGGGGAGAGCGTTCAGGGGGAGCTTGAGACGCAGCCGGGCGGTGGTCTCATCCACCCTCACCAGGGTGACCTGCTGGCGGTCCATCGCGGCAAGCAGCACCAACTCGCCGACCTGCGGCGGTCCCTCCAGTACGCACAACCCGGCGGGCAGGCACCCGTGCTCGGCCACGTACGCACGCACCTGGCGGGTACGGTTACGGATCTCGGCACCGCTCACCCCTGCGGGCAGCAGCTTGCGCAGCGCTGCCCACTCCGCCTCGGTACGCCGCCGCGGATCGGCGGGCCAGGTGGCCAGGATCGCGGTCACGATGGTGCGCCGGTGCACGGCCAGACGCAGCGTCCTGGCCGCGTACTCCTCGGCGCCGCGCCGCACCCGGTCCGACACATACACCCCGGCCGGGGGCCGCACCTCCTGCGGCCAGCTCAGGCGGCGCATCGCCATCCACCCCTTGGACGGCAGCGCCTCGCCCCGCTCGTCAACCCCAGCGGCCAGCACGTCCAGCGAGTCCTCGTCCCACCGCGAAGCCACCAGAGCACCGGTCAGCGTCTGACTCAACCGGGCCAGAAAACCCACCCGTTCGAACAGCAAGCCCTGCCCGACCCGCTCACCACTGCCCTCCAGGACACCACGGAAGGCGGTACAGGTGGCTGTCGCCATCAACCTGGCCACACCCACCACCCCACCTATTCCGCACGATCCCCGTCAGTCTCCCGAAACGGCCGCCGATCGGTCTAACGAACGACCATCACACAAGGGCACGGCCTCACCAGGTCCCGTCGATCCGCCCGAGCCCCCCAACCCCGAGGGGCACCACAACGCACGGGAAACCACGACCGTCGCCATCCCGCGACGCAGAGAAGGACGAACGCCCCCACTCACAAAAGCAGCGGAAACCATTACCAGGCAGGAGGAAACGAGTCGCAGAGTCCAAGGAACCGCCCCGATGACGCGAAGCAGCATCAACCAGCCTGCTTAAGCCAAACCCCCAACACTTGAAGACCCTTGTCACGTTGCTGTGACCGGCCCGCGTCGGCCCCGGAGCGCAAGCTCCGGGGCCGACGGCCCGTGTTCCCCTCATCTGGGCGGGAGTTGGCGCACCTCAAGCGAAGCCGTCCACGGGCCGCCTGCGAGCCGCTACTGGACTCGCGGGCGGCAGCGGGGGCACTGGCACCGTGGCCAGGCCAGGGACACGGACGGTACCTCAGCGTCGCCGCCGTCGTAAGTGCTCAGCTGGGTCTCGTCGACGCGCTGCCCGTCGGCGTCGAGTCGGTAGGTGCGCACGGTCATGCGGGAGGCCCCGGGGCGGGGCGGCCGTCCGGCGTTCACCGCTCGCCCCTCTCGGCGCGACGAGCGGGCGGCAGAAGGCTGAACACGTCCAGCAGCGGCGGGTAGTGCGGCGCGCAGTCGGGGCAGGCGTACACGTTGAAGCCAGGCCCGGATCCTTGGTGAACCTCGGAGACGAGTACCGGGGTGTCTGTGAGTGCGTCGCAGCGCACGCACATCCGCAGGGGTCGGCGCGCGACCGGTGCCCCGCCACCGCGCGCGCACTGCTGGCACAGCTGCCAGTGTTCGACACTGCCCGAGGCTTCCGTCGTGACCGTGGCCAGAGGGCCCGCGGTCGACTCGCACGCCTCGCAGGCCTCCGGCCATTCCCGGTCGGTGCTGTTGCGGTGCGGCCCGTCGTGTCCGGTGGTGCGCCAGCACGCGGGCCCGGGCGGGACCGGGGGCAGCGCCCCGCACTCCGTGAGACGCGGTCGCTGGTGCCAGGTCTGGCGGAAGGCGTCGCGGTGGTCGCCGTCGTGGCCTTCGGCGAGGATGCAGGGCAGGTGGCGGTGACGGCCGGGGCCGGGCCGCTCCCACCCGGGACGGCGCGCGCCGCACAGCGGGGTGTCGATGGTGGTCATCAGGCCGCCCCTCGCGCGCCGATCACGTGGCGGTCGAGGTCGATACCGAAGTCCGCAGCGAGGACCAGGGCGAGACGGCGCTGATGCTGGCGGGCGCGTTCCTGCCGCTGCTCGTGTGCGACAAGGTAGGGGCGGACGAGAGCCGTCTCCTCGCCGTTCAGCGGACCCTCGAGGCCGTATCCGCTCCTCGGCGACGAAGGCCGCGCCGGAGGGGCGAGCAGCGGCGGCGCGGGCGTGCGGTCGGCGCGGTGCCGGCCGCACGGACGCGGGCCGAACGCCCCCATGACCCACGTCAGGAAGGCATGGATAATGCTCATCGTCATCAGCTCCTAGGTAGCTGGTGGCCACGCCCCCGGACGTTCGCCGCGTCGCGGGGGTCCTTGTTGCCGCCAACATAGCGTGATGTAGCTTGATGCATCTAGATGTAGCTAGAGCCAAAGATGCCGAGCATGGTGCATCTACATACGTTCGGGACATGTCCCTTGATCCGAAATCCGGCCGTCCGCTCTACATGCAGCTTGCCGACGTGATCGAGTCCAAGATCCGCAGCGGGGAGTACGCACCCGACCGCATGATTCCGGCGTCACTTCGGCTCGCCGAGGAGTACGGCATTGCACACATGACCGTGCGCCGAGCCATGCGGGAACTGCGAGAGCGCGGGCTGATCTACACCGTGTCGGGCAAGGGGTCCTATGTCGTCCCCGCACCGCCCACGAGTCCGGCCCAGCCGGGCGACGCCGAGTAGCCTGCAGCGACCAGAAGAACTGAGACGCTGCGACGCTGGAAATCTCAGTGGCTCTGGTCCCGGACGCACGGTTGCCCGGTGCCGTCTCGGTTGATCTGGTCCGTCGCTGCTGTTCCGGTTAGGGCCGGAGTTTCCGTGCCTGCGGGTCGAAGCAGTCGAGGCCCATCGACGCAGCAACCTCCGCCGCATAGGCAGACGCTTCCTCGGCCATGCTCCAGCGCATGGGGAAGTAGATCAGCAGGCCGCTGGCCTCCCCGATCAGGGGCCGGTTGACCACGGCGAACTATCGCCTTCGTCTTCAGTTAGATCCGGCCATCGCTCCAAGAGCGCGGCTACAAAGGCCGCTATTGGCGTCCCCGCCGATGACGACGCTCCCGGGGAAGCGTTTCTGGAACTCTCCAGCTCATTGACTTCGATGAGCTCCGCGATGGCATTGATCATCAGGAAGTCGTCCGCAGGAGGAATGAACCGGCCCATGCTCCCTTCCGGGGCCAGGAAGTGTCGGTAGTCCTCGGGGAATCGAACTCCGAAGCGGCGCTCGGCCTGCGCGGCCCGGCCTGGATGACCGATGCGATCAGCGCATACCCCACCACCCTGCCCAGCCTGGCCTCCTCCCACATCCTCGACGGCTGTGGCCACTGGATCCAGCAAGAGCGCCCCGCCGAGACCAACCGGCTCCTGACCGACTGGCTCCTGACCGACTGGCTCGCCTCCCTGCCCGCCTGAAGTCTCTCTGAGCTCGGACACGTGTCCTGGAGCGGCCGGCATCGGCCCGCCAGGAATGCTCACGGACTCGTAGAGCATCTTCCAGAACGCCTTCTCCCGCAGGGCGACGTCCAGGCGCCATAGGGCGGCGATCTGGTTTTCCGCCAGTGCCTTGGTGCGGTCCGGCGGCGCCGGCCGCCGCTCGATGCCGATCGTCGGATCGCATTCGGTCCAGCCCTGGCGCTGCCACCAGCCGATCGCCTTGCGCGCGATGGACAGCTCCCGGTTGACGGTGTCGGCGTCCATCTCGTCCGCCCGGGCCGCTGCCAGCTCGGCCAGCACCTCGGGCAGCGCCGGGTCGTCGAGCGCGGCGATGGGGAAGACAGGAGGCAGCGCGCCGCGGCGGGCGGGTCCGGTCGGCGCGGGTTCGCCGGTGAGCATCCATCCCCATGTTGTCAGTGAGATCCCGTAGATCCGCGCGGAGGACTTCGCGATGCCGGCGCCGGTGAGGTACCGCTCGACAGCTGCGGTGTACGACGACGGCGGGGCGGACAAGGGCAGCACCCGGGCGCGCGGCAACCTGAGCGGGACCCCGCTCCCGAGTTTGGTCACTGGTTCGATCGCCACGTCCGCCCCACCCTCCCGGCACTGCCGCAGTAAATGCGTACACCTCGCCCCGGCGGCCGGATCCCCCCGCCGCAGGTCGTGCTCATCACGGCAGGGGGTCCGCCGCAGTAAATCCGGCAATTACTGCGGCAGAGGTCAGGAACACGCTGCCCTTAAGCGAGCGCTTGCCCGGCGGCATGAGCGTGCGTCAGTCCCGTGTCCGTCCAGGCACATGATCGGATCGGACCGCAGCGGTCGGGTACGGCTGGGGTTCTTCCGGCAGGGTTGACATCGAAAGGAGGCCTCGTGATCTCGGTACTCAACCAGCTTGTCGATCTCGTCGAGGAGCACCTCGCTGAGGAGCTCGACGTCAACGGATTGGCCAGGGAGCTCGGCACGACCGAATACCATCTGCGCCGGATGTTCTCGTCGTTGGCCGGTATGCCGCTGTCGGAGTACGTGCGCCGGCGCCGCATAACCGTCGCCGCCGCCGACGTCGTCCGCGGCGAGGACGATCTGCTGAGCATCGCCGTCCGGCACGGATACGGATCGACCGAGGCGTTCGGACGCGCGTTCCGCGCGGTCCACGGCGTCGGCCCCCGTGACGTGCGCCGCGACGGAGGCCCCCTGCGCACACAACCACGGCTCAGGATCCGCCTGACCGTCGAGGCCCCGGTCTCCTAGCTCAGACGCCAGCCGCAAAGTAGCGGAGTGATCATGCGCTCGCCGCCGTGGCGGCCCGCTCGTCGTGTTCACGCAGCATCCGCATGACGGTGGCAGGTGAGGGGTGCTGGCCCTTCTTCGCGCCCGTAGTGATGACGAGCCGCTTGGCGATGTCGCGCAGGCTCATCTCCTGGTCGCGCAGGTGAAGGGCCATGGACAGCATGTCTTCGTCGGTGACGCCCGCGCCGCCGATGGTCTTGCCGCGCTTGCGGGCGGACTCCTGGCCTTCGAGGGTGCGGTCGCGGATGTACTCGCGCTCCATGCCGGACATGGCCGCGAGCACGGTGAACACGATGCCGGACGGGTCGTGCGAGCCCTTCAGCTCCCCAGTGAGGAACTCCAGGCCGACGTCGCTCGCCTTCAGTTCCTCGGCGAGCATGGCGAGTTCGATGCCGCGGCCGAGCCGCTTGTGCTCGTGGACGACGAGGGTCACGGCGACGCCGGAGGAGCGGATCTCCCCGGCGAGCTTCACGGCGGCCTCCAACTCGGGGCGCCGGGTGGCGCGGGTGGAGATCTTCTCCGAAAAGACCCGGGTCACCCCGGCTTCGGCGAGGGAGTCGAGCTGTGCGTCGAGAGATTGGCGGGCGGTGGAGGCGCGGGCGTAGCCGAGGCGGACGTGCCCGACCGGTTCGGCGCCGGCGCTCACCGGCCGGGGCAACTCGGTCCACACCGACCCCGGCTTGCGTACGGCGGGGTCGGCACGCTGAGGGCCTTGGCGAGTTGGGGCGCGAGGCGGAAGCGGGCGGTGTGGTATTGGATGGCCACCTTGCCCTTGCCGGTCCGGCACGGGGAGCCCGCGGGGGAGGCGCAGGTAGACATCGGGCAGTCGTGCGATTCCACGCGCTTGAAGTCGTCGCTCACAACCCCGGACTGTTTCATGAGGGTGTTTCAGACGTCCAGTCGTTTGCAACAACCCATGAAACGTGATCGCTACAGGTGGACCGCCGGGCGGGCGGGTGTTTCACGAGCGACCACCTATGAAACGCGGGCGCTGCGCCTGGCCGCGGTCGGCGCCGGCTCACCACTGGGTGATGACCGGTGTGTCCGGTCCGTGCTGCCGCCAGGCTTCGGTGAGGCGGACGAGGCGGGCGGGGGCGGCGATGCCGCGCACGGTTGAGATCTTGCCGCCTGTGATGTCGAACGTCACGGCGCCGACGACCTTGCCGTCGGGCACGAAAAGGATGGCGGGGGCGCCGTTGACGAGCGCGTAGTGGACAGCAGAGATTCCGCCGGCAAGTCGCTGTTTTGCGGGTGTGGATTTGAAGCCGGCCCGTGCGATGGCGGCGATGCGCTGCGGAGTGTCGTACCGCAGCAGCTTCTCGGTCAGGCCGGCACCGTCGGAGATCGCGGTCGCGTCGTCGGTGAGCAGCGCCACCAGGCGTTCGGTGCGGCCCGAGGTGGCAGCGGCGAGGAATTCCTCGACGATCCTGCGGGCGGATGCCGGGTCGACTTCGCCGCCGCCGCGGCGCGCGGCGGTGATGCGGCGCCGGGCCCGGTGGAGGTGCTGCTGGCTTGCGGAATCGGTGATATCGAGGATCTCGGCGATCTCGGCGTGGTTGTGGGAGAACGCTTCGCGCAGGACGTAGACGGCCCGCTCCAGCGGTGACAGACGCTCCATAAGAGTCAGCACGGCCAGGGAGACCGATTCGCGCTGCTCGAACGTGTCGGCCGGGCCGAGCATCGGGTCGCCGTCGAAGAGCGGTTCGGGCAGCCAGGCACCGACGGTGCGTTCGCGGCGGGCCTGCGCCGAGCGGAGCCGGTCGAGGCACAGGTTGGTGACGACCTTGGTCAGCCATGCTTCCGGCACCTTGATCCGCTGCCGATCGGCAGCCTGCCAGTGCAAGAACGCATCCTGCACGGCGTCTTCCGCGTCGGCGGCGGAGCCAAGCAGTCGGTACGCCAGCGAGGCCAGCAGGTTCCGGCTGGCCTCGAACCGGCTGGTGTCGAAGCGATCAATGGCGGTGCTGTCCACGCGGAACACCCTAACTAGACGGCTGCGCTACCACGTTCTCGGCGGACGCGGCGGACGCGGCGGACTCGGCGGCCAGGCGGCGCTTGCGCCTGGGCAGACCGCTGGCCAGACACAGCGCGACACTGAATCCGAGCCAGGTCGTGAGCACGAGGACGGAGTGGGCGGAGCCGTGGCCGTCGAAGAAGGCTGTGGAGCGCAGCAACTGGCCGCCCGCCCCGGGCGGCAGCAGCTGGCCAAGCGTGCCGGACCAGCCGGGCAGCATCTCGGGTGCGGTCGAGGCGCCTGACAGGGGGTTGCCGATGAGCATCATGGTGACGGCGCCGAGGCCGAAGCCGGCGTACCCGAGCAGTGACTCCAGCCCGATGATGGTCAGGGATGTGGCGGCGATGGCCAGGGCGATCGCGCCGGTGTTGGCCAGGTAGGAACCGTCCAGCGAGCCGAGCCAAAACTGCAGGATCGCTGCCACAGCCAGGCCTCCGGTGATCGCGAAGGTGAGTGCCCCGGCGACCTGGCGGGCGATGCCGCGGACGAGCCTGGTCAGTAGCAGCGCGGCGAGCAGGCCGCCCATGACCAGTGGCAGGGCTCCGGCGGCCAGGCCAGCGCCGCGGGGGTCGTCGGCCGGCAGGGCGACGATGTCGCGGACGGGGGACGTCTTGCCGGCACCCTGCGCCTGACCGAGCCCCGCCGCGACGCCCTGCAGGGTCTGGGCGACCGCTGCGCCGGCGGCCGAGGCTGTGATGACCTGCGGAGCACCGGAGCTGACGTCTATCGCCCCGTACACCTCCCGGTCGCGGATCAACCGTTCGGCGGCTGAGGTGTCGGCGACCTCGGTGATCGCGAAGCCGCCCGGCAGACGTTGGTCGAGCGCGGCGCTGACCTGCTTGACCGCGGCGGGCGGTCCGGCGACGGCGATCGGCACGTCGTGCACATGCGACCGCACCGACGGCCAGGAGAAGGCGGTGAGCAGCACACTGATGAGTGCTGTGAGCAGGACGACTGTCCTGGCCACCGTCGGCCAGGACGATGGCAGTGTGTCGGCTGCGCGTGGGGCCGGAGTATCCATGCGTCCTCCTCGGACAGAGAGATTTCATGCCTGGTGACGGGGACGGGCCGGTTGCACACCCCGGGTCAGCAGCGGCTACGCCCGGATTTGGTCCGGCCTCGCAGGTGGGCGGCCGGTATCTGGCCCAGTGCCGGGGTGCTCAGGCGCGCACAGGATGGGGCGGGGGTGATCCCGCCCCTGGCCTCGAACCGACTGGTGTCGAAGCGCAGTGGCAGTGCTGCCCACGGCGGCTACGCGGCCGCCTTCTCGGCGGACACATCCGGTACGGCGACCAGGTGGCGCTTGCGCTTGGGCAGGCCGAAAGTCGGGTGCGAGGTGGTCCACAGCGACATCTTCAGGATGCCCGCCTTGATCCGCGCGGCCTTCCTGCCGCCCACGTACTTCGGCTTCGCCTGCGCTTCGCCGTCGACCATCTGCAGGATCCCGTCCCGCCGCCCGAGGCTGATGTGGTTGCCGTGGTAGTCCAGCTTGGCGTTCGGGATCTTGCGCCCGGTCAGGCGTCCCACGATCGCGGCCGTGGCCTGCATGCCGGTGTAGCCGGCCGAAGCGCAGGACATCGGCAGCGGCCGGCCGTTGTCGCCGATGGCGTAGGCGCTGTCGCCCACGGCGTAGACGTTCGGGTGCGAGACCGATCGCATGGTGCGATCGACGACGATCCGACCGTTATCGGTGACCTCCAGCCCGCCGGCGGCGGCGATCGGGTCGACCGCGAACCCGGCCGTCCACACGGTCGCGTCGGACGCCAGGACGGTGCCGTCGGCGCACAGCACCCGCGCCGCTTCGACGGCTTCGACGCTGGTGTGCTCCAGGACGGTGATGCCCAGCCGGTCACAGGCCTGGCGCAGATGGCTGCGGGCTCCGGCGGAGAGCGGGGCGCCCAGTTCGCCGCGAGCAACCAGCGCCACCGACAGACTGGGCCGGGATTCGGCGATCTCGGTGGCGGTCTCGATGCCGGTCAGCCCGTCGCCGACGACCAGCACACTCTCGCCTTCGCCCCGCTTGCCCAGGCTGTCCAGGCGCTCGCGCAGGCGCAGCGCCGCCGGACGACTGGTGACGTGGAAGGCGTGCTCGGCCACGCCGGGGACGCCGTGGTCGGCGACGCGGCTGCCGAGCGCGTAGAGGAGGGTGTCGTAGCCGAGCTCGCCGCCGCCGTCGGCGTCAGCCACGGCGACGACCTGCCGCTCGGGGTCGACGGCGGTGACACGGGCCAGGCGCAGCCGTATTCCCGTGCCCGCAAAGACGTCGGCGAGCCGCGGAGCCTCGATCTCCTGGCCGGCCGCGAGCTGATGCAGCCGCAGCCGCTGGACGAAGTCCGGCTCAGCGTTGACCACGGTGATCTCGGTGCCCGCCGGGGACAGCCGACGGGCCAGGGTCCCCGCCACGTAGGCCCCGGCATAGCCGGCGCCGAGAACGACGATGCGGTGCTTCATGTGATGCTCCTGTCGGTTCGCTAGCTCCCTGTCGGTGACTTGAGCGGGACAGCGCCCCGATTCCTGACAGGAACTACATGTGACATGGATCACAGAGGGGCAGGAGTGCCGCCCACCGATGCTCGCAACGTCGAGGCGGCGCGGATGGGACTCCGCGGGCGCGTGATGGCCAAGGGCCACCGAACCTGCGACGCGGCGACCCGCTTCTCCGCATTTGCATCTGACCCTTGCCAGGCCGGCTCGGGTGTCGGACACCCAGTCGATGAAGCCCGGAACTCCCTCATCGTGTCTTCGTTCCTCGGTCGGCGGCGCGAGCAGATGTGCGGGGGCGAGGCACGGCGGCAACCGGTCCCAGGTCGAGCCGGGCGTCCATGTCCAGGCGGAAGGTGCCGTACGGGTTGACGTTGGACCAGAACAGGGCGGTCAGGCCGCGCCGGTCCTCATCGGTGAGCTTCCTCGCCCAGGCCGTTTCGGCGAGGATCTGCTGCAGCAACAGCGCGTTGACGTGCACGAGACTGCTCTGCAGCAGGTGCAGGGCGAGCATGGAGGTCTCGGCGTGCTCCTTGTCCGGGCCGGTCAGGGCACCGTCCTTGCCGTAGTGCAGCACGGTGTTCGCGCTGTTCCAGTTCTCCACGACCTGCAGGCCGCCGTGGATTTCCCGGCGCAGCTCGGGGCTGGCGAGATAGTCGCAGGCGAAGATGGTGCGGACCGCGCGGCCGAGTTCTTCAAATGCGGCGTAGGTGGGGTGCTTGGGGCCGCCGCGGGTGAAGCGCCGCAGGACCTGCTCGGCTTCAGCTGTCCCGAGCCGGAGTGCGGTCGCGTACTTCACCATCTGGTCGTACTGCTGCTCGATCAGCTCCCAGCGGATCGGCCGCGTCAGCGAGGCGCCGAGGGCGGGCCAGCCGGGTGGGGTGTCGTCCGGGCGGTACAGGTGGATGCTGCCGATGTTCTTCAGCCGCGGCAGCAGGCGGAAGTTGAGCAGCTCGGTGAAGGCGAACCCGACGACGCTCGCACCGTGGGTGTCGACGTAGTTCGACTCGATCTCGGCGTCCGTGCAGTGCCGCAGCAGGCCCTCGATCATCGCCGCAACCTCGGACGACGAACAGCTCTTGAGCTGGGAGTAGATGCAGACGTTCTTCCGCTCGACGTGCCAGTAGATCATCACGCCGTTGCCGCCATAGCGGGCGTGGTATCCGGTCATGAAGTTCGAAGACCAGGACCCGAACTTCTTCGAGTCCGACGCGCACGCGGTGCCGCGACCCCACCATGCGGTGTCGCGGGCGGCGAAGGTGGCGTTCACCAGCCTGGTGACGGCGGCCCGCAGGTTGTCGACGGTGATGAGGCGCCGGCGCACGTGCCGTAGCGCGGCCTCGCTCTCACCATGCTCGCCGGTGGCCACGATCGCGCGGATGCCCATGTTCGCGCCCAGCGCGAGGAGGGCCGGCAGCAGGCGGCGTTGGAGGACGTCACGCTCGATGCGCTCGTACGCGGCCACCGAGGAGAACTCCTCGGTGAAGCCGGTCAGGAAGTCGGCGTTCTTCAGTACGTCCAGGAGGTCCAGGACGACCCAGCGGCGTGCGACCTCGTCCTTGAGAGCCGCCAGGCCGGTGGCCTCGGCCAGCGGCTCCAGCTTCGGCACGGTGATCCAAGGCTCGCCCTTGCGGGTGGTGACGTTCACCCCGCCCGCCGAGCCGTCCGCGAGCGAGGCGGAGAACCGGTCCAGGCCCGCGGTCATGCGCTTCTTCAGGTCCGCGATGAACGCCCTCGGGTTCAGCGGCTGGCGGATCGCGGCGTAGTGCACGGCTCGGGTGGCCTCGAAGTCGCCGGGCAGGTCGTCCTCCGGGTTTCGCCAGCGGGCGGCACCCTCAACGTAAATCTCGCGGCGGCGGACCGCGTCCCGCAGCGCGACCAGGACGCACAGCTCGTAGGGGATGCGCTCGACCTTGCCTTTGTCGTCGACGACCGCCTCGCGCCAGTCCTTGCGCACCACGCCGTCCATGGGCGCCTCGTCGCCAGCGTCGTAGAAGCGGGTCTTGCCGTCGACGTCGGCGTACCTCTTCAGCAGCTTCATCGCGTCCATCACCGGCCGGTAGGCGGTGTTGTTGCACCTGAAGCCCAGGGTGTTCAGCAGCGGCGGCAGCATCTGCCGGTAGTACGAGCTGTAGGAGGAGCGCAGGGTGGTGCGGACCTTGGCCTTGAAGACCTTCTCGTTCGCCTTCGCCTCGGCGACCAGCTCACGGAGCGTCTTCTCCCCGACCACGGGGAACAGTGCCCGGCGTACGACCTCGTCGGGCTTGTCGACGGCGGCGGTCGCCAGCTTGAAGAGGATGCTCTCCTTGCCGCGGACCTTCTTCAGCTCGGCGGTGAGCTGCTTCTCCACCCGCCGCTCGGCACGAGCGTTGATCTTGTGGACCAGGGCGACCAGCAGGTCGACCAAGGCGTCAGTGATCTCCGCCTGCCGCGACGAGCACAGCGTCGCCAGAAGCGCGATCCGTACGTCCTCGCTCGTGTCGCGGAAATCCGAGGGGTACATCTTGATCGCCCGCGCCCGCCACGCGGCCACCAGCTTCTCCGAGCAATCCGCGAACAACCCGTCGGGCAGCCCTAGCTTGCGCACGTCGTTCAGTTTTGTGATCTCCGTCAGGAGCGCGTCCAGGCCCACCGCGCCCGGGTCGCGCTTGAGCGCGGCCAGCAGGGCGGTGCCCTCCTCGCTGTCCTCGGCCACCAGACCGAGGAGCCGGGCCGTGCCCGCTTCGCCCAGGCGGTCGATGGTCCGGCCGCAGAACGTCTTCTCCCACCGGCCGCGCGCCGCGACGAGCACCTTCTCGATCCGGGTCCGGCCCGGCGGCTCAATCTTCCGGGCCCTGCATTCCACGAGCAGAGCCTCGCGCTGCCGGTCTTCCACCAGCTCGACCGGACAGACCTCCACGGCCAGCCACTCGGCCAGCGCCTTCTCGTCCGCGACCGTCGACGGCCGGAACCCCAGGGCCTCGCGGATCTGCTTGCGGTGGTACTCGGCAGTCCGGCCGACCAGGGTGTACTTCGCGAAGTCGGTGGACGGGACTTTCACCAGGTCGGCGACGTACTCCACCGCGGCCGGCGGGACCTCTTCCAGCACATCGGGGAACCGGCCTTCCAGCTCGAAGAACTTCAGCAACAGGCTGAAGCCGAGCCGGGTCGCCCCGCTCTTGTTCGCCACCAGGTCCCAGTCGCCGTCTACCAGCGTCCAGTTCGCCAACAGCTCCTCTGGCGACCACTCTTGCCGCACACCCGCCCCTTTGGCCTCAATCACTCGATCAGACCAACGACGGCACCCAGGACCGGGAAACGGGGCGCGTCCGGACCTACCCGCGACCTACTTTGCGGCTGGTGTCTGAGCTAGGACACCGGGGCCGTCGAAGGGAGCATCCCCATGGACCCCGCCTCGTCGACCGCCCTGCATTCCGGCTGGTCGGACACGCAACCCGGGTTCCGCTCATCCACCAGGGCATCAACCCACACATCCAGCAGCACATCACCGCACTGCCGCAGGAGGAACATCTCCGGCTGAAAGCCCTCGGCGACACCGAACCGGGGGGCCTGCTGCAGGTCAGCGACGACCTTGACCCCGACGGAACAGAGGGTAGCGAACTGACCTACCTACACGGAGTCGCCGTCTCCCGGGACACGCCGGCCCCCGACGACCTCGACGCCATCGAGGTACCGGCCGGCAGGTGGGCGGTCTTCCGCACCGCCGGACCGCATCCGCAGGCCCTGCAGACGACCTGGGCCGCGACCGCGACCGAGTGGTTCCCCTCCAACCCCTGGCGTCTCCGGCCAGGTCCCTCGATCGTCGCGGTACTCGAGCGCGCGGACGACTTCAGCACCGCGACCTGCGAACTGTGGCTACCTGTCGAACCGGCGTGACGGACTTCGGTCACGGAATCAACCCAGACCGCCGAGTAGCCCATTCGGCTGACGCACTTTGAGCGCGGTGGCACAGTCAGTGGACAGGCTCGCAGCGCCCCTCCCATTGGCGTTGTGGGCCTGAACCATGTGAACGGTCAGCGGCGGCCGGCCCGGGCGGCGTAGGCGCGCATTAGATCCGGCGCCCGCCAGTCCCGCTTCGTTCATGCGCGGGTCGGTGAGGTCCTGAAAGTACTTCATCGTGTCTCCGTGGTCGTGCGGGCGGCGGTGTCCGCCGGGGTGCGGGGGCCGGGCACGGTGACCGGGGCGAGGTTGAGGAGGGCGCCCATGCCGAGGTTGACCTCCCCGTATGGCCGGACGTGGGACCAGAACAGCGGGGTCAGGCCACCGGTCGGCGGGCGTGAGGACGTGCACAGACGACGTAAACCAGCGCGCAGGTGCGGGTTCAGCGTGTCCGGGATCTCGGAACGGAGCGAGTTCAGGCGAGCGCCGAAGCCCCCGCCAACCGCGCGGGTGGTGGGGGCTCCCCCCTGGGAGTCACGCGCAGAGCGACGGTAGCGGCTCTCAGGGGCGAAGCCAGTCGGGCGGCCTCCGGTACTGCCCTGCCGGAGGCAGCCTCGATCAGCGCCCCCCGGGCTCGCTGAAGATTAGGGCGAGTTGGGCGTCCAGCGCGGCGACTGCATCCTTCTCTGCGTACTGCCGTGACAGCAGTTGCATGCCGAGGCCGTCGACGAGCGCCATCAGGCCGATCGCCGCAAGTTCGGGATCGATGCCGTCAGCTCCTGCCGCCCGCAGCTGCCGCGCGATGAACCCGCGCATCCCCGCCGCGTCTTCGCGCAGCCCTTCCCGGATCGCCGGCTTCACCGCGGCGTACGCGAGGAACGCGAGCCCGACGTGGCCCTCGAGCCGTCGGGTGTCGTCGAGCGGAAGGATCTGGAGCAGGACGCCGCGCACGAGTTCGCGCGGTGTCGCGGGCGCGGTCGCCGCTTCGGAGCGGGCGCGGATCCGGTCCGCGACCATGCCGAGCGCGAACGTCATCATCTCGTCCTTGGTGCGGAAGTAGTGCTGCACCATCCCGGTCGAGACGCCCGCTTCGGCCGCCACCTGGCGCAGGCTCACGCCCTCCAGCCCTTGTGTGGCGGCAAGCCGCATCAGCGCGTCGGCGAGCAGTTCTCGGCGTTCACGGTGGTCGACCTTGCGCGGCATAGGTCCACTTTACATTGCACCTGTATTGTCATGGCTATATATTGCAGTCGTATTGGAAACTGGTGTGGTCGGTCATGGAGGACGTGGTCGGCACGAAGGAGGTGCCCGGATGGACGTGCTCGAGCTGATGGCGATCGGGAGCGGCCAGCGGGACGTGGTGGGCGGCAAGGCCGTCGGTCTCGCCGGGCTGATCCGGCTCGGCGAGCGGGTGCCGGACGGCTTCTGCGTGACGACCGAGGCGTACGGAACCGGGGAGGTGCCGCGCGCCGAGGTGCTCGCGGCGTACGAACGCCTCGGCGGCGGACCGGTCGCGGTCCGCTCCAGCGCCACTGCCGAAGACCTGCCGCACGCGAGCTTCGCCGGCCAGCAGGACACGTACCTCGGCGTTACGGGCGGCGAGGCACTGATCGAGGCGATCGAGGCATGCTGGGCCTCGCTGCACACCGAGCGTGCGACCGCCTACCGCGAGGCCAACGGCATCCCGCAGGACTGTGTACGGATGGCCGTCGTCGTGCAGCGCATGGTCGACGCCGAAGTCGCGGGCGTGCTGTTCACCGCCGACCCGCTGACCGGCTCGCGCAGCGCGAGCGTGGTCGACGCCGCGCCGGGGCTGGGGACGGCGGTCGTCGACGGAGCGGCGGTAGCAGACCACTACGTGCTGGACGGCACCGAGGAGGGGGAGCGCGGCTGCCTCACACCGGCCCGCCGGAAGGAACTGCGCGCGGCCGGTGAGCGGATCAAGGACCTGCTCGGCGCGGAGCAGGACATCGAGTGGGCCTACGACCACGACGGGAAGCTGTGGCTGCTACAAGCGCGCCCGATCACCACACTCTTTCCCGCACCCCCGCCGAGCGACAAGCCGGGCCCGCGGCTGTACGTCGAGTTCGGCCACGTGCAGGGGATGCTGCAGCCCGCCACACCGATGGGCATGTCGACGCTGAAGTCGATGCTGGCCGGCATGCTCGCGGCGTTCGGCCTCACGGTCGAGATCGTCGACATCGGCGGGCGGCTGTACGGCGACCTGACCGACCCGCTGCGCGACCCCTCGATGCGTCAGCGGCTCGTCAAGCTGATGGCGGTCGACTTCGGGCCGCGTGCACAGAAGGTGGTCGAACACCTCCTGGACGACCCGCGGTTCGCGCCGCGGAAGACTCCCCGTAAGCGTAATGCTGCCGCCATGAAGACCGGACCGAAGGCGGCAGCCGGGATCCTCGGCGCGCTGGCTCGTCCGGCGCGGGCGCGGGCCCGTGTCTTCGGCGAGATCGAACGCCTCCGCCGGCAGCCGGTCACCGATCCGGCCACGGCTGCGGAGCTGTTGGACCTGGTCGAGCGGGACGCGGAGTCGAGCACGCTCGCCGACGCGATCATCTGGCCCGTCGTCAGCGCACTCGCCGTATCCGCCGCACTGCCGCCGCTGCTCAAGGGCATCGCGAGCGAGGACGAGATCCGCACGGTGCTCGGCGGCATGCCGTACAACGTCACGATCGAGATGGACCTAGCGCTGTGGGAGGTGGCCCGGCGGGCAGAGCCGCACCGCGAGATGCTGCTCAGCACCCCGTCATCGAAACTCGCCGCGACCCAACTGGCGGGCAAGCTCCCGGACTTCGGCCTCGACGCGTTCCTCGAGAGGTACGGCACCCGGGCGGCCGCCGAGGTCGACGTCGGCGTACCCCGCTGGGCCGAAAACCCGACACCGGTGTTCACGATGCTCGCCAACTACCTGCGAGTCACCGACCCCGAGCAAGCCCCGGACCGCCGCTTCGAGCGCGCCGCGGCGAGGGCCGAGTCGATGCTCACCGAGCTCGCCCGGCGGGCCCGTCGCAAGCAGGCGCTGCGCGGTCGCCTCGCTGGCTTCTTCCTGCACAGGTCAAGAGAGTTGTCCGGGCTGCGCGAAGCGGGCAAGTTCGCCGGGCTCTACGCCTTGCGCGACCGTCGCCGCCGCCTGCTCCTGATCGGTGCCGAACTCCACGCGAAGGGGTTGCTTGCAGGCCCTGACGACGTCATGTTCCTCGACCTCCCCGAGCTGCGCACGGCAGTGGAGATCGGTGCCGACCTACGCGACACCATCGCCGCCCGGCGCGCGGAGTACGAGCGCGAACGGCGCCGCCGCACCGTTCCGGTCGCCCTGCTCTCGGACGGTACGGATGCGGAGACGCTCCTGCCGGCCCCACCGTCCGACGGCCGGTCGCTCACCGGCATGGGTGCGGCAGCCGGTCGCGTCACCGGCCGAGCCCGCGTGGTCCGAGACCCCTCCGATGCGTTCATCGAACCCGGGGAGATCCTCGTCGCCCCGACGACCGACCCGGGCTGGACCCCGCTGTTCCTCACAGCCGGCGGCCTCGTCACGGAGACCGGCGCCGTGATGGCCCACGGACCGACGGTCGCCCGCGAGTACGGCATCCCGGCCGTCATCTGCGTTCCGGCCGCCACCACACGCATCCGCAACGGGCAGCTGATCACCGTCGACGGCGCCACGGGCACGGTCACGCTGGATCGCGAAGACGCTCCGCCGCAGTGAGCCGTCAGGGCTGAGGTGCAGCGTCGCCCTCGTACGACACGTGCCCGATCGCTTCGAATGACTGGCGCAGACCCCGCTGGACACTCCCGGCCGCCTCGCTGGCTTTGGCGAGGCCCCCGCCGGCCAGGGAGGGGATGAGCACCCCGGACAGGGCGGCGAGCGCGCCGGCGCCGACCGACACCGCGAGTTGCCAGGCCTGCATCGTCTACGCGGCCGCCTTCGGGGACTGGCCGGCCTGGGCCGCCCATATGCAATCTCTCGCATGATGAAGCTGGCCGTCTCCGTCCCAGATGCCTCCTGGATCGAAGACGAAGACTGGCAGAAGAAGGCGTGGCACATGCTCCTCACCGCCGAGGACCGTACCGCCTGTTCGCACACGTGCGTGGCGAACTCCTCGCGCGCCGCGATCAGTTGCTCGGCTACTGCACCTACACCTTCTTCCAGCAGTGCCAGCACCGCATGGCCTGCGCACGCTGCGACTTCTACACCCCCAAGAACTCAACCAGAGCCCAACTCCTGGAAGCCAAGGGCAACTTGCAGAAGATGGCCGTCTCGATCCCACTCACCGAGGACGAGCAAGCAGCCGTCACCGACGGCCAGAGCGCGCTCGACCGCCTCCTCGACAGACTCGCCGACACCCCCACCCCAGCCGGGCCAACCCCGCGACAGCTCGATGTCCCAACGAACGCCACACTCCTGCCGATCCTCGACGTCCGCCAGGGCAAAGCACAGCAACCTTGACAATTCTGATTCCACAGAATCACCCGGTTCACGTGCCCTTCGACGACGCCGGAACTCCACGTGAGGATGAGGCCGGCGGTGACAGCGTCGAGGTCCTGGCGGAGGAAGCCATCGAAGCCCTGCTCACATCCCGGTGCGGACGCCGCTCGTGAACTGCCGCGGGAACTGGCGCTGGTCCTGCACGCGCACCTGGCGCGCCCGCTGGGTGCCTCGACGGCTGCGTCCGTCGGAGGCAGCCAAGGCCGCAGCAGCGGCCTGAGCCCCGGTCGGGTCCGCTCTCCTGGTGCGCAACAGAACGGTGCCGACCATGGCGGCCACCGCGCCAGCGCGCAGCACGGCCGTCACGTCGGCGGCGGTGGCGATTCCGCCCGCGGCGATGACGGGCAGGGCGACGGCGTGGCGGACGGCGGCGACCAGGTCGGGAAGCTGGACGGACTCTCGATCTTCGGTACTGGTGACAGAAAGTCTGCCGAATGAGCATCTGTGACAAGCCGAATGCCTCGTTGGTGCCAACAAGGCTGCCTCGCCCCGTCCTGTCGGCCAGCTCATCCGGCTTCACCGGTGACAAGTACTGGGCTTCGGCTCAGGTGGCCGTGACGGTTCTTGATCGTTGCGGTACGACGTCGTCATGCGGTACGCGCATGGTGGCGGGCTGACGCCCAAGGAGCAGGAAAAGCGGGAGCGGGTGCGCCTTGAGGCGGCCGAGCGGTTCGCCCGCGGTGAGAAGACCGAGGGCGTCGCGAGAGAGCTTCGGGTGACGTCGCGGTCGGTGCGACGTTGGCGGCGGGAGTGGGAGGAGGGCGGTGCGGACGCCCTGCGCTCGAAGGGGCAGGCCTCGGTGGAACGGCTGAGTTCCCGGCAGTGGGAGCGGCTGGAGCGGGAGTTGCAGCGAGGCCCGCTCGTGCACGGCTGGGACGACGAGTTCCAGGGGTGGACACTGAAGCGGGTCAACCTGCTGATCGGGCGGATGTTCCGCATCGGGTACACGATCCAGGGGGTGTGGAAGCTGTTGCGGCGGCACGGCTGGTCCGCGCAGGTGCCCCTGCGGCGGGCGATCGAACGCGACGACGAGGCGATCGAGGTGTGGAAGGCTAAGGTGTGGCCGCAGGTAAAGGGACCGCGGCGGACCTGGGCGCCCACATCTGCTTCGAGGACGAGGCAGGCCAGGGGCTGAGGCCGCCGAAGGGACACACCTGGGCACCGCGCGGAGCACGGCCGGTGGTGCGGGTGCGCGGACGCAACCGAGGACGGGTCAACATCGCCGGCGTGGTCTGCTACCGCGCCGGACACCGCTCCCGGTTCTTCTTCAAGCTGCACATCTGGCACGGGCGCCGGGGAGAGCCGAAGGCGTTCTCCTGGCGCCAGTACCGCGATCTGATCGTCATGACCCACATCCAGCTCGACACCCCGGTGGTGTGGCGCTGGGACAACCTGAACGTGCACCTGGTGAAGGAGCTGGCGGACTTCGCCGAGGAGCACCAGGACTGGTTACAGATCTTCCAGATGCCCTCTTACGCACCGGAGCTGAACCCGGCCGAGGGGATCTGGTCGCTCCTCAAGCGGCACCTGGCCGACTTCGCCGCCGCCGACCTCACGCACCTCACCCGCGTGATCAAGCGGAAACTGAAGAAGATCCAGTACCGGCCTCATCTGGTCGACGGCTGTCTGCCACCCACCGGTCTGACCATGGACGAGGACGCGATCAGACCGCCGGACTCCACGAGTTCAACCTGAGTAACTCGTCCATGGGGCAGCTCCTCGGCTGGCGGCTCGCAGCACCTCTCTCACCACCGAGAATAGGCATATATCTATGTCTTGGATAGGCGGAAATCTAAGTGAACGCTTGTCGAACAAGGACGCTGGTGAGCCTTCGAACACCTAACGGTGTCCGGCCTCGGCCTATGGTGCATAGGTGGCTATCACTGAATTGGGCGCCGCGGAGGTAGCGGACGAGACGAAGGCTGAAACCTGTACGCCCAGCCTTGCGTGCCTGCTCATCGACCGCGATGAGGCCGAGCGCCTTGCCCTCATGCTCAAGGCCATCGCCGACCCCACACGGCTTCAGATATTCCGGATCATCGAGCGGGCGCCGGCCGGTGAAGCCTGCGTCTGCGACCTGGCCGACTGCCTGGGGCTGCGGCAGCCGACCGTCAGCCACCACCTGAAGATCATGATCGAGGCGGGTCTCCTGAACCGCGAACGCCGCGGGACCTGGGCGTGGTACTCGGTGAACTACGACGGCCTGAACAGGGTCCGCGAGATCCTGAGCCCGTCGCTCGCCTCACCTGTGGCTACGGCTTCCGGTCGCCTGTAGCCACACCGCCGCGATCAGGATGCGGGTTTCGTGGCCCGCACGATCGCCGCACGCATGTCATCGGCGACCTGGTGAGTGGGCGTAAGGCTGATGTCGGTAAATCCCGCCGAGGCTAGCTGCTCGCGATACTCCGCGAAGGTCAACGCGCCCGCAATGCAGCCCACATGGCTGCCGCGTGCGGCACGGTCCGCCTTCGTGAGACGGTCGTCGGCGACGACGTCGCTGATGCCGATGCGACCCCCCGGCCGCAGTACGCGGTAGATCTCGGCGAACACGGCGGGCTTCTCGGTGGACAGGTTGATGACGCAATTGGAAATGACCACATCGACCGAGTCGTCGGGCAGCGGGACGGCTTCGATCTCACCCTTGAGGAACTCGACGTTCGTGGCACCTGCTTGGGCGGCATTGGTGCGGGCGAGTTCGAGCATCTCGTCGGTCATGTCGAGCCCGTAGGCGGTGCCGGTGGGCCCGATGCGGCGAGCGGAGAGCAGTACATCGATGCCACCTCCGGAGCCGAGATCGAGAACGGTATGGCCCTCGTGCAGTTCGGCGACAGCGAGCGGGTTGCCGCAACCGAGACTGGCGGCGACGGCGGCCGCGGGCAGCTCGCCGCGTTCGTCGGCGGTATAGAGCTCCGCGCCGAAGGTCTCATCGATGGCAGCGGCAGCCGGGCGGCAGCTCTCGCCGGAACAACAGGCGTCGGTTGATCCTGTTGCTACGACGCGGGCGGCCGTGGCGTACCTCTCGCGAACCTGTTCGCGCAGTTCCTGATCACCGGAAGCGGCCATGGGCGCGGTCTCCTTCGCCTGCGTCCGTGGACGCGAGGAGGGTGCGGTCTAGCGACGGCGACTGGCCGCCATCACCCCAGTCCACGGACTTCCGAGCCACGAAATTCACTATTGCACAAGCTTGTGTGTAAGTGTCGCAGTCGCAGACGTGGAACAGTCCGGCACGCCGCCGCAGAGGCGAGCCGTACCGGGCAGTTCCACGACTTCCGGGCTCAGCCGAGGAAGTTCTCCAGGTCGCGTTCCAGCGCGGCCTTCGGCTTGGCGCCCACGATGGTCTTGGCGACCTCGCCGCCGACGTAGACGTTCATCGTCGGGATGGACATGACGCCGTACTTCGCGGCTGTGTCAGGGTTCTCGTCGATGTTGAGCTTGACGATCTCGATCTGCTCGCCGTGCTCGGCGGCGATCGCTTCCAGGGACGGGGCGATCTGGCGGCACGGGCCGCACCAGGCCGCCCAGAAGTCGACGAGCACGGGCTTGTCGCTCTTGAGGACGTCCTGCTCGAAGGAGTCGTCGGTGACGTTCTTGAGAGCCATGAGGGCCTCCTGGTGAATCGTGCGGTCAGACCGCTGCCGCGGCGGTTTCCGGCTCGGCGGTCTTCTCCCTGTCGGCCAGGGCGGCGAGATACCGCTCGGCGTCCAGTGCGGCCGCGCAGCCGGAGCCAGCGGCGGTGATGGCCTGGCGGTAGGTGTGGTCGACGACGTCGCCCGCGCCGAAGACGCCCGGGATGCTCGTACGTGTCGAGGGCGACTCCACCTTCAGATAGCCCTCGGCGTCCAAGTCCATCTGGCCGGTGAAGAGTTCCGTGCGCGGGTCGTGGCCGATCGCGATGAACAATCCGGTGGCGTCCAGCTTGCGCGTCTCACCGGTGACGGTGTCGCGCAGCGTCAGGCCGGCCAACATGCCGTTATCGTCGTGGATTTCGGCGATCTCGCTGTTGAAGGCGAAGGAGATCTTGTCGTCGGCGAACGCCCGGTTCTGCATGACCTGCGAGGCCCGCAGGGTGCTGCGCCGGTGCACGACGGTGACAGACTTGGCGAACCTGGTGAGGAAGGTGGCCTCCTCCATGGCGGTGTCGCCGCCGCCCACCACGACGATGTCGCGGTCGCGGAAGAAGAATCCATCGCAGGTTGCGCACCAGGACACTCCCCGGCCGGACAGTTCGTCCTCCTTGGGCAGGCCGAGCTTGCGGTAGCCGGAGCCGGTCGCGACGATCACGGCCCTCGCGCGGTGGACGGTGCCGGCGGTGTCGGTGACGGTCTTGATGTCGCCGGTCAGGTCGACGGCGACGATGTCGTCGTCGACCATCTCGGCGCCGAAGCGTTCGGCCTGGGCCCGCATGTTCTCCATGAGTTCGGGGCCCTGGACGCCCTCGGGGAAGCCGGGGAAGTTCTCGACCTCGGTGGTCGTCGTCAGCGAGCCGCCGACGAAGATCGCGCCGCCGAAGACGAGGGGCTCGAGGTTGGCGCGGGCGGTGTAGAGCGCGGCGGTGTAGCCCGCCGGGCCTGACCCGATGATGATGACGTTGCGTATGCCCGCGTCCGTGGTCGTGCTCATGCCTTGGGCTCCGGCGCGATCTCCTCGATCAGGCCCACGACGAGCACCTTGATTTCGTCGCGGATGGGGCGGACGGCCTCGACGCCCTGACCGGCCGGGTCGTCCAGCTTCCAGTCCAGGTACCGCTTGCCGGGGAAGACCGGGCACGTGTCGCCGCAGCCCATCGTGATGCAGACGTCGGACTCCTTGACGGCGTCGACGGTGAGGATCTTCGGGGTCTCGGCGGAGATGTCGATGTCGACCTCGCGCATGGCCTCGACAGCCGCGGGGTTCACGGCCTTGCCCGGGTTGGATCCCGCCGAGCGGACCTCGACGCGGTCCCCGGCCAGGTGGGTCAGCCACGCCGCGGCCATCTGGGAACGGCCGGCGTTGTGGACACAGACGAACAGGACGGAGGGCTTCTCGGACATGGTCGAGGTCTCTCTTGTCTCAGTACGGGTCAGGACCGAATGACATCAGTACCCGGTGGCATCACCAGCCACTGATGTGAGAGTATCAGCCCATGATGACGTCAGCCAACACTGAACTGATCCGGGTCCTGGCCGACCCGCTCAGGCTTCAGATCGTGACCTTGCTCGCCCACGAGACCCTCTGTACCAGCCATCTCGTGGCGGAGACCGGCGCGCGGCAGACGAATCTCTCCAACCATCTGCGGGTGCTGCGAGAGGCGGGCGTCGTGGAGACCGAGCCCTGCGGCCGCTTCACCTACTACAAGCTTCGCCCTGAGGTGCTGGACTCCCTTGCCGGGCTGTTCGGCGACCTGGCGGACACCGCGCGTACGACCGTTGAAACCTCCCGAAAGCGAGCCTGCCCGTGACCCGCACCGAAGCACCCACGACCCTGGAGGAATCCTCGGTCGTCGCGAAGCTCTCCACACTGGACCGCTTCCTCGCGGTGTGGATCCTCGCCGCAATGGCCGTCGGACTTGGCCTCGGCCGCGCGATCCCCGGACTGAACGACGCGCTGGCGAAGGTGGAGATCGGCGACATCTCCCTGCCGATCGCCCTCGGCCTGCTGATCATGATGTATCCGGTGCTGGCCAAGGTCCGCTACGACAAGCTCGACGCCGTCACCGGCGACCGCAAGCTGATGGTCTCGTCGCTGGTCATCAACTGGATAGTCGGCCCGGCCGTGATGTTCGCGCTGGCCTGGATCTTCCTGCCGGACCTGCCCGAGTACCGCACCGGCTTGATCATCGTGGGGCTCGCCCGCTGCATCGCCATGGTGATCATCTGGAACGACCTGGCCTGCGGTGACCGGGAAGCCGCCGCGGTGCTGGTGGCGTTGAACTCGATCTTCCAGGTGCTGGCGTTCGGCCTGCTGGGCTGGTTCTACCTCGACCTGCTGCCGGGCTGGCTGGGCCTGGGCGACGGTCAGCACCTCGACATCTCGATGTGGAAGATCGCCCTGAACGTCGTCATCTTCCTCGGCATCCCGCTCCTCGCCGGGTTCCTGACCCGCCGCATCGGCGAGCAGAAGCTGGGCCGTGAGAAGTACGAGTCCAACTTCCTGCCGAAGATCGGCCCTTGGGCGCTGTACGGCCTGCTCTTCACCATCGTCATCCTCTTCGCCCTGCAGGGGAAGACGATCACCTCGCAGCCGCTGGACGTCGCCCGCATCGCGCTGCCGCTGCTCGCCTACTTCGCCATCATGTGGTTCGGCACCTTCGCCCTCGGCAAGATCATCGGCCTCGCCTACGACCGCACCGCCACCCTCGCGTTCACCGCCGCCGGCAACAACTTCGAACTGGCCATCGCGGTCGCCATCGCCACCTTCGGGGTGACGAGCGGTCAGGCCCTGTCCGGAGTCGTGGGCCCGCTCATCGAGGTCCCGGTTCTGGTCGCGCTCGTGTACGTGTCCCTGGCCTGGCGCAAGAAGTTCACGGCAGCCCCGCTGAGTTCATGACCCACCACGTCGACGTGGTGGTGATCGGCGGCGGCCAGGCAGGGCTCGCCGCCGGTTACCACCTGCGCCGCCTCGGCCTGGACTTCGTCATCCTCGACGCCCAGGCCGAGGCGGGCGGCGCCTGGCAGCACGCCTGGGGCTCCCTGCATCTGTTCTCTCCGGCCGCCTACTCCTCGCTACCCGGGCGCCCGATGCCCGTACAGGTCGGCGAGACGTATCCGGACGCGCGTCACGTGGTCGCCTACCTCGCCGACTACGAGCGGCGCTACGACCTCCCCGTGCGACGCCCCGTCCGGGTCAAGGGAGTCCACCGCGCAGGCGGTGACGGCAAGTGCCTGCGCGTCGAGACCGACTCCGGCACGTGGCTCGCTCGGGCCGTCATCAGCGCCACGGGCACCTGGTGGCGGCCCTTCCTCCCCGCCGTCCCAGGGCGATCCGGCTTCCACGGGCGCCAGTTGCACACCGTCGAATACCGCGGCCCACGCGATTTCGCTGGGCGACGGGTCATCGTGGTCGGCGGCGGCAACTCAGGCGCCCAGATCGCCGCTGACCTCGCGTACGACACCGAACTGACCTGGGTCACTCAGCGCCCGCCCCGATTCCTCCCCGACGACATCGACGGACGCGCCCTTTTCGACGTGGCCACCGCTCGCCGCCGCGCCCTGGACGAGGGCCGGACCGATTCCGGCGGCGTTGCGTCCTTGGGCGACATCGTCGCCGTCCCGCCGGTGCGGGAAGCACGTGATGCCGGGCTGCTGAAGGCGTCGCCGATGTTCACGCATCTCACGGCCCACGGAGTCGTATGGGCCGACGGCACCAGCGCCGAGGCGGACGCCGTCATCTGGTGCACAGGCTTCCGACCGACCCTTTCCCATCTCGCGCCGCTCCAGATCCGGGGCCGACGCGGCCACATCCCCACCATCGGCACCCGGGCCGTGGCCGAGCCCCGCCTCCATCTCCTCGGCTACGGCGACTGGACCGGCCCTGCTTCGGCCACCCTGATCGGTGTCGGCCGACCCGCGCGCGACGCGGCCCGCGAGATCGCTGAACTGCTATGACACCCCTGACGAGCCGGGGCCGGCCTAGTAGTTGGCGATACCTTCGGGGATCGTGAACGTGGTCTCACACTCCGGGCACGTCACCTGCCCGAAGAGGTGGGTCACCCACTCGGCGACCTGGTCGTGGCCGGCGTCGCGCGCCATGTTGTGCACCCGGGCGCCGATGCCTGTCAGCTCGCCCGGGCGCGCCGGGTGCAGATCGGCATCACACTCGTTCGAGTATTCGCCCAGCAGGATGCCGGTGAGCGCCTCGCACTCAGGGCACTCGGCCTCGAATTCCTCAAACAGCAGTTCAAGTCGCTGAGACCAGATCGGCACGCCCTCAAACGCCAGCAGGCACTGCACCAGGTACACGAACGTCTCCGGTGCGTCGGCGGAGGCGGCGGTCAGACAGACGCGGGCCGCAGACAGCAACTCGGTGACCTCGGCGGCGTAATAGGCGCGCTGTTCCGCGCCGGATTCGGCGACGATCACGCCCGCCATGAGCACCGCTTCCTTCCGAGCGCCCGACGCGCGGCCAGTGGCGATGTCTGCGAGGGTCGGCAAGGCGGCGTAACTGGCCTCGTACACGGTTCCTTGGTGGCAGAGTGCTGACCAGAGGGCGTGCCAGACCTTCTCGTCCTCCTGCCCGCCGTCGAGTCGGGCGAAGAGGCCGGGTATGTCGTCTGCCGACCCATATGCATGCGTGAGCTGCGACCAGTCCGTCGTGGGTTGTGTCATGCGTCCGCATTCTGCCCGGGATCCGCCGATGCGGCAGAGTGCGCCCGCATGCCTTGGCACGCATAGCAGAACCGCAGCCACCCGTGCTGGCATCCTCATGGGGTCCGGAGGTAATCCGAGGGAAACGCCTGCCGCAAGCGGTCAGGACAGCGTCCGTACGACCTTGCGAACCTCTGCGGCGACGGAGTCCGGCAGCGGCGCATAGTGAATCTTGGCCAGCGGCTTCTGGCCCTCTTCGCTCGCGGTGTAGGTCAGGAACGACTTGAGGGCCGGGAGGGTCGCGGCCTGGTTCCCCGTGTCGCACACGATCTCGTAGCTGATCAGGACGATCGGATATGCGCCTTCTTTATGGGTCGCGTAGTCGAACTTCAAGGTCATGTCCTTGCCCTTGCCCGCGACCTCGGCTGTGGCGATGCCGGCGGATGCGGTCTTCGGTGATGGCGCCACGGGCTCGGGTGCTCCGGTGTCGATGCTGACCGTGTCGATCTTCAGGGCGGCGGAGAAGGAGAGCTCGAAGTAGCCGATGGCACCCTCGGTCGAATTGACCACCGAGGCAACCTCGCTCGACCCTTCTGCGGACTCGCCGAGCCGGCCATGCCAGGTCTTCTCCGCCGGGTATTGCCACACCTCTTGGGCGGCCCCGGAGAGGTAGGCCTGGAAGTTCTGAGTCGTCCCCGAGTCGTCCGATCGGTGTACGGGGTGAATCCGTATGGATGGCAGTTTGGTGTCCGGGTTCAGCTTCCGGATGGCTGGGTCGTTCCAGGTCGTGATCTGGGCGTCGAAGATTTTGGCGAGAGTCGGGGCGTCCAGCACAAGGTCGTCCACGCCGACCAGGTTGTAGCCGATCGCGATGGGGCCGCCAACCATCGGCAGGTCGATGGCTCTGCCGCCTGGGCAGACGTCCTTCGACGACAATTCGACATCTTCGGGCTTGAGCGCGCTGTCGGAGCCCCCGAACGCAGTAGCTCCCCGCAGGAACTGGGCAACACCAGCACCCGAACCAATGGGGTTGTAGGCGATCTGCACGCCAGGACAGGCACGCTGGTACTGCTTGATCCAGTACTTCATGGCGTTCTGCTGGGCGGTTGATCCCGAGCCGGGGACTTTCCCCTTCTTGGCGCACGCGATGTCGGCGACCGCAGCAGGCGTGGCGGACGGACGACCGTCCCCGTCCTCCGAGCCCACGAATCCGCATCCCGCCAGCAGCACGGCCGCCATGGAAACGGCGGCTATCGGAATGACCCTTCGGGCCCTAGGTCTCGGACGTGGGCGCTGCACCGTAGTTCTCCCTCGGCATACCGCGAATAGAAGATAGATGCTTGCCGATCTATCGCGTTGACGGGTGACGGAGAGGCGAACATCAGGCGACGCGCTGTTGTATCGGGATCGAGTGCCGCCGACCAGGGGACTAGTCCCGTATTTCGCGGGTCGCTGATTCGGCTGGAGGAGCGGGGCCGGGCAGTGTCCGGCACGGGCCTGTCAACGTTGGATCGGGTGTGTCGATGACTTCCCGGTCCCCGCGGCCACGAACGGAACGCCCCCGTATGGAGTGCGTGATCGAGTCCGTGGTGACCAAGCGTTTGGGCGCTCTGCCCGTCGCTGCCGAGTTTCTGCGCCGGCTGGATGTTGCGGGGATCGTCGATGCCCTTTGCCCGCCCGATCCCCGGGCGGAGCTGACGCACGGCCAGGTGATCGAGGTGCTGGTGGCCAACCGGGAGCTGGCCCACCAGGCTGCGGCCGCCCGCGGCGAAAGCAAGGGCCGGAAGCCCCCCCGCTTCCGCTGGACGCTCGCCCGGTGAGGGGTACGCGGCCGCGCCGGGGGATGACCACGGGGAGTCGTCGCCCTGCGCGCGGCTGCGGGAGCTCGATGAGAACTGCACGATGCGGCGATGAGTTTTCCCGGCCCGGCCGGTCTACCGTTCGTCAGGTGATCAGAAAGTGCGAAGCAGGAGGAGCGACATGAGCCAGTTGCTGCGGGTCCAGAACTTCACCGTCTCGAGCGACGGGTTCGGCGCCGGCGAGGGCCAGAGCCTCGAGAAGCCGTTCGGCCATGCCGATCCGGGGAACTTGCTCGCCTGGGCCTTTGCCACCGACCACCCACCCATCAACCGCTCCGAACCCGGTGGCAGCCGAGGTCTGGACGACTACTTCACGCGGGACTACGCCCGCAACATCGGCGCCGAGATCATGGGCCGCAACAAGTTCGGGCCGCAGCGCGGGCCCTGGCAGGACCACGAGTGGCAGGGATGGTGGGGTGACGAGCCCCCGTTCCACACGCCGGTGTTCGTCATGACGCACCACAAGCGCCCGTCGTTCACGCTCTCCGACACCACGTTCCACTTCGTCGACGGCGACCCGGCCGCGGTGCTCGCCCAGGCGAAGGAGGCAGCGCAGGGCCAGGACGTCCGGCTGGGCGGTGGGGCCACGATCATCCGGCAGTTCCTCGAGGCCGACCTCCTCGACACCTTGCATGTGGCGGTCGCGCCGACGAAGCTCGGCTCCGGGGCCCGGCTGTGGGAGTCCCCCGATGAGCTGCTCGACCGGTTCCACCAGGACGTCGTGCCCAGCCCGAGCGGCGTGACGCACCACCTGTTCTGGCGGAAGTAAGGCCGGACCAGCCAGCCGGCGCGGGCTCCGTCACCGGCGCCCGCGGCATGGCCGCCGCCCAGCGGCGTCCTAGCCCCGCATTTCGCGGGTCGCTGCGGGTGCTGTTCAGGTCTGCAGCCAGCGTGGACGTCGCACGTCGAGTCCCAGCAGATCGAGGAGGTCGACCTGGACGACCTGGCTGAGGATGATGGTGGGCGGGTCGGTGGCCCCGCGGATGCGTAGCTGGAGCTCACCGAGGTGATGCAGGATCATCCGGCCCGTGGGCCGCACTCGGCGGCGGCCCGGGTAGATCCCGGGCATCGTGCCGTCTCCATCGCGTTCCAGCGCCTGCCGTACCTGCCGCTCGATCAGGCAGAACACCAGCAGGGCCAGGCAGATGACCTGGACGAGGGCGGCGACGCGCCGGTTGTGCTGGACGAACACCGGGGTGACCGCCAGCGTCCCCTTGAAGTCGCCGTAGCGGCGCTCGGCGTCGCCCTGTCCTTTATAGTCCAGCAGGACTTGGGCGGGGGTGGCCTGCTCGATCGGGCGGGAGGCGATCAGCGCGTACCAGCCGTCGGCCGCCGCCTGCACGGCCTGCATGTGCTCGTCGAAGTGCCAGGCCAGAGTCGGCCGGCCCTCCTCGTCGGTGCCGATCTCGGTGCGTAGGCAGGAGGCGACCCTGCGGGTCTTGGCGATTACCCCGACCCGGGCGGCGAGCTTCTCAGCCATGTTGTAGTAGCGGCCACCGGCCCCGCGCTGCACCTTCTCCAGTTCGGCTGTGGCCTTGGCCAGCCGCTTGGTGCGCGCTTGGCGCTGGCCGGCGGCGTTACCGGTGGAGTGCACCAGGATCCGGCGCACCTGTAGCACCGGATCGCGCTTGCGTGGCCCGGGGATGCGCTGGATGTCCTGAAAGACGCGGTAGTGCCCGCGCTGCTCGGGCGGCAGGTGCTCCTCCCGCTCGGCGGTGTAGTCCACCGGCGCGGCCTGCTGGAGGTCCAGGCCGGCCCAGAACTCGTCGCCGATCTTGGACGCCGGTACCGGCGCGATGAAGTCCACCTCGGCGGCCAGCAGCGCACCGATGTTGCCCCAGGAGTACAGCTTGGAGTCCGCGACCATCAGCAGGCGTCGCTCGCCGGCGAGTGCCTTGAGGGCCTGTATATCGCGCCGACGACCTGGGAGACCTCCCCGGCGCCGCCGGAAAGGACGCGGGAGAAGACCGGGACGCCGCCGTCGGCGGCCACCCCGATGCCGGCCTGGACCTGCTTCAAGTCCACCCGCCGGTCCTTGGGATGCCCGAACTTGACCATCGGGTAGTCCTCGTCCTGCCCGGGCGGCCCGCTCAGCCTCACCGACGGGTAGGAGCGGACTACACTGGGAGAGCAGGCGGCGCAGCCGGCCCGTGGTCGCTGCCGGGTTCGGTGCGTCCTGGCCGCGTACGCACGAACGGCCGCGGCGCGCTTTACAGCCGCACCTGCAGCCGCGCCCGGGACTTCGAAGGCGCCTGCCATCAGGTGCAGTCTGCCGTCGTCGACGCGCTGACCGGCGGCGTGGCGGTCAGTGCTGCTGCCGTCGTCGCCACAGCAGCAGGGCCCCGTAGGCGACGACGAACGCCGCGAGGGCGCCGGTGACGCCCCACGCGACGTGGTGCCCCGAGGTGGTGGAGGACGCGTACGCGGCATCGAGATCCACGGTCACCGCGGCCGTGTGGTCGGACGTGTCGGGGTCCTCGGGCGGTTCGTCGCCCTTACGCTCCTTGAGCCGGACGGCACCGTCACCGGCGTCCTTGCCGAACCTCAGCGTGAACGGGAGGGTCTCCTCGGTGCCCGGTTCGTGCACGCGCAACGGGCAGGTGTAGACGTTGCCCTGGTGCCGGCACGACGGCTCGAAAACGTCCTCGTCGATCTCCTCCATAGGCTCCTTCAGCACCTCGGCTCCGCGCGGCACCGTGAAGACCAGGTCGTACGCTCCGCCCTGTCCCGGCTCGCCGGGCCCGTCGGTGCGGGCGCCGACCCGCACCTCCTGCTTTTCGCCCGGGGCCGCCCGCACGTGGGCACCGATCGCCGCGTAGTCGGCGGGGTTGTCCGTGCGCACCTCGGTCCACGCCTCGCGCTCGTCGCTCCACTGCCCGCTGCCGCCCGAGCGCACCTGCGCTCGCAACGGCGGGCCGTCGCCGGGCTCACCGCCGTCGGGCACGCGCACGTCCTCGTACGGGCCGAGGTCCAGCGGCCAGGCGGATTGGCGCAGCGAGCCGTGGTCCAGTGTCCTGGGGGTGCGTATCCGCAGACCGGGGCTGAACACCACCGTCTGTCCGGGGCGCAACCGCAGGTCCGGGAAGGTGCAGTAGGCGTTTCGCGGTGCGTCGTCGCCCTCGGTGTAGCGGCAGTTGGCGAAGCGTTGCGTCAATGTCAGCTCGCTGCCGGCCTCGACCATCAGGGCCACGCCGTCGGCCGTCGTCTCGCCCGTGTTGCGGACGGCGAGGTCCAGGCCGGTCTCGGCGCCGGGCCGTACGCCGGCGATGGTCTTGGGGCGCCGGACCTCCAGGATGGGCCCGCCGACCACCACCGTGGTCGTCGCGGTGGAAACGTGGCCGTCCGGGGCCCGGTAGCGCAGGTGGAGCTCGCCCCGGTCGCCGGCCTTGCTGCCGGGCGCGGCGTAGGGAAGCGCGCCCGCCCAGTCCGCCCAACTGTTGTAGCTCGCGCCGACTTCGCACACCACGGTCACCTCGCCGGTGCTGCTGCAGCCGTTGCCGAACTGCTTCAGCCGCAGCGTCTCCTTCGAGCCGCTGACATCCATCGTGAGGCGTCCCGTTTTCTCGCCCACTCCCTCGCTGCCGCCGCGTCTGTACTGGATGTGGATGCGCTTGTCCCGCTCGGGGCGCTTGCGGCCGCCGGGCGGCTTCACGTGATACGTCCTCGGCGCCACGAGCCCGGAATCGGGGGTGGGTTCCGCGGACGCCGTCACACTGCCGGGCAGCAGCGCGGCGAGCGCGGCGAGCACCAGGGCGACGGTACAGCGGACGACGGAGCGACGCCGGCCGCTCAGGAGAACGGGGCGATCCGTGGGCTGTGCAGGCATGCGTGCCAGTCGAACACAGGCCTCCCGAGCGGCCAAGGGTCTACAGTCACGACTCGGGAACAGCCGCGCCCGTCACGACGAGTTCGGACAGCAGGCCGGGACGCCGGTGGGTGGCTCAGGACGCTGCAGCCCGCCGTGAAGGCTCCCCTCGGGCCTCACCTCACCGCAGTCGCCACGGTCTACCGCAAGGGCTTCGAAGACGGCAGCCACTCCTCCGGCGCCGCCGACTCTCCGAGCCGGTGACGTCGGCAATGCGGGAATCACGGCCGCAGCAAGAGGTGCCGGAGCGTAACAACGCCGACGCCACCAAGAGAGCCGTGCCGAACGCGAGGTGGAGAAAGGCTACCGGGATTCATTCGCGGTGTTCCGGCCTAAGGGCCGGAGGTGAGGCGAGTCTTGTGGGGGGCGACGCGGAGCGTCGCCGTATCGTTCCAGTGGGGCTGGATGCGGCTGATCCGTCCCCGGGTTGTCAGTGTGCAGTGTTAGCGTCCGGATCATGCGGCTTCGGTACGCCTTCAGGTTGTACCCGAACGCCGTCCAGCAGACCACGTTGGCACGGGGGTTCGGATGCGCCCGTGTCGTGTTCAACGACGCGGTCCACGCCCGTGAGGACGCCCGCACGGCCGGGCAGCCGTTCCCGACGGCCGGGGAACTGTATTCGCCCACCGTGTCCTTCGACACCAAGGGACAGCCCATCTGCCGAATCGACGGCAACTGGGGATCCTGCGACTCAATGGCCTACGTTCCGGGAAGCTGACCCAGCAGGCCGCAGCCGCCGAGTGCGGCGCAGCCCAAGGCACACAGGCGGCTGTGCGCCGTATCCTGGTCGGCGCGGGCGCGGGGCCTTGCAGCGTGGAGGGCACCCGTGAGGCTGCGTGAACTCGTCATCGACGCCTGGTCGTGGCTCAACTACAAACCGGCGATGGCCGACCCGCACCGCCCCGGCCACCGTGCCTTCCCCGAGGTCAACTCCTCCTGGGTGCCCGAGCCGGATAGGCGGCGCCTCGCGGCCTACAAGTTGCTGGCCGCCTACGACTCCAACCAGGCCGGGCAGCTCGCCGCCGTTACCGGCGACCACGAGGGCGTGGAGCGCCGCGAGTTGGGCGACCCCTCGAAGCTGATCGACACCACTCTTGGGTATCTGCTGGGCGCGGAGCAGACCATCGTGGTGCCCGGCGCCGACGACGCCGAGGTCCACGGCGACCAGGAGAAGCCGCCCGCCGACGCGGTGCTGGCGGCCGACCTGCAGGAGCGGCTACGTGCCTGGGCGGGACAAGGAACTGTGGCCGCTACGCGTCCAGCAGGCCGAGCGGTGCGCGGTGCGCAGCGGTGACGGGGTGTTCACTCTGGCGTGGGAGCCGGCCAAGCAGCGGGTGCTGCTGCGCACCTACGACCCGGGTTCTACTTCCCCGAGTGGGACGACGGCGAGCAGGACTCCGCCGAATACCCCTCCCGGGTGCACTTCGCGTGGGAGCTGCCCGCCGACCCGGTGCGCGGCCTGAAAACACGGCTGCGGCGCATCACCTACGAGCTGGGGCCGATCGGCGCGGCGACCGCACCCGGCATCACACCGGATGGGCGGGCGATCCGTGAGCAGGTCGTCGGCGCCGAGGGCGACCCGGTGCTGACCGTCGGCGACACCCTCGATGCTGTGAGCGGCAGCGTGCTGCGTACCTACCCGTGGGCGCCCGGCCGCCGTTCGGGTACGACCTGCTACTTGTCGGATGCCGAGTGGCTGCTGGAAGACATCGGTGGCGTCCACGACGTGTACTCGCTGCCCGCCGACAAGGCCGCCTACCGGGTCCGCTCCGACGGCCAGGTCCTGGACCGCCTCGACCTGATGGTGGACTTCATCCCGGTCGTGCACATCTACAACTCGATTCCCGACGGCGGCGAGCACTGGGGCAAGTCGTCCCTGGCGACCGTGCTGCAGCTGCTCGACCAGCTCGCGGCCACCGACACCGACAGCGCGTCTGCCTCGGCGACCACAGGCACCAGATCGTCGCCCTCGCCGGGGCGCGCCTGCCCATCGACCGCACACCGGCCAGCCCCTGCCTGTACGCGTGGAGGCCGGGACGGTGTGGCAACTGTCCGATACCGCCCAGAGGGCACTGTCAAGAAGCTCTGCCATGAGCAGGGCATCACGGCCTACGCACTCGGACTCCAGCCGGGTCAGGGAGATCCTGATCTCCCTTCCACCGCTGTGATCTTCGCTGTGCCGATAGGAAACGCTCATCGAGCCTCCCAGCGCTGGGTGTGCTCAGGGCGCCTTCACTGTACGGCGCGAGGTTGGTGGAGTCTCCACGGCCGCGCGCCTAGGCGCAGCCCGGCGGTTCGTCCTTGGTCGGTACGAATTGCATCGTGGGCATCCCGGCGGCGTCGAAGTTGGCAGTGTCCGGGCCGATCAGGGTCATGTAGCCGGCGAGCATCTGGGTGGTCTGTGAGGGAGGCTCACCCTTGACCTGCTCGACGCCGGGGAACACGTAGTCGAGGACCCACCAACGGCCGCCGAACTTCACCCACTTGATCCCGCAGTGCGTATAGATATCGTACGGATACGGCTTGTGCTGCTTGGGCTCGGCCGGACCTTTCTGCCACTTGTCCATCGTGGCGGTGCGGGCGGGCAGGGTGGGGCCGGTGTACCCCTCGTCGCCCGGGTTGTCGGACGAGGACGAGCAGCCGGAGAGCAACAGCCCGGCACTCAGGAGCAGGACGGCGGCTTGGCGCAATACATTCATGTACCTTCGACGCTGCGGGTATGTGTTTCGTTCGATCCTCGGTCAGGGCCCTGTTCTCCCGAAGCTACGGCGAAGTGACAAGTAGCTCTCTGTAATCAGAGTGACGCTCGGTCAGGGAGAGCTGGGCGGGGTCCGGGGACTTCGCCGACCTGGAGGGCGGTGAAGTCGGCGTGGCGCCTCGCGGAGAGCGGCCGAGCACAGCTCGCCCTGCGTCGCCACCGTGCCTGGTATCTCGACCTCGCCGCACAGGCGGGGATCGCCTACGGCTCCCCCGGACAGGCCGACTGGCTGCGTCGCCTGCGCGCCGAGCACCCCAACCTGCGGCAGATCGTCACCGCACCACCGCCGACCGGTGAGCCCGCGGAGACTGTGCTGCGCGCGTCCCTCGGCTTATGGCTGCACTGTCTGACGTCGGCCAATGCGGGAGAGGGCGCACACTGGATGCGCGAGATCCTCGAACGGCATCCGCGACCTCCCTCCCCCGAGACCACTGCCGCATGGTGCCGGGCCGCATGGGTGGCCGGCTTCCTGCTCCTCCTCCACGGAGACCATAACGGCACACACGAGGTGATCAACCGGAGCAAACAAGCGCTGGCCGACATGCCCGCCGCTTCCGGCACTGCTGACCGCTCGACGCAAAGGGCGGCTAGGGCCGAACTCACCGCGGCGTTTCTGCAGTTACGGAGCTTGGCGGCACTGGTCACCGGGGACACGGAAACCGCGGCACGGTACGCGCGCTCCTCCCTGGCAACCGGGCACTGGTCCGACTCGCTGATGACACAGCAGCAGTGCATCGCTCAACTCGGCTTCGCCGCCGTCCTCCAGGGCGACCACACCCGCTCCACCGCCCTGCTTGAACAGGCACTGGCGCTATCCGAGACTCGAGGAGACATATGGCACCGGTGCTGGCTGCTATGGGCCCTCGCCGTCAACCACAGCGCAGCAGGGCGGCCGAAGACTGCCCTGCAACTCCTCCACCGTGCACTCCTCCACAGCAGGGAGATCGACGAACACATTGGGGAGGCAGCCGTCAGCGAGACCCTGGCCTGGGTGCTCTCCTCCTACGGCGACGCACGCTCGGCGGCAATCGTGCTCGGGGCCGTGGACCACGTGTGGCACCCGTCCGGCGCTCCTCGGCTCTTCGGTTTCGCCCTCATGACCACCCACCGGGAACGCGGCCTCCAGAATGCCCGTAGGTCACTCGGCGAAACCGAGTACACACGTGCGTACCAGGAAGGCCAGCGCCTCGGTCCGCGCCACGCGCTGGAGAAGGCGTTCCGAGACAATGAGCATTTTCACCACAGCACTGATCCGGAGACGGCACATCGTGATGACCCGAGAACAAGGCAGAGTACACAAGAGTGGGCCGACGGTTATGCCCCGTGAGGAGCGATGGCGCTCGTCGACCCGGCCCCCATCTTGCCCGCTCAGCTGACGGGATCTGACGGCCGAAAAGTCCACGGTGACACCAGCACTTCAGGACTTCGGCACAAGGAGGCGTTCTGGTGATTCCTCTGGGTCGCGAAGCAGGACCGAGGCGGAGGTGTCAGCGGCCATGGGCATGCCGCCGCACACTTGGCGGCGGAAGGAGCGGGCCGCATTCAGAGTTGGGTGTAGTTCGTGTTACCCACGTCAATCGTGCCCGATGCGCGAGGAGCGCGACGCCGGATCACCTGAACTGTGATGCACGCCACTCTCCGGCGGAGTCGTTGTCACTGAGCTGCGGAAACGGCTCGCGCGGGAATCACCTCGAGAGGGCCTCCTGAGCTGAGGGCGGTTGCGTGCCTCCGGGAAGGGGCTCCGATGCGTCATGGGGCCGCCTTCAGCCACAGTGCCGGACGGTATGTACGCCTGCTGTCGCTTGCGGTCCACCCTCGCCTCTCTGCTGGCCCGGCAGCTTGCTCGTCTTTTCCGAAGCCGTGGGTCGTAATCGCGCCGGTGCCGGCGTACGGAGCAAAGCGGAGCGGCCAGCGCGGGACCTCCTCGAACCAGTCGGCGACGTCGGCACGGAGGATCCAGGCGTGTCCTTCGTTCCATGGCCATGGCAAGCGACGCGCACGGCGTCCTTGACGCCGAGGGCCTTGGGGTAGGTAGACGCCTCCCGCGTACGGACAGGCACGGCGCCCTGGGCCATGGCCACCCTGCAGAACCTGGCCATCGGCGCACTCCGGCTCACCGTGCCAAACCAACATCGCCGCAGACCTCCGCCACCACGCCCGCGAACACCACCCGCCCCCTCACCGGCCCTGGGCATCACGTGATCAAACCGGCCACTCCGCGAGAACGACGGAGCCCTGTCATCTGATGGTTTCTTCGGACGCCGGGAGTTTCTATGCCCTGCAGGCTTTAGCGGTGCTGCACACACCGAAGCCTGACAACGACGACACCGCAGTATTGTTTCTATGCCCTGCGGGCTTCGCGTCAGCGGAAATACATCGGGCTGCACCCAGTGTGGTTTCTCATCCTGGCGTTTCTATGCCCTGGGGGCTTCGCGTCAGCGGAAATCGGTGTTGCTGTCGGTTCTCGGTTCGGCGTACGAGAATATCCCGTTTCTATGCCTTGCGGACTTCGTGTTAGCGGAAATGAGGCCGCCACGTGAACGGTCAAGGAGGAGTTCGGCGAGGTTTCTATGCCCTGCGGGCTTCGCGTTAGTGGAAATGCTCCCCATGGAGAAGAAGCCCTACGTCTGGGGATTCTGGGTTTCTATGCCCTGCGGGCTTTAGAGGTGTTGCGCACGTCAGTGCAGTTCGATTCACGTCACCAAAGGAGGTTTCTATGCCCTGCGGGCTTCGTGCCAGCGGAAATGCTTCCCGCCGTACGAGGGTGCTGACCTGCGTCGATCGTGCCCGATGCGCGAGGAGCGCGACGCCGGATCACCTGAACTGTGACGCGCGCCACTCTCCGGCGGAGTTGTCGTCGCTGAGCTGCGGAAACGGCTCGCGCGGGAATCGCCTCGGAAGGGCCTGCTGAACAGAGGGCGGTTACGGCCTCCGGGGGTGGGCTCCATGCGCCGTGGGTCGCTCCTTCAGCCGTAGTGCCGGACCGGCGTACGCCAGCTGTCGTTTGCGGTCCGCCCGCGCCTCTCTGCTGGCCCTCAGCCTGCTCGTCGTCGCTCCGAAGGCGTGGGTCGTGCGCGCCGGTGCCGGCATACGGAGCGATCTGCTTCTCCACCACAGACGCGTTTTTTCTATGCCCTGCGGACTTTGCTGCCCATTGAACCAACGATCGACTGGCTCGCATTCTCCGGTGCGGTCCGGTCTCTACGCCCTCTGGGCTTTAACTCCTACAGAACATAGCAGTGGGTAAAGTTCTTCTTGTCGGAACGGGATGGCGTTTCTTTGCCCTGCGGGCTTTAGTTATGCTGCGTATCAAGTCCATCGTCCTGGGTGGCTGCAACAGCTCCAAGTTTCTATACCCTGCGGGCTTTAGTGGCGCTGCGCACCCTACCCGCCCGAGGGGCTGTTGACCAGCGGCGATGGAGATCGTCGCGCGGGCCTATCGTCAGCGGAAGTTCAAGCCCCGGCACAGCATTTGGCAGGTCCAGTTCTCCGAGTTTCTATGCCCTGCGGGCATCGCGTCAGCGGAAATACGCGAAAGGACGGGTAGATTAGGGTGGATGCTTCTATGCCCTGCGGGCTTCGCGTCAGCCGAAATGTGCAACGACTGACGAAGGCATCGGCAACATCCACACGTTTCTATGCCCTGCGGCTTCGTGTCAGCGGAAATTATGGTTGCATCTAGTTCATTATCTGTTCTAGAGCCTTGTTTCTATGCCCTGCGGGCTTCGCGTCAGCGGAAATGCTTCCCGCCGTATGAGGGTGCTGACCTGCGTCGATGGTGCCCGATGCGCGAGGAGCGCGACGCCGGATCGCCTGAACTGTGATGCACGCCACTCTGTGGTGGAGTCGTTGCCCGTGACCTGGCTAAACGGCTCGCGCGGGAATCGCCTCGGGGGGTGCCCCTATGTGGTTCGTCAAGGAAATCGGGCTGCGTCGGGATGGGCTGCCAGGCAGCATGGCAGGGTGTCTGATCTGCTGTGGGATGACGTCGCGTACTTCTTCGATCCTGATCTGATGGGGTCGCTGCCGGACGTGCGTGTCCCGGATGCCTCGGTGGAGGACTGGCAGGCACTCCTCGATCTCGTCGGTGAGCGCGGCTGGAAGTGCCAGTACTCCGAGGGCGAGACGGGGCTGCCGGTGCCGAGGGCGGAGACTGTGCTCTACCGCCCGGCCGACGCCGAGTGCCCTGAGCTGCAGGTCTGGCCGTCTACCGAGGTGCTGGCGATTTTCCGTTTCCATGCGGCGGAGGAGATCGACTTCGATGTTGATCTGCGGGAGCTTCAGGGCCAGGAGCGATTCGATCTGTTCTGCTGTTTCCTGCGGGACATCGGTCGGCGGCTGGGCAAGCCGGTGCTTATGGATCCGGAGGGCGATTACGGTCATCCGGTGCTCGGGTTCGATGTTGAAGCCGATCGTGTCGTGTGCCTGGCTGAACCGCCGGTTATGTGACGGCTGTTGTGGTCCGCGGTTCGTAGAAGGTCCCGTCGCGGAGCATGGCGAAGAGCACGTCGGCCCGTCGTCTGGCGAGGCAGAGCAGGGCTTGGGTGTGGTGTTTGCCCTGGCTGATCTTCTTGTCGTAGTAGGTCCTGGAGGCCGGGTCGGCCAGGGCTGCGAACGCGGAGAGGAAGAAGGCTCGTTTGAGCTGCTTGTTTCCCCGCCGGGACGGTTGCTCACCGCGGATCGAGGAGCCCGAGCTCCTCGTCGCCGGGGCGAGACCCGCGTAGGCGGCCAGGTGGGCTGCGGTGGGAAAGTTGCTGGCGTCTCGGACGTCGATGAGGATCCTGGCTCCGGTCCTGACGCCGATCCCCGGCATGGACGTCAGGACCTTGGAAAGAGGGTGGCTCTCCAGCAGTTCCTCGATCCTCGTGGCGAGGAGTTTGCGCTGGTTGAGGATGGTGGTTAGTGAGCCGGCCAGGCTCGGGACGATGAGTGCGGCCGCGTCCGTGCCGGGGACGACCACGGTTTGCTCGTCCAGTGCGGTGAAGATGTCCTCCACCAGTCGCTCGGCCATCCGCGGTGCCTTCGGCCGGAGCAGGCTGGTCAGCCGTCGTCGTCCGGCCTTGCGGATCTGGGCCGGAGAGCCGAACCGCTCCAGCAGTGTGAGCACGGCCGGGTGTTGGACGCGCGGGCCGAGGACTCGCTCCAGGTGCGGGTGGATCTGGGTGAGCAGGCCACGGAGCCGGTTGCTGATGCGGTTGGCTTCACCGGCCAGGTCGTCGTCGAAGCCGACGATCATCTCCAACTCGGCGATGGTCTCATCTTCGAGTTCGATTGTGCGGAGCGTGTGGGGCATGACGCGGGCCGCGTCCGCGATGACGAGGGCGTCGCGGGCATCGGTCTTGGCCTCGCCGGGATAGAGGTCAGCGATCCGCCGCATGGTCAACCCGGGCAGATAGGCGACCAGGCAGCCCATCTCGCGGGCCACCGCGAGGGGCAGGGCTCCAATGGAGGCCGGCTGGTCAACCACCACGAGCACCCTCCCGTGCTTGGCCTGCAGCTCGCTGAAGACCTCGCGGAGCTTGGGTTCGCAGTTGGGCAGCCGTTTGTCGAATGCCTTCTTCCCGGCCGGGGTGACGGCGGTGGCGTGGTGTTCGCCCTTGCCGACGTCCAGGCCGAGGAAGACACCGACATCACTGATGTCGATCACGTGCGTCCTCTGGTCGTCCCCGCCCGGCCGTCCCACGGCACCGATCGCGACATCCACATTACGAAGACCTCCCGACCTACGAAGAAGCCGGTGGTCATGCCCCTGACATGTTCAATCGATCCCAGACGCCCGGTCTGCAGCCGTAGCGTCCAGGGTGCCGGTCGGCACGGGCTCGCATAGCTCCTTGCCGCCCCTGTGGCTGGCTCATGATTAGCGTGCCGCCGCCGTCCGGCACCCGCGCGGTGTGGCTCGACAGAGGCATGAATGTGTGTGACCGCTACTTCAAGTCAGGGTGCCCACCGCACGCTTCTGCCCTATGCCCTGCGGGCTTCGCGTCAGCGGAAATGGCCGCGGCGTCCAGAGGGCCGGGCGTCGGCCTCGGACCTTACCGTGTTCCGCGGCTGCCGTGAGCCGCAAGAACGACATCCGTTGCTCGCATGTGGTGTGACGTAGACCGCGGCAGTCTCCAACATGCCCGCTGACCTGCGCGTACGTGGCTGCGCGCGATCACGGTCTGCTCGACCTCTCAAGGGTGGGCTGTCACCGGAGCCATTCCCGTCGGTGTGAGTGATGAGTGAAGATGGTTGCCTGACGCACCGTCATTGCTACCGTGTCGCCGCTGGGTTCGGTGTGGCCTACGGGGGTGAGCCGTTGTCGCGGTGGTTTGGGCGGCTGTGGAAGTTTCTGAAGTCGGGGGACGGGCGTGCCGTGGTCTTCGCGTCGCTCGGCGGCGCGCTCGCGCTCGGTCTGTTGCCGGACCTCGTACAGGCGGTGCCGGGAGTCGGGTCCTCGGTGTGGTGGATGGTCCTCTGCCTCGTTGTCGGTGTGTTGGTGCTCGCGTTCTTCTCCGATGCGCTGCGTCACCGTGAGGGGGCCGGCATCGTGCTCTACATGCCGCAGGGGCCGGGCGCGGACCGGTCGCGGCTGGAGTTGATGAAGGCCGATGCCCGGCGGAAGCACTCGACGTGCTTCACCGTGGACGTGGAGGGGATGCTGCGCGGGGTGACCGTTGCCGACCGGACCGAGCTGGCCTTCCGGGTGATGCAGGCGAGGCTGGCCGAGGAGACCGAAGGACAGGGCGCCCCTCAGTCGGTGTCCTTCTACATCACCGCCCGGCTTCCCGAGGCCTACCGGCTCGGCCAGCTGTTGAAGTTCCAGCTGCACGACACCGTCGATGTGTACGCCGAGAGCGCCGAGCCCGATGGGCGCGCACCGGCCGAAGAGCCTCCGACGCAAGCGCACGCACACGTACGGGAACCCGTCGCGACTCTGGCAACGATAAGGGCGCAGCTTATGGGTCTGTCGGAGGAGCGCGGGAAGTCGGTGTTCCCGGCCGTCGGACTCGACAGCCGTCTCAAGGCCGTACCGGACGCGAACGACCAGACCGAGTTGCGAGAGGTGCTGACGAGGGACCCGGCGGCGGAGCCCGAGTGGCGGCAGTTCGAGGACGGCATCGAGAGTGACTCCGAGGACAGCGCCCGCGTTCAGCGGATCGCCCTTGTCCTGCGGGTCTCGGACAACGCGACGATGGTCGAGGACGCCGTGAAAGCGGCCCGGACAGGGGTCGGTGCGGACCCGCGCAGAGGCGGCGGTTACGTCTTCCCCGAAGGCACGACTCCCGCCGAGAACCGCTGTCTCGGAGCCCTCGTCATCGACACCCGCTCCGGCAACATCCCCGACCGGGCCGCCGCCTACGAGGCTCTGATCAGGTACGTCGCCCACCACTGGAAGTGCAAGCTCGACGAGTGGAGCGGGCGGAGTAGCCGTCCGGGTCCGGTGCGCGGCGTACTCTTCACCGACGCGCCCGCCACCATCGTCCTGGCACTGGGCGCGGTGATCGGGCGGCAGACCGAGCTGGTGCCGTACGTACCGCCCGTACGCACACCGCTTCCCCAGCAGACGCGGACGACGGGAGCCACGGCGTGAGCGCGCAGCACCCCGGACACGACAGGTTCGTCAATCCCTACACCTTCGTACCATTCCCCGAGGTCGCCGACGAGAGCGGCTTCCGGCGTGCGCCGGCCGGGCACGCACGGCTGGCGGCCGGACGCTACACCGGCCGGATCAACGTGGAGCTGACGGCGCGTAGCCCGTTACTCCTGCGGGGAGTCCGGCGCAGCGACGCACACAGCGATCAGGCCGATCGGTTTCCCCGCCGAACCTTCCCCGGAACCCGGGGCGAAGCGGTGCCCTTCCTACCCGGGTCATCGCTGGCTGGCATGGTCCGCTCACTGCACGAGCTCCTCTCCGGCGGCTGCCTGCGCGTCTTCGACGCCGACTTCCGGCCCGGCTACCGCGATCCGGTGCAGGCACGCGACGACGACTGGACGCTCGCCGTCGTCGACGAGACCCACGAGGGCCGCCCCACCAGGCTGCGGCTGTGCTCCACTGTGGCCTGGGTACCGGCCCGGCGCCTCGCCGAGCTCCTCGGCGGAGTGGACAAAGTGGTCACTGGCGCAACAGTGCATATCAGCGGTTGGGAAGAGAAGAAATACGGCAAGGGGCGCCAGGAGACATGGCGCAACGAAGCGACCAAGGACCACTGGGTCAGGCCGGGCGACGACTGGGTGGTGCTGGTCACCGGCAGCGGGGCCCGGAAGAAGTACAAGTCCTTCCTGTGCGCCGTCGGCGAGCTTGCCGACGGGCAGGACAGCCTCGTCCCCGGAGTGACCGACAAGGCATGGGACGACTTCCAGCGGTCGGTAGCAGGCGCGGACGACGTCCGGCGGGCGCGCCGCGACAAGAAGCTGCGTACGGACAAGCCGCAGTCCGCCGACGTGACATACCAGTACGGGGATGGCGAACGGCTCGTCGGCAAGCGCCACGAGGCACGGCCCGTGCTGCACCAGGGCCAGGTCATCTGGGTGCGCACGGCAGTGGAGACCACCTCGGTCGGACTCGCCGCCATTGAGAAGACGGTCACCGAGGGCATGGCGCTGTCCCATATCTGGCGGCACGCCAGCGAACACCCTGCCGCCGAGCGGGTGCCTCCCGTCCTGCGCCCTTGCGAAGACGCCGAGCAGCTGTGCCCGACGTGCCGGGTCTTCGGCTCCGCCGACACCAACGGCTCCGACGGCCCGGAGAGTGAGCAGCAGGCGTACAGCGGACACCTGCGGTTCTCCGACGCCCGCCCGTTGGCCGCCGTCACCGTACGGGAGGAGAAGCTGGCGCCGCTGGGCGCGCCGAGGCCTGGGGCCGGTCAGTTCTACCTGGAGCACCGGACGACTCGCCCCGATCTCTACGCGACTGCCCTGAGGGAATGGGGTTCGCGAGCCGACACACCGCGCGAGGGCGGGGTGCGCCGGTTTCGCGGTCGCAAGCAGTACTGGCTGACGGGGCGCCACCAGGAACGGCCGCTGTTCCGCGTCAAGAACCGGGACTGGGACAGCAAGATGGCCTCCACCGCCGAAGCCGTCCTTCCTGGTGCCCGCTTCGGATTCAGCGTGCACTTCAGCGGTCTGGATACGGCGGAGCTGGGCGCGGTCCTCGCGGCGCTCGCCCCGCAGCTTCTGCTGGAGGCCGGCGAGCAGGGCACCGGTATCGGCCTTGCGGTCGGCGGCGGACGGCCCTTCGGATTCGGCACCTGTACGGCAGAGATCAGCGGGCTCCAGATCGACGATGCGGCTTCCCGCTACGCGGGCGGCGACGCCCCGGACGTCTCGGTCGCCGAGGCGGTGGCGGCCTTCCGTAAGCGGGTGGACAGCGGTGTGTCGGCGATCTGGCCGGCCGCGGCGGCGGCCCTCACGCTGGATCGCGTGGAGCCGGGGACCGTGTGGTATCCGCCTGAGCAGCCCCTTCCGCGCGGTGAGATCACGTCGGGTAAGACGGGTCTCGCCGCGGGATTCGAGTTCTGGACCCAGTCGCGCGGTTACGAGGAGAGGAAGGGCACCTATCCGCTCATCCCGCTCCCCGACCCGACCGGCGCCGACCAGACCCTCCCGGTGCTCGGCCGTGAGCACCGGGGGACCGGCCACGGTGCGCGTGCGCCGCAGCAGCGAGAGCAGCAACAGCAGCCGCAGCGCCCCGGTGCGGAGGGCGGGCCACCCGGCGGAACCCGGCCGAAACCGGCACCGCCCAGCCAGCGCGGCCACGCCCCGCGCAGAGGAACGCCCGGCAGGGGAGGCCAACGCTGATGGAGTCCCTCTACCTGGACGTGTCAGCCGTCCGTATCCAGAGCTATCTCGCCCGTACGCCCCAGCTCAAGGGGCGGCGAGGGGCGAGCGCCGCGATCGTCGACGCCACCCGCCTCACCGACGGACACCCGGTGCTGCACAGGCGCGCCCGGGTCAACACCGAGGCGGGCGAGGCCGATGGCGTCGTCAACCTCGTGCTGGAGCACGGCGATGAGGGTGTGGCCCGAGCCCTGGCCCGTGATGTGTTCGCCCATCTGCGCAAGGCGCTGCCGGGCGCGGAGTTCCAGGCGGTGTGGGGAAGCGGGGCGACGTATCTCGATGCGCACCACGACACCATCGGTCCGCGCCTGGCCCGTGGCGACGTTCTCGCAGACCTGCCGTCGGCCCACGAGTTCTTCTACGCCGTGGTGTGCCAGGTCTGCCATCAGGATCCGGCGGCCGCGCGCCTGCCTGCGGGCGTCGCCGCCGACGACGCCCGCGATGCCTGCGCCGACTGCGAGATGCGGTACTCGCGCAAAGTCAGGGCCGCGGGCGAGGGCGCTGAGAACGATCTCGCCAGCACGCTCGGCGTCCCCTGTACCGCGGAAGACCTCGGCGACCTGGCCGGACTCGGCGCACCAGACACCGACCGGAACCACCTCGGCACCGTCTTCATCGACGGCAACGCCTTCGGTGACTTCTTCCACCACCTCGCCCAGAGCGGCAAGAGGAACGACGCCACGCTCAAGACGCAGATCTCCAAGGACCTCAACACCCACACCCGCACCGCGCTCACCGAAGCGGCACGGGCGGTGCGACGGCCCGACGACGGCGCCCTGCTGTGGGTCGTACCGCATCTGGTAGGCGGCGACGACGTGTTGGTGAGCCTGCCAGCCGACCGCGCCTGGCAGTTCACCCGCCACTATCTCGCCGTGTTCGGACGGTTGGTGGAAGAGACCCGCAAGCGGGCCGGGATACCGGATCTGCCGCGACTGTCGGCGTCCGCGGGCCTGGTCTTCGCGCGGGCCACGTACCCCTTCCACCTCGTTGTGGAGGAGGCCGAGACGCGGCTGCGCGCAGCGAAGGCGCGAGTGCGGGGTGCAGAGGCGGCGGTGGACTTCCTCGACATCACGGATGAGGGGCAGGGCGGCGACGACCTACCGCCGCCGGTCACGCTCGCCACGCTCGAAGCCTCGGCCCCCCAGCTGGATGCGCTGGCCGCGTTGCCCGCCTCCCTGCGGGCCAATCTGGCCGGGCAGCTGCAGGACCGCACACCAGAGGAGAAGTTGTGGGTGCGCAACACCGTCGACCGGCTCGGCCACCGCGACGTGATCGCGCCCTTCTGGCCCGACGCGGCGACGGGCGCGGCCCCCGCCATCCCGCTCGAGCAGGCGCTGCGGATCGTGCGGTGGTGGCGATGAAGGTACGTATCGACTTCCACGGCCCCTTCAGGGTCAGCACCGGGCGGGCCGCCGCCGGGGCGAACGACACCGTGGACGACCTTGACTTGCTGCCAGCCTCCTCGCTCAAGGGCGTGATGAGGGCCTCGGCGGCCCTGCTGCTCCCGGAACGCAAGGAACTGCTCGACGCGGTGTTCGGCGCCGCACGCCGCCCTTCACGATGGCACTGGAGCGGCGCCACCGTGCAAGACGTCCCGGTCGTCACGCAGCGGGCCAGGATCGCCATCGACCCGAACACGGGGGCGGCACGCAAGAACCACCTGCTGTTCGCCGAGGAGATCTGGGCCCGAACGGCCTCCTTCAGCGTCACCCGCACCGGCCCGCTGACCGCGGACGACGAACGCACCCATCTGACCGTCCTGGCCTGTGCCGCAGCCGGCGTCCACGCGCTCGGCGCGGACCGGCGCCGCGGACTCGGCTGGGTCACCTGCACCCCCCTCGACCCGCCGGTGGACGACGAACTCCTCGCCCGTTTCGAGGATCTGCGGAGCCGTGATGCCTGACGTGACCCTGCGGCTGGCCCAGCCCGCCGCCCTCGGCCGCCGCCCGCGCGGTACGGCACCGATCGAGACCTACCGCCACATCCCGGGCTCCGTGCTGCGCGGCGCCCTGGCCGCCGTATGGATCCGTGAGTACGGGCCGCCACAGGGCGCGTCACCCGCCCGCCGGGCTGAGTTCGTGCACCTCTTCGAAGGCCCGGTCCGGTACGGCCCGCTCTTCGACCCGGTGTCCGCGGTGGTCCCGCTGTCGGTGTACCGGTGCAAGTACCGGCCCCAGCGGGAGTGCCACAGCGAGTACGCCGACATGGCCGCCGCCGGAGGCGGTGCGGCTGACCGCCCGCGCTGCCGCCGCTGCGGCGGGCCGCTGGTCGCCGGCAAGGGCGAGGTGGAATTCTTCGGTACGGCCGCGCCCGTGGTGGAGAACACCCGGGTGGCGCTGACCGAGGAGGAACGGGCCGCGGACGGCAAGCTGTTCACGCGGCGGTCGCTGAGCCACCTCAAGGACGGCGGCGAACCGCGCGAACTCAGCGGACGTATCACCGACACCTCGGCAGCGGGCACGGAATGGCTCCTCGCCGCCCACGCCCTGCACATCGGCGGGCGGCGGAGCACCGCCGGGGCCGCCGAGTACAGCGCCCGCCCGGACGACGCCGCCGCACTCCCCGATCCCGCGGAGCTGGTCGTCGACGGAACGCTCGTCGTGCGGCTGACGGCCCCCGCGATCCTGGTGGACGCGGCCGGGCGGCCCACCGACCGGCCGGACACCGTACTGCTCGCCTCCTTACTGGGCACGAAGGTGACGGTGGACCGCAGCTGGATCCGCCGCGAACGGGTCAACGGCTGGAACGCGCTCACCAACCTTCCCAAGGCCGAGGAGCTGGCCGTGTCCGCAGGCAGCGTCTTCCAGTTGCGTCTGGCGAGCACTCCGAGCAGGGAAGGACTGGCCTCCTTGCGCGACCACGGCCTCGGCCTGCGCCGGTCCGAGGGCTTCGGCTGGGTGGAGCTCGGCCACTGGACCCTGCCCCAGGTGGCTGCGGCCGTCGTGCGGCCCCAGCAGGAAGATCTCTACAGCGGCATGGCCAGGCTCCTGTACGAGACCGGCGCCGGAGCCCGTTATCTGAAATGGCTGCGGGAGTGCGCGCTGCGCCAACGCCGAGGCGAACCGGCGGGCAGCCGTTTCCTCGACCTGCCCGCCGCCGAGGGGCTGTTGCACAACGAACGGCTGCGGACCCGCCTCCAAGCCGTACTGAAGCGGGACGTCCAGGACCTGGAGCGCATCCTCGTCCACCTCGAGGCGCGGGTACGGGAGGGCCGACGGTGACCGCCATGCTGTTCGCCCAGGTCGAGTTCGAGCTGATCGGTTACGCGGCCGTGGGCGCCCCGGAGCGCAAGGAGCCCGGCTCGACACTCGCACAACCGGTGGCGCGCGACGGCTGGGGCAATCCGTGGATCCCACCCACATCCCTGGCTGGCTCCCTCCGCGCCCACCTGGGAGAAGAAGCCGGCAAGACACTCATGGGCGAGGAGGATCCCGACGAGGAGGAAGCGCAGGGACGGCCGTCGGTCGTGCGTTTTCTCGGCACCGAACTACGCCTGCCCGACAGCGGACTCGCCTACCGCACGCAGACGGCAGTGGACCGCCACCGTGCGGCCGCACGCGCCACGACCCTGCGCACCGGCGAATACCTCCCTCCCGGCACCCGAATCCTGTGCCAGCTGCGCGTCGACGGGGCCGCCCACCACGACGCCGTACTCGCGGCCCTGCGCAGCTGGGAGCCGCTGATCGGCGGCGGCCGCAGCACCGGCCACGGCACTACACGCACGATCGCGATCCACTACGACACCATCGACCTGGACACCAGGGAAGGGCGCCGCATCTGGCTCACCCGTGGCGGGCCCGAGCTCTTCACCGGCACCCGCGCCCTCGACCCCGATCCGACTCCCCGCTCTTCGGCGATCCGCACGGAGTGGGAGATCGTCGACGCCCTGCACATCGGTTCGGGCGTCACCAAGGCCTCGGAGCCCAGGCGAGCAGACGAAGACAGGGCGGCGGAACCCGCGCCGCTCCTGCGTGACCACCAGGGCCGCCCCTACGTGCCAGGCACCACGTGGAAGGGCCTGCTGCGCAGCCGCTGCGAGTTCATCCTCGGGTCGCTGGGCCTGGCCGTCTGCGATGGAGGGCCGGACACCTGCGGCCACTGCATGGTGTGCACGTCGTTCGGCTGGAGCGGCGACGGCCAGGGCGAGGCGCAAGGCAAAGCGGAATCCGTGGGCTTGCGGTCCCGGCTGCGGTTCGGCGACTCGCCGCTGACCGATGCCCGCGTCGAGGTACGCAACCACGTCGCCCTCGACCGGGTCTTCGGCGGTGCGGGCGACGGTCTGCTCTTCGCCGAGGAGGTCGCCGAGACCGGCCGCCTGACCCTGGAGGTGTACGAGGACGGGGAGGTGCACCCGGCCGTCCGCGCCGCCCTGCGGCTTGCCCTTCACGATCTGCACGCCGGCGCCTTCGGCATAGGCGGTGGAACGACGCGCGGCTACGGCACGCTGCGCCGTGTGGACGCGGATGCCGCCGCGCTGGAAGCGGAGCGAACCGAGGCCATGGCGGTCCTCGCAGCCCATCTCGACCTTGTGCAGGAGGCCGTCGGATGACCGAGACCAGTCGGATGTCTGAGACCGAAGCCGCCCGTCTGTATGGCCACGGACGCCTGGTGTGGACGCAGGCGAGCGCCCTGCTTGAGGGCTGCCAGTGCACCTGGACCGACCTGGACGGCATCCATGTCGCCGATGCCCCACCTGACGTCTTGCCCGTCGGGGCGACCCACCTGTGGGGCTGGGCGGTTGACCGGTGCGTGCGGGTGCGCTTCGACGGCGAGGCGGCGTATGTGGCCGTGCTGCGCACGAGCGAGGCTGACGGAGGCGCCAGGGGCGACAGTGAGCAGGAGGCTCGGCCGGACGGCTCCAGTGGACCAGGCATCGCTGAGGTCGTCATGCCGGTGGTTCGTCGTCCCGTCACCTGGAGTCCGGACTACCGTCAGGCAGGGCCGTTGCCGGAGGCAGTCCTCAGGCGCAGGTGGGAGCTGCTCGAAGTGCCAGGCGCCGCCCCGGTCACCTTCGTGCGCGCGTAGGGCCTTGGGCGCGATGAGACCGTCCCTCACGGGGTGCCTGGTCAACCTCACCCCGCATCCGATCCGTGTGCTCACGCCGGACGGCGAGCTGTTCGTCGCCGGGCCTCCGGCCAGGCGCACCGAGCATGTGCGGGAGGAGAGCCGACTCGAGGTGAACGGCCGCCCTGTGCCGGTCCTTCGCCTTGGCTATGGCGCGGTGTTGGACCTGCCGGAACCGGAACCGGGGACCTGGTACGTCGTATCCAGGGTCGTGGCTGATGCGTTGCCGGAGCGTGGTGACCTGCTCGTCCCGGCACAGCTCATACGCGACGCCGACGGCAACCCGGTGGGGTGCCGCGCGTTCGTCCGCGGCGCCGCAGGAGGAATCGGCTGATGCCCGCTCGTTGGACGCTCACGCTTCGCGCCGAGCGACCGTCCGTGGAGCGCGCCGTGACTCCGGCTCAGCTCCACGGCCTGACGGCCACGCTCCTGGAGGGTGCGGGGGCGGATCATCACGCCCAGCACAAGCCGTACTCGGTCTCGCCGCTGTTGGCGGCCGACCGGACCGGCCGTGCCATCCTGCGTCTCGGCTGGCTCCAGGACAGCCCGCGCCCCGACCTGGTGGCGCTGACCGGCCTGCGAGTGCGCCTGGGGGCCCAGTTCTTCACGGTGGCGGGCGCGGAGGAGGAGTTCACGCCGTACCCGGTTCTGTGCCAGGTTCCGGGCGCCCGGCGCGTCGTGATGCGCTTCGTGTCCGCGACGTACTTCTCCCGCAACGGCCGCTGGCACCCGCTGCCGGATCCGGCGCTCCTGTACGGCGGCCTCATCCGCCGCTGGAACCTCTTCGCGCCGCCGTACGCGCAGATCGACGAGGCCCAGGAGAAGGCGCTGTTGTCCTCGGTCGCCCTCTCCGCGCATGACATCGCGTCCTGCCCGATCAGTCTCGGCGCCGGGTACCGTATCGGATTCACGGGGGATGCGGCATTCGCCCTGGTCGGGTCGTACGCGGAGGCTGTGGCAGGTCTGTTCGCCGGACTGTCGCTGTTTGCCGCTGTGTCAGGTGTCGGCGCCCAGACGACGCATGGTCTGGGGTGCTTGAACGTCGGCCTGGAGTAGCCCACAAGCTCCTAAGCCGGGCATTGGCTACAGATGCGTCGTGTCTGGTGGGCCTGCTCGCGCGCAGCGCGGTCCACCGGCTCAGCATCTGAGCCGCGGCGAGGGCGGCCCGCAAGCGACAGCAGACGTACGCGGGTCCGGCACTATGGCTGAAGGGGCGACCCCATGAGGCATCGGAGCCCATCCCCGGAGGCCCGTAACCGCCCTCTGCTCAGGAGGCCTCCCCGAGGCGATTCCCGCGCGAGCCGTTTCCGCAGCTCAGGGACAACGAGCCCGCCGGAGAGTGGCGTGCGTCACAGTTCTGGTGATCCGGTGTGGCGCTCCTCGCGCATCGGGCACCATCAATGCAGGTCAGCACCCTCGTACGGCGGGAAGCATTTCCGCTGACGCGAAGCCCGCAGGGCATAGAAACATGCTGAGGTACGGGTTGAACCCCTGCTCGAAGGGGAGCGTTCCGCAAGAACTGAAAGCCCGCAGGGCATAGAAACAGGACGGCTGCCAGCACATCGTTCTGCCGCTGGTCGGGTTCCGCAGGAACTCAAGCCTGCAGGGCATAGAAACGAGAGATCAGCGAGGAAGAGCGCGTAGTCCGTTCCGCAGGAACTGAAAGCCCGCAGGGCATGGAAACACCAGGCACGGGGGATGCAGGATGTCTTTCACGGGCCTTCCGTCGAACTAAAGCCCGGCAGGGCGTAGAAACGTAGCCCGTGAAGGCCACGCTGGTGATCAAGCTGATGGCTTCCACCGGAACTAAAGCCAGCAGGGCATAGAAATGTTTGAGGACCCGGCGGGCCCCATCGCTCGGGAGCACTGCGCCCGTGGACCGTCGCGCCTTCCTAGCGGCCAGCAGTCTGGCCGCCTTCGCCCCGATAGACCTTGCCTCCCTCGTTGCGCCCGCAGATCCTCCACGGCCTCCGAAGCGCATCAGCCAAAGAGACATTGCGCAGATCATGAGCGTGGCCGACGACATCCACCGCGCGGACAACGCCCATGGTGGAGGAGGCCTTGTCGGAGTGATCGCAAGCCGGTCCATGCAGTGGGCTGTGGGACTGCTGGCCGTTCCCTGCCCGGAGCCGCTGCGCCTCCAACTTCACGCCGCCGTAGCCCGATTGGGCATTGTTGTTGGCGCCTCCCAATTCGACGCGTACGCACACGACGACGCGCGGGTTGCCTTCAAGATTGCCTCCGAGTGCGCGGAGGAGGCCGGCGACTGGTGGCTGCGGGCCAAGACGTTCAGCTTCCTCGCACGACAGGCCATCTGGCTTGGTGATCCGGATACCGCCCTCACCCACGCCGAGAAGGGGCTCGTACGCTCCGACCGGCTCACCCCGACGAACCAGGCCATGCTGCACAGTGCGCGCGCCCGAGCGTTCGGAAAGATGCACGACGTGCAAAACACACTCGCCGCGGTGGGCGCAGCCGACGACGCCTTCGCCCAGTCAAACCCGCGCGAAGACCCACCATCGATGGCCTACTACGACGCGGCACAACATCACGGCGACACTGCGCACGCCCTTTTCGACCTGGCCATCCATGCAGAGCAGGACCCAGGCCAGGCAAGTCGCCGCTTCGAGATCGCGGTTGCCGGACACAGCGATGACTTCGCACGCTCACGCGCCATCTCCCACACCAAGTGGGCCAGCCTCCTGATGGCGAAAGGTGATCCCCACCAAAGCCACGACGATCGGTCACAAGGCCCTCGACGACGCCGGCCGCCTCACTTCGCGACGTGCCGCTGACGATCTCAAAGAACTCGGACGGTTCGCCAGCCGGCACCGCAGAATGGAGGAAGCGTTGTACCTGCGCGAGCGGATCACCGCTACCTTGCAGACATGACCATCTCGGCGGACCCTTCCCACTCGGTCCTGAGCGGGATTGGACGCGGCGGCCGCCGAGCCGGTTCGCATCGCCGAGAACGAAATATGGCGCCTCCCCGGCCAGCAAGTGATCGTACGGATAGCGCGCGCCGGCCAGTGGAAGGCTGCGGTCCGTGAAGTCCATGTCGCGCGGTGGCTTGCAGACAACGGGGTGCCGGCCGTACGCGCGCTGCCAGTCGAGCAGCCGGTCGAAGCCAAGGGCCGCCCCGTAACGTTCTGGGTCGAGCTACCCCCGCACGAGGCCGGCACCGTCATGGACGTCGTCACGCTCCTCAAACAGCTCCATCCCTTGCCGATCCCGAATCTGCCGCTCGACCACCTGGACCCGTTCGTGCGCGTGGCCGAGCGGATCGAAGCAGCCACCTCACTGTCGGAGGATGACCGCGCCTGGCTGCGACATCGGCATGCCCAGCTCCGGGAGCAGTGGGAGCACCGCCCCCAGGGCCTGCCCGAGTGCATCGTGCACGGCGACGCGTGGGTCGGCAACGTCGTGCGCACCGCAGAGGGCCCGGTCTTGCTCGACTTCGAGCGGGCCTCGGTCGGGCCGCCGGAGTGGGATCTTGTCTCCACCACGGTGAAGATGACCACGACCAGCGCGGTGACAGAGGCCGAGTACGCCGAGTTCTGCGCCGCATACGGCTCGGACGTGACGCGGTGGGAAGGCTACGAACTCCTCGCAGGCGCCCGCGAGTTGCGCATGACTACCTACGCGGCCCAGCACGCTGCGACGCGTCCGCAGTGGCAGGCAGAGGCGCAGTACCGTGTCGACTGCCTCCGAGGCCGCACGGCCCCACCTCCATGGCGCTGGAAGGGCATCATGTAGACGCTGGCCGCACACAGGCGCTGCCCACTAGCTATTGCAGAATCGAGGTCGGCACCCAGGTGAAGGCCACAGTGAAGTGCCCTGACATGTCGCGCGGTGCGCGTCTGACCGCCCATAGTGCCGTCTCCACATCCCTGGCCTTGTGCAGTGAGCGCGCCCTGCGCGAGCTCGTGGACACGGCCGTGCCGATCGGATCCGGCATCGGCGGGAAGTCGGCCCTGATGGAGGTCTCCGGTACAGCTCGGCCAGGGCCGCGTGGGGAAGTTGGAAACGCAGCACGGCCAGCGTGACGATTACCCGGTCGACGAACACCAGCTCATGGCCCGGGCCGGCCCCTGGCGCGCGCCGACGGTCGTGACCTCGGCGTTTACGCAGCTGGCCCTCCTCCGCGGCCAACCAGGAGTCGGCCAGCCCTGCGACGAGTTTCCCAAGGCGCCGCGGAGCGAGGCCAGTAGAGATGCGCTTGGACAAAGCCGTGCGGCCCAGGTATTGCGTCACAACAACACCCGAGCCGCGCGGCCTACTTCATGCCCCGGAAGTGTCCCGATCGTTACCGTGCGCCACGTCGTTAGCATCAAACCCTCCCCTTTCCCGTGCAACCCTTCAGGCTCACCAGAGGTCAGATCTGTGTAGCCCGCACGTATGTCCTGGAGAGGAACCCATGTCCCGGCCTCATCACAAGCGCTCCCGGCGTCCCGTCGTCCTTGGCGCCACCGCCGTCGCGGCCGCCCTGGCCGGTGGCCTGCTCATCACCCTGCCCGACGGCGCGAGTGCCGCCGCGTCGGGCCTCGCCGACGACTTCAACGGTGATGGCTACCGCGATCTGGCGATCGGCGCCCCGGGTGCTGTTGCGGGTGGGAAGGCGAAGGCGGGCGCCGTGGTCGTCAACTACGGCTCGTCGAGCGGTATCAGCGCCGCGCGCCACAAGACCACATCGCAGAGTTCCTCCGGCGTGCCAGGCGCCTCGGAGACCTCCGACCGCTTCGGCACCGAACTCGCGCACGGCGACCTCAACAGAGACGGCTACGGCGATCTCGTCGTGGGCACACCGCTGGAGGACGTCAGCGGCGATGTCGACGGCGGTTCGGTCACGATCCTGTGGGGCGGCTCGTCCGGCCTGTCAGGCGGCACGACGATCAGCGACCCGAACGCGTCGGGCCACGACCGGTTCGGCCAGTCCCTCGCGGTCGGTGACTTCACCGGTGACGGGAAGGCCGACCTGGCGGTCGGTTCCACCGGCAAGGACGTGTGGATCTTCAAGGGCGGCTTCACCAAGTCCGGCGGCGCGGCCGGGAAGCTACGCTTCGACGCGCAAATCGAGTCCGGCGCATACCCGAACGGCGCCGTCGATCTGGCCGCCGGGGACTTCGACAACGACGGCGCGGACGACGTGGTGGTGGGCTCCTTCGCCGGCACCTTCGTCTACCGGGGCTCCTCGGCCGGACTCACCCTGCAGACCCAGGTGAGCGACGACAGCCCCGCCTCGCTCACCGCGGCCGACTTCGACAAGGACGGCCACGACGACCTCGTCATCGGCACCGACGATGACCCCATCGGGGACCAGACGGCGCTCGGCGGCTACGTCACCGTGCACTACGGCGCCGCGGCCGGCGTCGACACCGCCCGCACCGGCGTCTTCAGCCAGGCCACCGAGGGCGTGCCGGGGGCGGACGAGTCGTGGGACCTGTTCGGCAACACGCTCGCAGCGGGCGACGTCAACGGCGACGGCTACCCGGACCTCGCCGTCGGCGCCCCCTTCGAGTCCATCGGCTCCGGCAACGACGCCGGCAACGTCTGGGTGCTGCGCGGCGGCGCCTCCGGCCTGACGGGGACCGGCGCCCAGTCCTTCAACCAGGGCACCTCGGGTGTCCCGGGCGCCAACGAGTCGTCGGACATGTTCGGCGACGCCATCCACCTCGCCGACCACAACAAGGACGGCCGCGCCGATCTGTCGGTGGGCGCGGGCGGCGAGAACAGCGACGACGGTGCCGTATGGGTCCTGCGCGGCTCCACCGGAGGCGTCACGGCCACCGGCGCGGTGAGCTTCGGTGCGTCGTCCGTGGGCATCGGGAAATCGGGGGACGACCCCATGTTCGGGGACGCCATGTCGGGCTCCTGAGCACGTAGACAGACAGCCGGAAGGGGCGGCACCGGAGGATTCCGGCGTCGCCCCTTCCGTTGTGCTGAAGTTCCCCCGCGATCTTGGACAGCGATTGCTTACGCTGCGGGGGCGAAGTCGTGTTGCAGTCGGATCCCGGTTTCGAGTGGGGTGATGACCCGAACTCGGGGTGTTTGCGGAGCCTGGCCGGTGAGCTGTGCGGCCGACGGGACCGGTCCTTCAACCCAGCCCGTCCGCCCTCGCGGAAGCGTCGCAGCCAGGTATGCAGGGACTGTCGCGAATCAAGCATCCCCTGGGACGCCTACGAGACGGCGACCGGTACAGAACTCCCCGGAAACGCCTTCACCATCAACTACCCCGATCTCGATCCGGCCTGGAACTTCGACTTCGACGACCACGGCAGGATCGCTGCCCGACTGCCGCGGATCGCCGCTCTCTACCCGGACTGATCGGCCAACCAGGCAACGATCCTCGACTACGGAAGACCTCACCGTCCGGTCCGGCCAGAGTTCACGGAACTGCGGACAGAGCCCCGAAAATCCCCAGGGTGGCCCGTCGTCCCTCACTCGGTTGCGAGTTGAACGAGGGCCCGTATTCGCCGGCTGGCAGCCCTCAGCAGGAAGCCAGGGGCGCTTCCACCAGCAGCCTTTCGTGAATCAGGTGGTAGCCGACCGCCCGATTCACGGCCTTCATCTGCAGGTTCTCTTGACTGACGGTCGAAGTGGCGGCACGCACCCCGGGGAAGCGTTCGTGGATCCGGAGTGCCTGCGCGGCCTTGACCCCGCGGGCCAGCCCCCGGTGCCGGTGCTCGGGAACGACCACGGTGTCGTGTTGGTCGGCCACTGGACCACCACTCTGCGGGACGGTGGCCACCGTGGCGGCGACGGCTTGGCCGGAGGCCAGGTGCACGGCCGCGCAGACCATCAGCCACGCGCTACCCGCGGTCATTTTCGCCTCCCACGCCCGCACCGCCGCGGTATTCCAGGCCCGGGGCGCCATCTGCAGCGCGGCCCCAGGGGCATCCAGCACATGACCCATCGCCCGTCCGAAGGAGGCGACCAGCGGTTCGGGAGCAGCCCCGTTCCAATGCGCCAGCCGATAGCCCGGAAGCGGATCCGCCGCCAGCTCCCGGCAACGGCGCAACACCAGCTCCTGGTCCAACCGCTGCTCCTGAAGTTCCAGGCGCAGCGCCACTCGCAGATTGGGGAGCGTACGGGCAAAAGGCTCTCCAGGCGGGCCAGCCAGCACCGTCGCCTGCACCCGCTCCATCCCGGCTGCGGCGGCGCTTTGCATCACACTTGAGAGCAGGGCAGAGCCGATACCGCCGCGGCGGGCTGATGGTGCCACGAATAGGCGGAGAAAACCGGCACCCGGCATATGCAGCTGTGGTCTCAACTCCGCGACCCCTGCGACCCTGCTGCTCGCCAGGCCGCTGCGCGCGGCCCAGCGCATCGCGGAGGAGTCCTCAACAAGAAGCCGCTCGGCGAGCACAGACGGCTGGACCGAACTGCCCGACAGTTCGCCGTGGCCATCGCTGAAAACGGCACACCAGGCCGCAAGATCGTCAGGAGTTGCCCTCTGCGGCAAAAAGCGCCCTACCGTCACCATGGTCATCACAAAACCTTGACACACGGTCCGCGCTGACCGTCAGCGAATCCGGGCTGTGGAGTCCAGCGCCAGATCACGCACTTCCGCTGGGGAGCGAAGGTGAGCAGGTCTGGGGAATCCGTGAGCACCGGGTGGGGAATATCCAAGAGCGCCATCAGTGCCATCATGTTCCGTGGCGTGGGGGCGCGCATCAGCGAGAGGACCACGCGGTGGGACGCCCCGACAAGGCCGCGCGCGCCGCCATCGCGCAGCGCCGAGCGGACGCCATCGACCTACGCCTGGCCGGCGTGGACTGGCTCACCGTCGGCCGGAAACTCGCCGCCGACCCGGCCATCAACTCCGACCGCATCGCCTACCCGCAGGGCTACGGCATCGACCGGTACAACAAGGGCCTGGAGCCACCCAGCGACGACCAGCTCATCAACGCCGCCTGCAAAGACGTGCGCCTCGCCCTGAAGGAGCGCACCACCGAGCAGGACGAGAAAGCCGACGAGCTGCGCGCGGTGGAAAACCTGCGCCTGGACCGCCTGTTCTTCGTCGCCTACCGCCAAGCCGTCAAGGACGGCGACCTGCCCGCCATCGACCGGGCCCTTCGCATCATGGAACGCCGCGCCCGCATGAACGGCCTCGACAAGCCCTCCAAGACCGAGATCGTCACCCCGCCCGCCACGGGCAGCGAGCTGACCGCCGTCGCGCTCGACGAACTCGAAGCCCTCATCGGCATATCGGAGGAGGCAGCGCATGGCTCCGACGAGTAGCAGCGAGCGGGAAGCCAAGCTGCTGGCCGCCTACCGCTCCAAGCCGCCAGCGGTGCGCCGCGCCATGGCCGCGAAGGCCTCCCCGGAGCTGCGCGTCCAGCTCGCCCGCATCAAACGCTCCATCGCCACGGAGGCCTCTCCCGGCGCGCTGGCCGCCGTCCTCACCGAACGCCGCGAAATGCAGGCCCGCCAACTCCACCTCATCGACCAGGCGTGGATCGACATGGCCGAAGGCCGCGCCGACCGCGTCGTGATCACCATGCCGCGGCGGCACGGCAAGTCACGCCGCGCCTCACGCTGGGCACCCCTGTGGTACCTGCGCCAGCACCCCGACCGCCGCGTGATGATCGTCTCCTACTCCGGTGACCTCGCCGAGGAACACTCCCGCTGGATCCGCGACGCCATCGAAACGTGGGGCGACGACCTCGGCATCCATCTCAATCCCTCCTCCAGGGCCGCGATGCGCTTCGACATCGCCGGGCACCAGGGCGGCCTCGTCGCAGCGGGCATCGGCGGCAGCCTCACCGGCAAGGGCGCCACCATCGCCCTCGTCAACGACCCCGTGCAGGACATGGCCTCCGCCGACTCCCCGAGCATGCGCCGCAAAACGTGGGAGTGGTGGCAGTCGGTGCTGCAGACCCGCCTCGAACCCGACGGCGCCATCTGCGTCATCCAGACGAGGTGGAACGAAGACGACCTCGCCGGGCGCATCCTCGCCGACGCACAGGCGAACGAGTGGCACGTCATCGACCTGCCTGCGCTCGCCGACTCACCCGACGACCCCCTCGGCCGCGAGGCCGGCGAGCCGCTGTGGCCCGAACGCTTCGACGCCGAACATCACGCGGTCACCCGCCGCCGCGTCGGCGAACGCGTGTGGGCCGCCCTGTACCAGCAAAAGCCGCGCCCCCCGGAGGGCGACGTGTGGCAGCGCGCCTGGATCACCGACCATCGCATCACCACCGCCGAGTTCGGCGGCCTGGACATGGCCCGCGTCATCGTCGCCGTCGACCCCGCCGGCGGAGAGTCCGCAGTCGGCGACGAGACCGGCATCATCGGCGCCGCCCGCGGCTTCGACGGACACCTGTACATCCTCGAGGACCGCTCCGCGTCCATGGGCGCCAACGACTGGGGCCTCACCGCGTGCCGCCTCGCCCTGTCCATGAAAGCCGACGCGATCGTCGTCGAGTCCAACTACGGCGGCGACATGGCCCGTCAGGTGCTGTCACAGGCGTGGGAGCAGCTGCGCCGCGATGGCACCACCGCCGGACAGCTCATGCCCAGAGTCCTCGAAGTCGCAGCGAAACTCGGCAAACGCCTGCGGGCCGAACCGATCACCCAACTGTACGAGCAGGGCCCGGTCGACCACGTCGGCACCCACGTGCGCCTCGAAGAGCAAATGGTCACCTGGGTGTCGGCATGGACTCCCCCGACCGGATGGACGCCGCCGTCCACGGACTGACCGAACTCGCCGACCCCGAACAGCTCGCCACCGCGGCCGGACACATCCACGACGACCGCCTGGAGGGTCGCCGTTGAACGGTGCACCATGCGACTGAGGGGCGCGCTGCCAGGTGATCTCGATATGGCCAAGTTCAGCGGCGAGCAATTGCCTGCTGACATCATGCAGCCATGTCCACGCCTTCGTCGCATGTCAACCTCAGTGGGAAGTACTACGGTTGCCGTCTCGGACGCACCCAACTGGACAGGATCGTCGACATAGCCTCCGACGGCCTGCCTCCTGACGCTCTGAAGTTTTCTACACGGCGCGGCACATACCACTTTGAGGCGGATACGCTCACAGACCTCGTCGCAGCAGTGCAGGCGTCACCTGACAGCGGCGCAACGGATCAGTGGACGAACCTTGCTATAGAGACTGCTGACCCTCAAGCACCTCAGCGCGTCGCCGTCCTGATCGACACCGACCGCACCGAGGTGCAACTGATCAGCTCCAACTCCACCTGGGCTCACGGCCAGCAAGCACGCCTTGAGAGGTTCCTGAAGGAGCAAGCCGGCGCCCATGACGAGTGCCGGTCTCCGGCAGAGAAGAAGCTCCGAGGTGCGTTGTGGGGCGCCATGGTCTGGCTCGGCATCCTGCTGTACGCCATCTTCGAGGCACCGGACTATCAGGAAGAGGTGACCATCGCAGGCGGAAAGAAAGTGCTGACCGAGCCCACAGGCCAGGTGCCCACCGGCGCCTTGGTCTTCCTGCTCTTCCTTTTCCTGTGGTGCGTGGCGGGAGTATTCCGCCAGTTCGTGCGGCTGCGGGCGAGCCGACCGGCCCTCGTTGTCACGGCGGACTTGCCCACGGGCAACACCTGGCAGCGCCTCTCCACGGCCGAAAAGCTCGCAGCTCTCGGCCTGGCTGTCGCTGTACTCGCCATGACAGGCACGCTCGCGTCGGCTGCGGCGGACGTGTTCAAGCCATGAGTAACGTCGCCCTGAGACAGCCGAAACGGCCCCATAAAGACAAACGCCCGAACAAGCCCCCCACTGCTACCCTCACCGCCCATGACGATCAGGGGGAAAGTCATCGCCGCAGCACTGGCGTTGGCGGCCGCCATAGCGGGCGTCGTCCTGGTGTAGCCGACCGGCCAGGGCACGGCCAAGCCGCCGACGTCGGAGGAGATCAAAGCGTCCGCGCAGGCCCGCCTGGACGCCTCCCTGCAGGCGGGCCGTGAGACGCAGCAGGTCACCGTGGACCAGGGGTACACCCCCAGCGACGAGCCGTACCAGGCCATGTGGGACCGCAAGACCAAGACGGAGCAGCGTGCCCTGTCGCACGGGATGTGGATGCACGGCTGCGCTGACGCCCCCGCCTAGTAAGCCGAGGTAAGCCGTGCAGAGGACTTCGGACATTGGCGCGCCTGGAGCGTCCGTGCTCGGTCGCGATCTGCCCTCAATAAGGGGGTGACTCGAACAATCAGACTGTAACGTCGATCTCGTGCTGGCTACAGTTCTCGGGCTGATCGGCGGCGTTGCGGCCGCAATTATCGGTGCGTGGGCGGCGCTTCGCGCTCGGCGCCCGCCGAAGTCGCAGGTCGAGCTGGTCGACGTGACCATTTCGCCGCCGTCGGGTTCGGCCATGGGTCCGCGAGACATGTCTCCCGTGCTCGATGTGAAGGTACGCAACACGGGAGGCCAGTCGGCCGTACTCAAGCGACATCCTGGATCGCCACAGCGAATCCGCGGTGCGACAATCGGCACTTGAGGAACTGCGCAGCCGCATCCTTGCCCGTGACGAGGGAACCTTCTGGTTCCTCGGTCAGTTGCTGGCCCAGGAGGACCGTCTGGGCCGTTTTCTTGCCCACATCGGAATGGACACCATGCCGAGTGCGGCTCCAGCGGCCGAGTTGCTGGACGAGTTCCTCCGGCTCCGGGGCCCGGACGACCAAGACTCCTTCAACGTCCGGCACCACCTGGCCAACCGCCGAGGTGGTAGTGACGCCGCGGGCGCTGCGGCTGCGCTCGGGAGACTCCTCGACGACCAGTCACGGGCACTGGGGCCCGAGCACCCCGACACATGTACCACGCGCATCCAGCTCTTCCATTTTCTGAGGGAGGCGGGCGACATGTCCGCCGCCGCCACGGTTGCTGCCGATATCGTCGCCGACCAGCGTCGGACGGTGGGACCGGATCACCGGCGCACCTTTGTCTACCGGCACAACCTCGGATTCTGCCTGGGCGAAGCGGGGGATCAACTGGGTGCCGTCGAGCTGTTCACGGAACTTCTCGGCGACGCCATGCGAGTGCTGGGTCCCGACAATTGCAACACCCTTGATGTCCGTCATGAGCTGGCCCGATGGCGAGGGAGGGCAGGGGACGCCGCGGGTGCCGCCGCCGAGTTCGCCGAAATAGTCCCGGATCGCATCCGCATCCAGGGGCTCGACCACCCGCATACGCTCATGTCGCGGCACAACCTGGCGCTATGGACAGGCGAGGCGGGGGACGCCACGGGCGCCGCCGCTGCGTTCGCCGAACTGGTAGTCGACCGGCGGCGAGTACTCGGGCCGGAACACCCCGACACCGTCAAGAGCGAGCGCGCCCTGGCCCACTGGCGAGAGCAGCCTGGCCCGAACAGTCACACTGTCCAATGACGTTGGCTCCTGTAACAGGCCGGGCAGGCGTGGCCCGCCGGCGAGTCACTGCCCGCACGCATGGCTCGGCACTCCCGGGATGAAGGTCCTGCGATCGACCAACGTGTTCGGATACTCCGACAGCGGTCACGGTGGTCACGCCGAGATCGTGTACGACGACGTCCGGGTCCCTCGGGAGAACCTCCTGGACGAGCTGCACGGCGGTTTCGCGATCGCCCAGCCACGACTCGGCCCCGGCCGGATCCACCACGCCATGCGCCTGGTCGGCATGGCCGAACGCGCCTTCGACCTGATGTGTACCCGAGCCCATCAGCGCACCCCCGTCGCTAAACCGCTCGCCGAGCAGGGCTTCTTCCAGAACTGGGTGGCTGAAGCGCACATCCGCATCGAGACGACCCACCTGCTGGTGCTGAAGACGGCATGGCTGGGAGGCCGATGTGACATGACGACTGACACGACTCGGTCCGCCACCGCGTTCGACGCGCCGGACACCATCCGGTGGATGCTGGTCACAACCTGGGCGCTGCTCTACGGCATGGGCCCGCCCAGCGCGGCCGATGCCAGTTCGCGATGGGTCACCCGGGATGAGAGGACTGGGACTTCATCCCTCGAGCCTGACCGCCTTGGCATCCCACTGGCGCAGCTCAGGGCTACACCCAGGCCCTGCAGATCATGACCATGGAGAACATCCTGCGCCACCTGTCGCTGAGCCACACGATCGTCGAGAAGCGGTACCTGACGGTGACTCCGCTCAATATGAGCGCACAACCGGCGTCCGCCTTTCGCCGTTTGGGCAGCGAGCCAGGGGTCCCGGGTGGCCTCCACTCCCCCGTTGGGATGCTTGCAGAAGGTGAGGCGGGCGCCGAGCAGCCGGGCCTGGCCGGAGGCGATGGTCAGTCCCCCAGGCCGTTCCCCCGGACCGGCCGGGAAGGGCCGTGGTCGCGAACCAGCCAGCCCACGGGGGATGCAGTTGCGCAACGGGGTCCACAGCGGCACCAGTTGGGCGCTGTGGCGCAGCATGGCCAGCTGCTCACATACGGCCGCGGAGTGATCAGCGATCCACCCCTCCGGCAGCAGATCGATGCGCGGCAGATGCGCCAGGCGAGGCGCATTGGTAGCCGCCGGCAGTGAGCAATGCGACCGCTACATGATCGCGCTTGCCCCGCCGTCGACCACGATGTTCGTCCCCGTGACCCATGCGGCCTCGTCGGAGGCCAGGTACAGCCCCGCGTAGGCGACTGCCATCGGATCTCCCGGCTTTCCGGTGATCGTGCGCTCGACCACGGGAGCGACGGGGGCGTTGGCTCCCATCTCCTCGTACATCGCGAGGACCGGCGGTGTTCCCATGGCGCCGGGGCTCACCGAGTTCACGCGGACTCCGACAGCGATGCCCTCGGCTGCGAGCTGACGGGTCAGGGCCATGACCGCACCCTTGGCAGCGGCGTGAGCGGCCTGCGGCAACGTCCGGACGCCGTCGAGACCCGCTGCGGAACCGATGTTGACGATCGCACCGTGCACCTTCGCGAGGTGGGGCCATGCGATCTGCGACGCGCGCCAGACGAGATGCAGCTCGTTCTCGATCGTGAAGAGGTAGTCCTCGTCGCTCTGCTCGGCGAACGGGGCGAATTTCGGCATGCTCGCGTTGTTGTAGAGCACATCGATGCGCCCGTGCTTCGCCAGCGCGTCCTGGATCCACGTCTGGACGTCGGAGCGATTGCTCAGGTCGACGGGAGCGCTGGAGTCGATGGTGCCACCCTCGGCCTCGACCAGGCGGACAGTCTCGGCTGCACCCTCCGGGTTCAGGTCGCAGCCGACCACCGTAGCGCCCTCTCGTGCCAGGAGCTGTGCCGTCACCCGGCCCATTCCGCTGCCGATCCCGGTAAGCAGCACGACCTTGCCTTCAAGACGACCGGACACTGTCACTTCCTCCTTGGTTCTGTGCTGACATGCCCGATCCCAGCACAGCGCACCGACGCGAGCATGCTCCTCGCCGACGACGTGCACGCAGTGCACAACTCTGTGCGGGATCTGCCCAGTCCGCTTGCACCGAACACAGTCCAGGCGCGTGCGCGAGTAGAACCGCCTGAAACCAACCACTCCGCGAACTGTTCAAGGGAGAGATGAGGAGCCATGCTCGACACCACCCAACCGATCCCACCCGGCCTGACCGAGGGCGACCTCGACCGTGCACTCGTCGCGATCGCCGCCGCGATCGGTGACGACAAGGTGGCCACCGACGCCGAGTCCCTCGCGGATTTCCAGGATCCCTACCAGTTTCCCGGCACCGCCACGAACGTCCCGTCGGGCGTCGTCAGCCCGACCAGCGTCGAGGAGGTCCAGGCGATCGTCCGGATCGCCAACGAGCACCGCGTCCCGGTCTGGCCGATCAGCCGCGGGAAGAACAACGGCTACGGCGGTGCCGCGCCGCAGGTACGCGGCGCACTGATGCTGTCGTTCAGGAACATGAACAAGGTCCTCGAGATCAACGAGGAGCTCGGCTACGCGATCGTGGAGCCGGGCGTGAGCTGGTTCGACCTGCACGACGCCATCGAGGCGGGCGGCCACAACCTTGTCGCCTCCATCGTCGACATCGGCTGGGGTGGCGTCGTCTCGAACACCCTCGAGCACGGTCTCACCTACATGCCGTACAGCATCGACCAGGCGTCGCACTGCGGCTTCGAGGTGGTGCTGCCGAACGGCGACCTCTTGCGCACCGGCTCCGGCGCGATGGACAACAACCCGACCTGGCCTCTCTACAAGCGCGGCCTCGGCCCGACGTCCACCGAGCTGTTCATGCAGTCGAACTACGGAATCGTCACGAAGATGGGCTACTGGCTGATGCCGAAGCCCGAGATCTACATGCCGCTGTGGCTGCAGCTGTGGGATGACTCGCAGATGCCCGCCGTGGTCGACGCGCTGCGCGAACTCATGCTTGACGGCACGATCGACATGCGCCCGCAGCTCTCAAACACCCTCTGCATGGCGTCGATGATGACCGCCCGAGCGGAGTGGTACGACGGCCCGGGCGCGATGCCTGAGGAGGTCATCGAGAAGATCGCCAAGGACCTCGGGCTCGGGCGCTGGATGATGCGCTTCGCGCTGTACGGCGACGAGGCGGTCGTCGACTACAACTTCGCCAAGCTCAAGAAGCGCTTCGAGTCGATCCCGACGGTCTCGGTCTTCGGCGAGAAGCACGGTGTGGACGAGTGGGAGACCCTCCCCAACCCGCACGAGCGGGTCCAGATCGGCGTTCCGAGCCTCGACCTCTACAAGATGGCCGGCTGGTCGGGCGGCGACGAGGGGGGACACGTCGACTTCTCCCCGGTGATCCCGCTGACCGCACAGCACGCGAAGGCCGCCCAGGACCTGTTCTCGAAGATGTGCACCGACGCGGGCTTCGACTACCTCGGCGGAATGCTGCCGATCAACGCGCGGGCGACGACGTTCATCAACGTCATCCCCTTCGACACCAAGAACGAGGCACAGGTGCATGCCGCGTACGAGCACGCCAAGCGGATGGTCGCGGCAGCCGGGAAGCTCGGCTACGGCGAGTACCGCGCCCACCTGTCGTTCATGGACCTCGCGGCGGACCAGTTCGGCTTCAACGACCACGCGCAGCGGCGGTTCAACGAGACTATCAAGGACACGCTCGACCCCAACGGCATCATCGCGCCCGGCAAGTCGGGAATCTGGGGGACGCGCTTGCGCCAGGCGGGCTTCCCGCAGCAGTAGACCTTCAGCACAGATATGGGCCCCCGGGTCCACATGCAAGTAATTCATCAAAGCAGGTCAGACCCATTGACAGGCTTTCGTCAAGGTCGTACAACGGCACGAACGCCATGCGGGTCGCACGCTTGCAGCTCCTGTCCGAGCCGTCGAGGAAGAGCCGCCGCACGCTCGTGCGACCACGCCCTTCGGGAGCACGAACAAGCCAACAAGCCTCGACCGCAGGCCTCCCGCAGCCGTCCTACCCGCTCCAGTGGCCCATTGCCGCGCGTCCCCGCTGCCTCAACGCCGAGGAGATGGTTCAGCATGACCGACATAACCGTGACCGGCACGGGAACCGGCTACGGCCGCAAGCCCTCCTCTCACGACGCGCGCCTGACCGAGGCCGGCCCCGGCACGCCGATGGGCGAGGCCCTGCATCGCTACTGGCAGCCGATCGCCAAATCCGCCGCGCTGACCAGCGACGTTCCACACCGCGCCCGCCTCCTCGGCGAAAACCTGATCGTCTTCCGGGACGGCCAGGGCCGCCCCGGTGTCGTCTTCGAGCGGTGCGCGCACCGCGACAGCAGCCTCTTCTACGGCCGTATCGAAGAGGACGGCATCCGCTGCTGCTACCACGGCTGAAAGTTCGACGTGCAGGGCCACTGCCTGGAACAGGCCTGTGAACTCGACGGCGGCCGACGCCGCAACCTCGCGCGCCAGCCCTGGTACCCGGTGGAGGAGCGGTACGGCCTGGCGGCTTCGGGTTCGGTGATTCAGACCCGCAATCAACAAGGAGAAGAAATGAATGTGACGACGTCGGGCACCACCACCGAGGTGCTGGCCTCACCGTTCACCGTGAACAAGCTGCAGATCAAGAATCGCATCGTTCTCGGCCCGATGGCGGTGCTTCGTCCGACGGAGGATGGCCGCCCGAGCGAGCAGACCATCGCATTCCTCACGAGGCGCGCCAAGGGCGGCGTAGGCCTGGTCATCGTTGGCGGCTCGGTGGCAAGCGAGCGGGCGTGGAACGAGTCGCCCTTCTTCCCCAACCTCCGTTTCGACAAGGACGAGTTCGTCGCGGACCTCGCCCGCCTGGCCGACTCGGTGCACGCGGCCGGATCGCCGATCTTCGCGCAACTCTTCCCGAGCTTCGGCCGCATGGGCGTTCCGCGGAACGGCGCATGGATCTCGGCTGCGAGTCCGAAGCCGGTCGACTTCGGCTCGGGCGGGCTGCCGGACCATCTCTACGTCCCGGGTGGCCGCGTCACACCGCTCCCGCACGAGGCGACGGTCGAGGAGATCAAGGGCCTCGAGCGCGACGTGGTCGCGTCGGCGCGGCGGGCGAAGGCTGCTGGTTTCGACGGTGTCGAGATCGCCGCGCACATGTGTTACTTCTACTCCTCGTTCCTCTCCCTGCTGGCGAACAAGCGGACCGATGAGTACGGCGGCTCCGCAGAGAACCGTGCCCGTGCGCTGCGGGACGCCGTTGCCGCGGTCCGCGCCGAGGTCGGCCCCGACTTCCCCGTAGGCATCCGGATGAGCGTGAACGACCACATGCCTGATGGCCAGGACGCCGATGGCTTCGCCGAGGTAGCCGGCCACATCGTCCGAGCCGGCGTCGACTTCATCTCGCTCACTGAGGGCAACTACGAGTCGATGCGAGACAACATCCCGTCCGCTTCTGGCAACATGCTGGCGCACGGTGAGCCGCAGGCGTTCCGGGCGGCGGTCGGCGACGGTGTCCGGCTGTTCCTGTCGAGTACGCCCGACCCGCAGCAGGCCGGCGAGGCGATCGCCGCCGGACACGCCGATGCGACGATGCTCGCCCGTCAGATACTCGCCGATCCGGACTACGCACTGAAGGTCGTCGAAGGCCGGACCTCCGAGATCGTGTGGTGCGACCACGCCAACTCATGCCTGCGTCGGCTCGTCCTCAACATCCCGGTGGCGTGCCACAAGAACCCCGAGATGGGTCGCGAGGACCCAGGTGCGAAGGCCTCCACACCGGGTCAGAACTTCGCCGTGTGGGCCGCGGGCAACGCCTTCCTGATGAAGACGGCCGATACGGTCGCCCGTGCCCTGCCGAAGAAGAAGCACTGAGAGATCGCCCAGCGATGACCACCTTGCTCGACACCCGGGCGGTCGCCCCGTCCGACCGTCCGGAGTACTGGTCGGCGGGCATCGCCGAGCACTTCTTCCCGATGGGCGTCGAGTCGGTCGGGCCGCGCCCGTTCGAGGCGCGGCTCACCGGCGGCCCGCTGGGCGCCGTCGCGGTGCGTTCGATCGTCGGCGCGCCGCACACCGCCAGACGGACCGCACGGATGATCGCCGAGGGGGACCCTGACTGCATCCTGCTCTACCTACTACGCAACGGCTCCTGCAGGATCGAGCAGGACGATCGTTCCTGCGTGCTGGGACCTGGCGCCCTCGCGATCCACGACACCTCGCGGCCCTCGACCTTCGAGGCACGCGACGGCTTGGACCTGGCGGTGTTCAGCTTCCCGAAGTGGCTGCTCGGCGCACGAGGCAACGGCATCGTCCGGCGTACGGCGATGAAGATCGCGCACGGCAAGGAGTCCGTGGTCCGGCTCGGCACGCCGTTCCTCGCCGGGCTCGCGCACACCGTCGAGAGCTCACCCGTCTCCGAGCAGGAGGCTGAGGGCCTCTCCGACATGCTCGTCGCCATGCTGTGGACCCTGCACAGTGGCAGCGACGCTGGTCCGACCCCGGCGACGCGCTCGCACGCACTGCTCCGACGGATGCGCCGCTACGCGCTGGAGCACCTGCACGACCCCGGGCTCGGCCCCGAACAGATCGCGCGCGCACACTTCGTCTCCACGCGCTACGTGCACAAACTGTTCGCCGCGTCCGGATGTGGCGTGTCTGCCTGGATCCGGGAGCAGCGGCTCGAAGGGGCGCTGGCCGATCTGCGCCAGTCGAGCGATGCCTCGATCGCGTCGATTGCGTCGCGGTGGGGGTATCGCGACCCCGCGAGCTTCAGTCGTGTGTTCCGTCAGACCTACGGGTGCTCCCCGCGCGATCTGCGCCGTGGCGCCTGACAGCACAGCAAGTCGCTCGGAACCCTCCAGGAACACGGCCTTGTCGAGCGGAGGGCGAGCGGCGCGGATCGGCGCGCTTCGCCAGTCAGCCTGACAGGGGCCGGCCGTGCCGCAACCGAGAACATCGTGTTGTCCCGCGCCCGTCTGCCAGTTGCCGCGGCCGCACCTGCCCGCAGCAGCCGAGCATTTCCTCGGAGACGTCCACGCCGTGGGCGACGGCCCCTCGTCGGGCAGCCTGGACAGCCAGTGAGCCGGTGCCGCACGCCAGGTCGACCAGGTGGCTGCCTTCGGCAACCCCCAGACGGTCCGATCCGCTTCGATGGCGCGACGTTCTCCGGCGGCGTAGTCGACATGCCTCGTGCATATGGTGTCGCGCCGTCTGACCTAGTGCCGCCGAGCGGACAACCAATGTGGCGTTAGGGCGCGGGGGCCGCGCGCGCCGTTTTTGCTCGGGCGCTTGCAGACAGGCTGCGTATCGCGCACGGCACGCGTCCACCGAAGTGCGACGGTTCGAAGGGCTGGCCCCTGCTGGGCAGATGAGGCGGATCGGCCGACCCCGGCCATGCCGCGCGGCCCCATCCTCCGGCCCGGAGGTCAACCTGCTGGCCTTTCTTAGCTGTCCCCTGTTGCATGGGCACGAGGGCCCGCATCGCGCGCTGGTAGGGCAGGCGTATCCCAGACGCGAACGCGTCGAGCTGTGACGGGCCGGTTGGAACTGGAACTGGACCCCGCCGAATACGCCCTGGAAACGGCCTCCTCCGCCAGTCCTGTACCACTCCTGCGAGCGGTGCATCTTGCCACGCGGTCACGCAGGCGCCTGCCTTGGCATTGCCTCGGTTTGGGAAGCCGAGAGGGGCCCCACGCACCTGCTCAGCGAACTGGACCGGTTGGTGCGGCTGCGGATCTCGTTGCCGTCCCCCGACATCGCTATCCCGCAGTGGCATCCCGTTGCGTGACCTTCCGTTATCCGAGGAGCGTGCCACCCCTCGGTTCTAGAGGAGCAGGGCGGAGGTCTCCTGCATTGTCTACTGCACGCCAAGCAAGGCGTTGTCCTCCCACTGGTCGACGACTTCGAGGTACCCGGCGAGCACCTTGGAGTGCGGGGCCCAGCCGCCCTGCTTGGCGATGACGATCTGGTCATGGCCCTTCAGGCGGGAGGACGTCGCCAGCCCGCGGCGGGGGCTGCGACCGGTGAACCGGATCTCGATCCCGGCGCACTCGCCGGCGCGGGTGATGACGTCGCCGATGGACTCGGGCTGCAGCCCGCGCCGCGGCGAGTCCGCTGGTGACGGCGTGTCGGAGGCCCTCCGGGGAGACGGTCATCGGCGGTGGATGGGGCCGCTGGTGGTGCTGAGCCTGCGTCCTGGGGCGCCGACGCGGGTGGCGATGATCTCGGCCGTGATGGAGAGGGCGGTCTCCTCCGGGGTGGTCGCGCCGATGTCCAGCCCGATCGGGGAGTGCAGCCGGGCGAGTGCCGCGGGTCCGAGTCCGGCGGCGCGCAGGTCGTTGCGGCGCTGGGCGTCGGTGCGGCGGGAACCCATGGCGCCGACGTAGCCGAGCGGCAGCCGCAGGGCCAGTTCGAGCAGCGGCAGGTCGAACTTGGCGTCGTGGGTGAGGACGCACACCACCGTGCGGGTGTCCAGGGCACCGCTGTCGGCGAGTGCGCGTAAGTGGCGGTGCGGCCAGTCGACGACCACTTCGTCGGCGGCGGGGAAGCGCTGGGCGGTGGTGAAGACCTCCCGGGCGTCGCAGACGGTGACGCGGTAGCCGAGGAACTTGCCGATCCGGGACACGGCGGCCGCAAAGTCAATCGCACCGTAGACCAGCATCTGCGGCGGGGTGCTGTGCACGGTGGTGAGGACGGTCACCTCACCGGCGGCCGGATCGCAACCGCCGTGCGGGTCGTAGTGGTGTGCGCCGTCGCGGCCGAGCGCGAGCAGGGCGCGGCTGTCCCGGCTCGCGGCCAGGTCCAGGCCCGGGTGGCCGAGGCTTCCGGCGCCGTCGTGCTCGGTGATCGCCATGGTGGCGCCCAGCAGGTGTGCGGGACCGCCTACGACGGTGGTCAACGCGACAGGGCGGCACTCGGCCATGGCGCCGAGAACCCGGCTGAGGACGGCACGGGCGGTGCCGGTGACCGGTCGGACCAGGACCTCGATGGTGCCGCCGCAGCTGAGCCCGACGGCGAAGGCGTCGCTGTCGCTGTAGCCGAATTCGGCGCACTGCGGCTCGCCGGTGGCGAGCACGTCCCTCGCCAGGTCGTACACCGCGCCCTCGACACAACCGCCGGAGATGCTTCCGAGGACCTGGCCGCCGGCATCGACGGCCACGCACGCACCGGCCCCACGGGGGGCGCTGCCCCGGATCCCGGTCACCGTGGCGAGGGCGAACGGGCGGCCGTCCTCGCACCACTGCCGCAGATCCGCGGCGATCTCGATCATTCCGATCCTCCTCAGCCGATGTGCCGAAGGCCCGTCAGACGCCAGGACGCCCTCTCGGATGGGCTGTTCGTGGCGGTCGCCCGCCGCCCGTCAGATGGGGCGGTCGGGCGACCTCGTGGTGCGGCCTCGTCGTGCAAAGCTCCGAGATCGCCCTCCTGGAGTGAGCGGCCGGCGCTACCGGGCGGCGGCGATGGCCGCTCCAGCCGGACGGTGGGACCGTCAGAAGACGGAGGTCTGCTCGATCAGCTGGTCGGTGACGAGCATGTACGGCGGGTCGAATGTGATCATCAGGTCGGGTGCCGCCGCCTCGGCCGCCATCACCGCGGTCGCGCTGCAGGCCCAGAACACGGGGACCTCGTCCGAGGCGAGGTCCGGCGGCGCGCCGAAGTCGGGCGCGGACAGGTCGGCGATGCCGATCGCCGACGGGTCACCGAAGTGCACCGGCGCGCCGTGGGTGGCCGGGAAGCGCGAGGTGACCTGGATCGCCCGTATGGCGTTGGGCGTCGTCATCGGCCGCATGGTGACCGCCAGAAGACCGGCGAAGGGACCGGCGGGCTCGCACGGGATGCCCGTCGTGTAGACGCGTCCGGGCCCGCGCACCACCCCCGCCCGGTCCAGCGCGTGCTCGAACGTCAGGCTGCAGCCGAGGTAGAAGGTGACCAGGTCGTCCCGCCACAGGCCGGTGACGTCGCTGACCCGGTCCACGAGGCGCCCGTCGCGCCAGACGCGGTACCGGTACAGGTCGGTGCGAATGTCGCCCCCGGGGGCGAGCGGGCCGGGGCTGGGGTCGCCCGGCGCGGACATCCACAGCAGCCCGCACGCCTTGGCGTTGCGCTGGCAGAACCGGTGGAAGTCGGCCGCGTGCTCACTGGGCAGAATCACCACGCTCGCCTGCGTGTAGCCCTCGGGCACGGTGTCCAGGGCCCCGTCCCACTCGCCCTTGGCGATCTGCGTGCGCAGGCTCGCCGGATCGTCGAAAGCGGCGCGGTCGGTCACCGCGCCCGTGGTCACGTCGCGTCCCATGGCGTCTCCTTGAGTGCGTGACGGGCGGCGTTGGTCCCCGAGACGATGAACTCGGTGATGTCGCCCATCGAGTTGTCATACGGACCCCACAGCGACCCGCACTCGCCGATCGCGTACAGGCTCGGGATCGGCCGGTCGTCGGCGTCGAGCAACCGCTGCGCGGCATCGTGCTTGGGCCCGCCGTGGGTATTGACGAAGGTCGGCAGCATCGGCCCGACCGCATAGTACGGCGGGGTGTCGAGGGGCACGAGAAACAGCTCGCGGCCGAAGTTGTCGTCCGTGCCCGCGGCGCACTGGGCGTTCCAGCGCTCCACCGTCTCCACCAGGGTCGCCTGATCGAGGTGACCGGCCCGGTAGGCCCGGCGCGGCGCGGCGCGGCGCGGCGGGGAAGGAGTACCGGACGGCCTCCAGCGTGTCGGCGCGGACCACCCAGCCGTTGTCGATCTCCCGCAGGTTGTCGTCGCTCCACGGCGGGGTCCGCGAGTTCAGCGTGGTCATCGCGGCGCCAGCCGCCCGCACCTTCTCGTCGAAGATCTGGAACGCCGGCCCGTTGACGAACTCGGGGACCTCCGGGTCGACCGCGAACCGGGTCTCACGGTTGCTGAAGCCGTGGTGCACGGTGCCGGTCTCGGTGGTCTCGTCGTGGACGCGCCGGCTGTGCCTGCCGACCCGGATCAGGCTGACGGCGTCCTTAAACGCGCCCGCCCGGTGTCCGAAGCCCGACGTCTTCATGAAGTCGTAGGTGACGTAGACGAGGTCGCCGTCGACCTTGATTCCCCAGTACAGCGGCCCGGCCACCGAGTTCATGTGCCACAGCTTGGCCCCGGCCGCCTGCGCCATGACGATGCCGTCCCCAGTGAGGTTGGGGCTGCCGAGGAAGTAGGTCGTGCAGTGGGTGAGGTACTGGCGGCGCATCTTCCCGTTGAACTCAAAGCCGCCGGTCGCCAGCACGGTCGCCCGCCGCTCCTTGACCGCGATCTCTCGGCCGTCCGAAGCGAGCACGATCACGCCGAGGACCTCGCGCGTCCCCGGGTCCTGCCGGGCGCGGCGAGGAGGCTCAGCCTGCGCAGGCCGTCCGCCCCTGGGGCGCCGGGGAACTCCGGGAAGAAGCCGTCGGCTGCCCCGGAACGGCCGCAGGTCGTCCTTCATCAGGAAACCCGGCTTGCTCTGGAGAACGGGATCTCGTCCAGCCCGTCCAGGTAGGCGCGCAGCACCACCGGGTCGGTCTGCCCGCCGCACATCCAGTCGAGGTACGCCAGGGTCTGCTCGTCGTCGACCGAGGTGAGCAGCAACGACCCGGCCACGCAGACCGGGTTGCCGCCGCCCGCGGCGCCCTTCTCCAGGATCAGCACCTCGGCGCCTTGCTCCGCGGCCATGGCGCCGAACGTCGCCCTGGAGCCGCCGTACCCCACCACGACGACGTTGGCCTCGCGGTCCCACTGGAAGGGGAGCCACGATCCCGCGTTATCCGACTTTCTCATCGCCAACGTCTCCACATCATCGTGGCCGACACCGGATGAAACGGTGCAAGCCTTCGCTGTTTCTGCCAAACGGCCGTGAACGTCCGTCAGCGCGGTGCTGCGGCGGAAGGGGCCGCGGCGAGGTAGGCGTCGCGGAAGCTGAAGTCCGACAGCTTCGCCACGTCGGTGTGTGTCTTCACCACGCCCCGGTCGATCAGATACGCCTGGAAGGCGTCCACCAAGGACTGGTCGAAGCCGCCCTCGACATTGACGGTCGGCAGTTCCACACCGTCCCAGTCCGAGGCGTCCTTCTGCTGGGTGTACTTGACCAGCACGGCGACGATCGCGTCCCGGTCGTCCGGTTTCAGCAGGCCGTCGTAGTCAGCGATGGCCTTCATCAGGGCGTTCACGAAGGCCTGGACGGTCTTCCTGTCCCCCATGATCTTCTCGCTTGCCTGCACCCAGCTCGGGAAGCCGGGCGCCACTTCGCCGACGGAGGCCATCCGGACGCCAGCGCCATCCTTGACGGCCTTGGAGGCAAGCGGCTCGAACATCCAGGCGGCGTCGATCGCGCCGCTGGACAGGGCGGTCACCATGTCGGGCAGGCCGAGGACGGTGAACTTCACGTCCGAGGCCGTCAGCCCGGCGCCCTCCAGGACCTTCTCCGCGAAGTACTGGCTGCTGGTCGAGGGGCCGATGACCGCGATCTTCCGGCCCTTCAGGTCCGCGGCCGTCTTGACCTCGCCGGAGTCGGCCAGTTCCTTGCGCACCAGCAGCCCGGGGATCCGGGTCCGCACGTCGTAGGTGTTGGTGGCGAGCACCACCGGGTCCTTGAGTCCGGTAGCCGCCGCGTTGAAGAAGGCGGCGTTCGGCTGTCCGATGGCGAAGTCGATCTCACCGCCCGACAGCAGGGCCGGCAGGTCGCTGGTGTTCTTCACCGGCACGAACTCGACTTGCAGCCCCTCCTCGGCGAAGAACCCCTTCTCCTTCGCGATGTACAGGGGAACGTCCGCGGCCCCTCCCACGGAGTTGACCCGGACGGTGGTGAGCCCGCCACCCGCGTCGTTCCGCCCCGTGGTGTCGCCGCCGCAGGCGGCGGCGAACACCAGCGACACCAGCGCCCCGAATCCGGCGACGCGGCGGGCCAGCCGCCGCCACCACAATGCGCTTGCCATGTGCTTTCTCCAATCAGCAGGGGGACCGAAGTGGGGCGCCGCGCTCCCCCGAAGGCGCCGTCAGGACTTCCACGGCACGAGCCACTTCTCCAGAAGCGCGAACAACGCCGCCGAGGCGAAGCCAAGCAGCGCCGTGGTGCCCAGCCCCACGTACATCTGCTCGATCTGGAAGACCTGCCAGCTGTTCCAGATGAGGTAGCCCAGGCCGCTCTCGGCGCCGGTGAACTCCACCGCGACGATGACCAGCAGCGCGACGTTCATCCCGAGCTTCAGCCCGGCGATGATCATCGGCAGCGCGCCGGGGAACGCGACGTCGAAGAAGGTCATGCGCCGGCTCGCGCCGAAGCTCGCCGCCACCTCGAACCGCGCGGTCTCGATGCCGGCCACCCCCGAGACGGTGTTGACGAGCACGATGTAGAAGACCGTCACCGCGATCACCAGGTACTTCGAGGTCTCTCCCAGGCCGAAGACCAGGATGAACAGAGGGAGGATCGCCAGCTTCGGTATCGGGAAGGTGGCATCGATGAGGGGCTGGACGAGCGCGCGCGCCACGGGCACCAGCGCCATCACGAGCCCCAGCAGCACGGCCGGAACCGCGCCGATCACGAATCCGACAGCGATGCGGGACAGGCTCATGCCGAGGTGGCCGAACAGTTCTCCACTCGCCACCGCTTCGGCCAGCGCCGCCACGACGGCCGTCGGCGCGGGGAAGAAACGCGCGTCCAGCAGTCCGATCCGGGACGCAAGCTCCCAGGCCATCAGAAAGCCGACGGAGGAGGCCGCCGACAGCAGCAGGGTCATCCGGCGGCTCATCGGCCTGCGCACCATCCGGATCCGGCGGCCCGAGGACGCCGCGGGGGCCGCGGCGTCCGCGGTGCTCGCCGCGCTCACGCCGTCACCCCTGCCGCCTCCGGCGCCAACAGGTTCCAGATGCGGCCGAACATCTCGCCGTACCGCGGATCGGTGCGCACCGACTCCACCGACCGGGGGCGTTCGAAGACGGCGGACACGTCGACGATCTCCCGGACACGGCCCGGCCGACCGCTCATGACGAGGACGCGGTCGGCCAGCACGAGCGCCTCGTCGAGGGAGTGCGTGACGTAGACGACCGTCTTGGCCGTCTCCTCCCAGATCGTCAGCAACAGGTCCTGCAGCACGAGCTTCGTCTGCTCGTCCAGCGCCGCGAACGGCTCGTCCATCAGCAGAAGCTGGGGATCGGTGGCGAACGCCCGCGCGAGGCTCACCCGCTGGCGCATGCCCCCGGAGAGCTGATGCGGGTAGACGGCAGCGAAGGCATCCAGGCCGACCTTCGAGATATACCGCCCGGCGATCTCCCGCCTACGGCGTTTCGGCACGCCCTGCGCCTTGAGCCCGAACTCGACGTTGTCTGTGACGGTCATCCAGGGGAAGACGCCGTGTTCCTGGAAGACCATGGCGCTCTCCGTCTTCAGCCCGTCGCCGTCGCCGGGCGTAGCCGGCCTGACCTCGATGCGGCCTCCGGTCGGCTGCTCCAGGCCTGCCATCGCCCGTAGCAGCGTGGTCTTGCCGCAGCCCGAGGGTCCGACGATCACGAGGAACTCGCCCCGCGCAATGTCGAGGTCGACGCGGTCGAGCGCCCGAACGATCCGTTTCTTGACAGTGAAGTCGACCTCGAGGCCACGTACCAACACCTTCGGCTCATCGGGCATTCGGGCTCCCCTGGGGCAGGATCGTGGCGTGCAGCACCGGCGTGCCGGTCTCCCCCGCGGTCGCACGCAGGGCGTAGTCGACGTCGGCGAGGCCGCCCACGTAGGTGGACATCAGGTCCAGGGGCAACGTGTCCGAGGCCAGGAGCGCCAGCGCCCATTCAACCGACTCCCAGCTGTGGCCGCGCACGGCCTGGACGCCGATCTGCTTGCGCGACACCTGCCAGACGGGAAAGCTGGCCAGTGGCTCGGACGAGGCCGCCGCCAGCACTAGGCGGCCTCGCTTCGCCAGGAGGTCCACGGCGAAGCAAACCGTGTCGTCGTTGCCGGCGGCGGCGTCGACGACCAGGTCGGCGCCCCGGCCTGCGGTGAGCCCGAGGACTCTCTCGCGTACCTCGACCTCGGTGGTGTCGCCGTCCGGTCCGGTCATGGCCACGGTGTCGGCGCCGAGGCGGCGGGCCACCTCGAGGCGGGCCTTGTCCCTCGCCCTGCCCACCGCGACCACTGTGGCGCCCGCCTGCTTGGCGGCCACGACCGCCCCGATGCCGGACTGTCCCGGCCCCAGCACGACCACCGTCTCACCGGCGCGCACCCGGCCGTCGAGACACACCCACTGGTATCCGTTGCCGAGCGGCAGTCCCAGGGTGGCCAGCGCCGACGGCACCGAGTCAGGGACGCGATGCGGCACCGCGGACGGGTGGACGTACATCACCTCGCCGTAGCCGCCCCAGAGTCCTGGCGCCACGGACAGCGGCGTCGACCCGAACCGTACGGCGCCGGGGTTGGCCGATGTGTCGGACGCGAGGCACGACCGGAACTCCGACGTACGGCAGAAGTGGCAGTGGCCGCACGGCAGGTACTCCTCCAGGAGCACCCGGTCCCCGTCGGAGAATCCCCACCGCTCGGCGGCGATCTCGCCGACGTTGGCGAGGGTCCCGACGTTCTCGTGGCCCATCACCCGCTCGGGCAGGTCGGCGCCGTACATCTTGACGTCCGAGCCGCACATGCCGGCCGCTTCGACGAGCAGCAGTCCGTCGGTCGGCCCGGTCTCGGGAACCGTGAGCTCACGCAGTTCCGTGCGGCCGGGTGCCGTGGTCACCGCGGCGGTGACGGTGTCGCCGGCTTTCACAGCGGTCCTCATGTCCCGGCCTGCTCACGCTCGAAGACCAGGATGAGGTAGCCGGTGGTGGACGAGTTGTAGATGATCGGCTGGATGGTCCGCAGGTGCCAGTCCTCGGCGTCGTGCTTGTCGAGTGCTTCCTGCATGCGCTCGGTCACCAGCTCCGGTGTCACCCCGGTCGCGCGGATCTCCACGACATGGTGCTGCTGCATCGGGCTCCTTCGATTCTGTGCTGGCCGTGCGGACCGGTCAGTGCCAGTAGGCGAGGGTCATGGTCTTGGCGGCGTCCTTCCAGTCGGTGCCGTGGGGTACGAGCGCGTCCGCGCCGCGCACTTCGGCGACCGCCTCGGGATCGGTTCCAGGAGGTGTCCGGCCGGCCTCCACGTCGTCCATGGCACGCAGCAGCAGCCGGCGGCAGGCGAGCACGGCGCGGTCGGTGGAGCCGAGCGCCTCACTGCTGCGGTCGACGATGGGGCCCATGCCTTCCTGGAGCGCGAAGTCCTGGGTGTTGACTCCCTGGATGCCGGTGAAGGTCTTGGTGCGCTGCACCTGACGGTCGATGAGGTAGTCGTTGGACTGGTTGCGGATGAGCCAGTAGGTGCCGGGGATGTTCTCGTCCTTGCCCCGGCCCATCTCCGACTCGTGCTCCTCCCACCACTCGTCGGTGATGGGGAACCGGTCGTCCATCGAGTACAGCGTGTTGTAGACGTAGGTGTGCTCGTCGTCGATCGGCACCCAGAGGTGGCCGAACACACCGGGAAGTTCGGGCTGCCTGCCGTCGAGACCGACGAAGAAGCCGCGGCACTGCTGCGCCGGCATCAGATACTGGTAGATGCGCAGGTACGTCGTTTCGTTCCCGACGTTGCGCAGGCTGGCGTAGCGGAAGCCGTAGTCGGTGAACTCCACCTCGAGCCGGGGGTGCCGGTCGAGGTTGCGCAGCAGCCGCGGGTTCTCCAGGTCGTTGTTGTGCGCGAACGAGCTGTGCGCGGTGTCGATGCCGCCCTCGATCGCCTGGAGGAAGTTGCAGTGCTCGCCGGTCTTGGAGACGCGGCGGTGGGTGGCCGGGGCGCGCAGCCACTCCTGGTCCGGCACGGGCGGCGTGAGCTGCTGGGGACCCATGTAGGTCCACACGATCCCGCCGGCCTCGTAGGTCGGGTAGGCCTTCATGTTCACGCGGAAACGGAACTTGCTGTCGGGCTGTTCGGTCGGGACGTCGACGCAGGTGCCGAGCGTGTCGAACTTCCAGCCGTGGTAGACGCAGCGCAGACCGCACTCCTCGTTGCGCCCGAAGAACATGGGCGCCTTGCGGTGCGGGCAGTAGGCGTCGAGCAGGCCGATGCTGCCCGCGCTGTCCCGGAAGGCGACGAGGTCCTCGCCGAGCAGCCGCACCCGCACCGGCGGGCAGTCGGGCTCCGGGATTTCCTCGCTGAGGCAGGCCGGGATCCAGTAGCGGCGGAACAGCTCACCCATCGGTGTGCCGGGTCCTACGCGGGTCAGGCGCTCGTTGAGCTCAGGGGTGATCCTCATCGGCTTCTCCTCTCGGTGGCCCGGGCACGGCTCGGCTCCGGACCACGGGGCGGTGGTGCGCTCTCAGATGCGGGTGTAGAGAAGGCGGGCGTTGCCTTCGGTGATCTGCTGTCGCTTGTCGGCTCCGAGCCAGTCGAGGGACTGGAGCAGCGAGAGGATGTCGTCGTAGGAGCGGCCGGTCTCCGGATTGACCGGCGACCCGCTGCCTGGGACCTCGGTGCCGAACAGGACCCGCTCGGCACCGACGACGCGCAGCAGCAGGTCGAGGCCGTGCGCGTCGTGGACCAGAGAGTCGAACCAGATCCGGGAGAGCGAGGTGTCGAAGTGCTCGACCTCCGGGAGGGGTTCGCCGCCCTTGGAGTCGTAGGACTCGACCTCGGTCTGCTCGAGGTAGCGTGCGGCGCGCCAGCGGCCTATCTGGTAGGGCACCGAGCCGCCGCCGTGGGACACGATCAGCTTGAGGCCGGGGAAGTCGGTCAGGGCGCGGCTCTCGGCGAGTGAGATCACCGTTCGGCTCGCCTCGGTGATCATGTGCTCGCTGTAGGACTCCCGTGTGGACTTGCAGCCCGCGGAATGAACCAGGGCCGGGACGTCGAGTTCGACGAGCTTCTCGAAGAGCGGGTACCACCACTCGGTGCCGATCCGTGGGATGCCGAGGTCTTGGCCCTCGGCGGGGTCGGGGTTGACGAGCACGCCGACGAAGCCGAGTTCGCCGACGCACCGTTCGAGCTCGTCCAGCCACTGGTCGGGGGTGGTGCCCACGGCCTGCGGGAGCGCGGCGACGCCGCGGAACCGCTCGGGGAAGGCGGCGACCTGGGCTGCGACCGCGTCGTTGGTGGCCCTGGCCCACCAGCGCACGATGTCGGCGGGCCCCTCGGAGTGCATGAGCTGGAAGGGCCGCGGGGAGATCAGCTGGATGTCGGTGCCGACCGCGTCGAGCAGGCCGACGTGGCGTTCGGCGGCCTTGAGCACACCGGCCGGCGGCAGCTTCACGCCGGAGCGGCCGTGGGCGCCGCGTCCGGCGACGAGGATCGACCGGTAGGCGTAGAGCTCCGCTGGAGCGCTGACGTGGCCGTGGATGTCGATGACGGTCAAGACGGAATCGTCTCCTTGGCTTGGACGGCCGAAGTGCGGGTGTCGGACGGCGGGTTCACAGGTCGAGCACGATCCGCGGGGACTTCGCGCGGGAGACGCAGATGAACATCGACGTGCCTTCCTCGCGTTCGGCGTCGCTCAGGATCTGGTCGTGGTGTTCGGGGGTCCCGTCCAGGACGTGCACCTCGCATGTCCCGCAGACGCCTTCCTCACAGGAGGAGGGCAGGTCGGGCAGGACGTCCCGGAGGGTGTCAAGGACAGTGCGGCCGCTGTCGACCCGCAGGACGCGCCTCGTTCGGGCGAGTTCGACCTCGAAGCCGTCGCCGGACCTGGCGGCCTCGGCCTCGGCGAGCGCCTCCTCGGAGGCGGAGAACCGTTCGATGTGGAGCCGGCCGGCGATGCCCAGTTCCTCGCACCGCTTCCGCACGGCCGTCAGCAGCGGCTCGGGCCCGCAGCAGTAGACGAGGGCGTCCGGTTTGACTCCTGCGAGGATTCCCTCGATGTCGGGGAGCCCGTCTCTGTCCTGGGGGACGATCTCGACGTTTCCACCGTACTCGGCCAGTTGGCCGAGGAAGGCCATCGAGGTCAGGGTGCGCCCGCCGTAGTGCAGTTCCCACCGCTTGTCTTTGGCCAGCGACCGCACCATGGCCAGGATCGGGGTGATGCCGATGCCACCGGCGATGAAGACGTACGCGTCGGACTCGTCGAGTTCGAAGTGGTTGCGCGGGCCGCGTACGGTGAGCTGGGTGCCGACAGGGAGTGCGGTGTGGATCTCCTTGGACCCGCCGCGTCCCCCGTCCTCGCGCAGCACGGCGACACGGTAGCCCGTACGGTCCGACGGATCGCCGCACAGGGAGTATTGGCGTACCAGTCCCGAGGGAAGTTCGAGTTCGAGGTGGGCTCCGGGCCGCCATGCGGGGAGCGGCGTACCAGCCGGGTCGGTCAGCAGGAGCGAGACGACTCCGTCCGCCTCGTACTGGATCTGACGCAGCAGCAGCCGCAGGGTGTGCTCCTCGGTGGTCACCGCGCTCACCCGACCCTCGTCTGGAGGGAGTGGTAACCCGCCTGCTTCCGCGCCTCGCGGAGGCTCACGCCGTTCTGGACCTGCTCGCGGATGCGTTCTTCCGCCGCCTCGATGTCCTGGGCGACGGCGAGGACCTCTTCGGCCCGGTGCGCGGGGACGGCGACCACGCCGTTGGCGTCGCCGACAAGGACGTCACCGGGCCGGACGACGACACCGCCGATCTCCACCGGCACGCCGACCGCTTCCAGCTGGACCCGGTCCTTGCCCGTGCGCATCCAGTTGCCACGGGTGAAGAGCGGGTAGTCCAGGGCGAGCGCGCGGCGTACGTCGCGGCAGACACCGTCGACGACGGTGCCGGCGACGCCCTTGCGGCCGGCGAGGATCGTCATGAGGTCGCCCCAGACGGTGACGTCGAGGCGGCCGCGGTTGTCGAGCACCGCCACCTGTCCGGGAGCGATGTCGTCGATGAAGTCGCCGACGCTGCCGCCGGTGACGTAGTCGTCGCAGTACTTCACGGTGAACGCCGGGCCGGCCATCCGGAAGCCGCGGTCGAGCGGCATGATGCCGAGGCACTGGCCCGGGATCCCGAGCCTGTCCAGGGCGTCACTCACCGTCGGAGTCTCCAGATCCCTTAGCCCGGTGAGGAGCTCGGGCGAGAGTTCGGTCGTTGTCATGAAGCTGCTCCTGCCGTGTGTGCTTCGTAGCTCGCGCCCATGACCTCGGTGATCGGCATGCCCGCGCGCACGTCGGCCGCCATGGCGGCCTCGCGGGCCGCCATGGCCTCGGCGGTGGCGACGACCTCGTGGGCCTGCTGGGCGGGGACGAAGGTGATACCGCTGCCGTCGGCGAGGACGAGGTCGTCGGGGGTGACCGCCACGCCTGCGAACGTCACCGGCTCGCCCCAGGAGGCCTCGACGATCCGGCTGCGAGCGGTGATCGGGGTGACATCGGGGGCGAACACCGGGTAGCCGCACTCGCGGCTCTCGTCCACGTCGCGGCACGGGCCGTCGAGGAGGGTGGCCTCGATGCCCTGCAGCGACGCGGCCAGTGAGAGCAGTCCGCCCCATCCGGCCATCACTCCGCCCGGGTGGGACACCACCAGGACGTCGCCCGGTCCGGAGGCGGCGACCGCCGCCGTGCACAGGTGCCGTGGCTTTCCGTCAGGTCCGGTGGCGGGCGCCGTCCGGCCGGCCGGAGCGAGTTCGACCGTCACCGCGCGGCCCACGACCTTGAACTGTCCGGTCCGGCACACGACACCCGGGACGGCGCCCGTCAGGCCGTGACGGTCCAAGGCGTCGGAGACGGCACAGGTGTCCAGCGCGGCGAGCCGGCTCAGCAGATCGGTGGGGGTCACGCTCATAGGGGTTCTCCCGGGGCAGTCGGCGATGGGCGGTGGCTCCGGCGGGCCGCCGGTGTCCCGCCTTCGGGCGGAAGGGGCGGATTCACTCCCACCGCAGGAACGCCATCCCGCAGCCGGTACCGGCGGCCGTGCGATAGCAAGGGATGTACTCGGACCAGGTGACCGCTCGGCCCTCCATGGCGCCGGCGACCGTGATCCAGTTGCGGATCTCGGACGAGCCCGACTGCAGCAGTTCCTGAGGGACCGAGCGGAGGTATCCGGCGTCGCCGGCAACGATCGCTTCGAGTACCGCGCGGTCGAGATCCTCGTTCACCACGAAGTGGCTCAGACCGCCCGAGGCCGCGAAGACGACCTTGCGGTCGCTGCCCGAGCGGCGCACTCCCTCGGCGAGGGCACGGCCCAGGTCGTAACAGCGGGCCGCGGTGGGCTGGTTGGGCGGGAAATAGGTGTTGAGCAGCACCGGGACGACGGGGACGTTCCGTTCGCCCAGCAGCCTGCGGATGACGAAGCCGTAGGCGTGCCCGAAACCCCGGCCCGGGGGCATCTCCTGAAGCGACGTGATGTCGAAGCCGAGCGCGACACCGGTGGTCACCAGATCGTGGGCGAGGTCGGGCGCGCCTTCGAAGAAGTGGACGTCATCCATGGCGTAGCCGACCTTGACGTTCTCGAAGAACTGCCCGGCAGGGGCGTTCTCCAGGATGCCGGTGTGCCAGTCCTTACCCCAGTAGATCCCGATCGCGGGCTGGATCGACTTGTCGAAGACCTCGCCCTGGTCGTCACCGACGACGACGACCGCATCGACGTCCAGCGCCGAGATCTCGCGGGCGAGCCGGTCCATCGAGTCGTGGCAGGCACGGTACCGCCGCTCCCAGAGTTCCTCGCCCAGTTCGCCGGCGAAGCGGTCGCTGGCTGCCGCCCCCAGCTCCTCGAAGGTGCGCAGCACACCGGACTCGTCGAAGAGTTCGGGGTTGGTGCGGTCCTGGTCCGCCCGCTCACGCCACAGGTCCGGCTCGTTGAGGAGCATCGGGCTGTGCGACGTGCCTATTCCACCGACGATCTGGGCCATCCGTAGAGCTCCTCGGAAAGAGTGACACCGCTCACGAAGAAACAAACTTGTGCGTTACTGTAGGCCCGCAGGTTCCACGAGGCAAGATCTGCGCACGCCGGACGCGCCAAGGAGGACTCCGCATGACAGAAACACCTGCCGGGATCGGATCGCAGGAGCTCGAGACCGCCCTGCGGCTGGGAGCCGCCACCCTGTTCGAGGCCGCGGGAACGGCCGGCGCCCTGCCCTCACGGATCACGCCCGTCTCCCCCGGCCTGCCGGTGAGCGGCCGGGCCTTCCCCGTCACGCTGCCCCCGGGCGACAACCTGTGGCTGCACCACGCGATCTACGCCGCGTCAGCCGGCGACGTCATCGTCGCCACCGCGGCGGGCGGTTACGAGTACGGCTACTTCGGCGAGGTCCTCGCCGAGGCGGCGCTCGCCCGCGGCATCGCGGGGCTGGTCATCGACGGAGGGGTCCGCGACACACGCCAGACAGCCGACCTGGGGTTTCCTGTGTTCAGTGAGCGCCGGTGCATCCGCGGCACCGGCAAGAATCCCGCCCTGGCCGGCTCGCTCGGCAAGCCGGTCGTCATCGGCGGGACCACGGTCCACACGGGCGACCTGGTCGTTGGGGACGCCGACGGAGTGGTGGTGGTTCCGGCGGCCGAAGCGCGTCAGGCGATAGCCGCCGGCATTCAGCGGGAGCACAAGGAGGCGGAAGTGATACGCCTGTTGCGGGAGGGCAAGCGGAGCATCGACCTGTACGGCATGCCGCCTGTCGAGGGGGCCGTGTGATGCGTCGCTCCATCGAGGTCGAAGGGCTCGGCCACGGCGGGCAGCCGATCCCCGTCGCGTCCCTGCACCGGGGCTTCCTGGCGAGCGGCGGCATCGCCGGAATCGACCGCAAGATCGGCGAGCTCACCCCTGACAGAAACGAACAAGTGCGACTCGTCTTCGAGAATATCCGCGCGGTCCTGACCGCCGCCGGCGCCACCGTGGACGACGTCGTCAAGATGACCTTCTTCGTCGCCGACAGAGCGCTGCGCGACGCGGTGAACGCCGAATGGACCGCTATGTTCCCCGACCCCGGAAGCCGTCCCGCGCGCCACACCCTCACCCAGCAGTTGCCGCCGGGTATGGCGGTCCAGTGCGAGCTGCTCGCCGTGCCGAGGGCGGAGGAATCATGACGGTCCGCGCGCTCACCGGACTTGAGCTGGACGCGGCCGGCCACCTGGCCGCACCCCCGATAGCCGCACCCCCGTCGCCGCCCCCACTGCCCTCGGGTAGGTACGTCGACGTGGGCGGGGCGTTCCTGTGGACCGTCGACACCGGTTCCCGCGACACCGGGGCCGACGACACCTGGACCCGCGGCGATCCGGTGCTGCTGCTGCACTCCGGGGTCGGCTCGGTGGAGCTCTGGGCCCACCAGCTGGCGTCGCTGTCACGGGCCGGCTTCCGGGCCATGGCCTACGACCGCCGGGGGCACGGGCGTTCGCGTGATGTCGGCGGCGCTCACGACGAGGCCGCCGACGCCCTGGCGATCGCCGACCGGCTCGGGCTGAATACCGTGCACCTCGTCGGGGTCGCGCAAGGCGCGCGGATCGCCAACCAGATGGCCGTCCGCCACCCCGACCGCGTGCGCTCGCTGACCCTCGCGTCGAGCATGGCGGGCGTGAGACTGCGTGGTCCGCAGGGGGCGGGCACCGCCCCGATCCTCCCGGAGCTGTTCGCCAAGCTGCCCGCGTGGTTCCGCGAACTCGGCCCGGCCTATCGCGCAGCCGACCCGGAAGGGGTACGCCGCTGGATCGCGGTCGAGAGCGCCAGTGCCGACCGACTCCCGCCGGACGGTCCCCCACCCGGCCGGATCGATCCTGACGCGCTGCGCGCCCTGACGTGTCCGGTGCTGCTGCTCACGGGAGACGCCGATCCGTTCCTGCCGCCGCCCATGGTCCGCGCCCTCGCCGGGTGCTACGCGGACCCGTCGCTGGTCGTGCTGCCGGAGTGCGGTCACTCGCCGCAGTGGGAGCGCCCGGACCTCTTCGGCCTGGTCCTCGAGACGTTTCTCCGCACCACCCCGGAACCGGGCGGCTGACCCGACCTCCGCTCCCCGATGAGCCAGGGGACACGTAAGGCCCGGTGACGCTCTGGGGGAGCAGGCGTCACCGGGCCTTACCGCATCGGAACCCGTCGTGTGTGCGGCTCAGAGCGTGAGTGTCTGCTCGGCGAAGACACTCGCGGGATCGATCGTGTTGCCCACCAGGCCCTGCTCGTGCAGGAAGCCCGCCAGCGTCTCGAGGACATGCCGCTGGCCCGCGAATCCGTAGGGCAGCGGATCTCCCGAGGCCACCGAGTCCGCGGCCTCGGGCGGCGTGATGCCCACACGGCCGAACAGCTCGACCAACTCCGCCGTACGGCGCAGTACATCCGCCTTGGCCCGCTCGAACGCCGCGTACACGTTGAGCACCACCCACGGATGTTCCTCGGCGACGGAACGCCGGATCACCACGCAGTGGTTCACCGGCAGGATCCCGGTCGAGGCGAGGTAGCGCAGCCCCTCGGCCCGGCCGTCGTCGAAGAGCGGGCGCACTGGCGCATGCCGGCCGCCCTGGGCGCCGCCGCGGTCGATCAGATTGGTGCCGGTGAGATGCACCAGCGAAGCGTCCAGCTCACCGCGGACGAACATCTCCGCCAGCGTGTCCGTGCCGTCGAGCTGAGTGACCGTCACGCCGGGCGGCGGGGTGAAACCGGTCGCGTCGCCATGGCTCAGCCCCGGTGGTCGCTCCATGAACCAGGTCATGTCGCAGGGCGCCACACCGAACTCGTGCTGCAGCGCCCCGCGCGACCAGACCGCCGAGGTCTGCTGGTACTCCGGCACGCCGACCCGAGCGCCCTTCAGGTCCTCGGGCCGTCTGATGTCGCTGTCCGCCCGCACCACGATGCCGGTGTGGAAGAAGCGGCGCATGGTGAACACGGGCAGCGCGACCCAGTCCCTGACGCCCTGTTCGTACTGGATCAGCAATGTGGCCAGCGACATCTCCGAGATGTCGAAGTCACCGAACTTGAGCTGGCGCCAGAACATCTCCGAGGGGTGGACATGGCTCACCGTCCAGTCGATCCCCTCGGGTGACTGATTCGCGAGCGGGTCGGTGACCAGGCCTGGCGACAGGCAGGCGCTGAGCCTCAGCCGCGTCATCTCCGTCTCCTTGCGTGCTTGCGTGGACTCCCCCGCGTCCGGGCGGGGGAGGAGGCCGGTCGGCTCAGTTCCGCTGGTAGTCCTTGTTGGTGCCGCCCTTCTGCGACTTGAGGTAGCCCTCGACGTCGCCGAGCGGGTCGATGGACATCCGCATCCGGGCGGCCACCATGTCGTCGGACCACATCGCGTGCTCCAGCGGCAGGTGCTGGTCGAGGTTGATGGCGATCTTGGCGTGGGCGAGGACCGAGGGGTTGCGGGTGCCGAGCTCGGTGGCGATCTTGAGGGCTTCGTCCTTGACCTCTCCCGCCGGTACCGAGAACGTCGCCAAGCCGAGCTGCTCGGCCTCGAGGCCGCTCAGGTTGCGGCCGAGCAGCTGCAGGAGCACCGCCTTCTTGCGCGGGATGCCTTCCTTGATCACCTGGGCGGTGACGCCCTGGCCGAAGCTGCCGCGCAGCACCTCGGGCATGCCGATCTGGGCGTCGTCTGCGACGATGACCACGTCGTGCGCCATCATCAGCGAGAATCCGCCGCCCAGGCAGTAGCCGTGGACCGCGGCCACACTGATCTTCGGGTAGTTGATGAGAGCGAGCGACAGGCGGGCCGGTGCCTTCATCCGGCCCCAGTCGTACACGGGCTTGAAGGAGGCCCGGAAGTCGCGCAGATAGTGCAGGTCCATGCCGGCGGCGAAGGACGGGCCGTTGGCCTGGGTGAGCACCACCTGGATGCCGTCGTCGTCGCGCACCTCGTCGAGTGCGTCGATGTAGCCGTTCAGGATGTCGGCGTCGAACGCGTTGCGCTTCTCGGGGCGGTTGATGGTGATGACTGCGACCTTCTCGTCGTACTTCTTGTCGAGCAGGATCTTGTCGGACATGGGCCGGCTCCTCTTCTGTTTCTACGAAGCTGTGTGCGCCGAGTCCCGTGTGGCCGTGAGGGCCGCCAGGACGCGCTCGGCGGTGAGCGGAAGGTGGCGGACGCGTCCGCCGGTGGCACGGGTGACGGCGTTGGCGACGGCTCCGGGGACGCCGAGGTTCGCGAGTTCGCCGACCGCCGTGATTGCTGAGAAGTCCCTCGGATCGTCCGCGGATTCGACCAGTTCGATCTCGAGCGGGGGTATGTCGCAGTGGCCTGCCAGTTTGTAGCTGTCGAGGCCGGTGGTGACGATCGCGCCGTCGCCGTCGGTGATCAGGCGCTCGTAGAACGTCTGGCTCAGGCCGAAGACGAAGCCGCCCTCGAACTGGCCGCGCACGGCGGGCGGGTTGAGCACCGGGCCGATGTCGGCGACGAGATGGGCGCGCAGGACGCGTGTGACTCCGGTGTCGGGGTCGACGGCGGCCTGGACTGCTAGGCCGCCGAGTCCTGCCCGCAGTGTCCGGAACTCCTGGCGTGAGACCCCGGCCGTCGCGCTCACGGTGACCTCGCCCCGGGCTGCCGTCAGGGGGCCGAGCCATCCGGGATCGTCCGGTGGCTGCGCCACCTCCAGTGCGGCGAGGAGTTCGCCGCACGCGGCGGCGGTCGCGCGCCCCACGACCACGGTGACCCGGCTGGCGCCGGCACCGGCGTCCGTGAGGCCTGCGTCGGTGCCCGCTCCGGTCACCACGACCTGGTCCACGGGGACGCCGAGCCTGTCGCTCACGATTCGGCGGAACAACTCGTAGCTGCCCGCGCCCTGGTCGGGGACACCGACGTCGAGCAGGACGCCGCCGGTGGTCGCGCGCAGCCGCACCGTGCTCTCGCCGGGGCCGGGTCCGCGGTGGAAGACCGAGTGACCGACGCCGAGGAGCAGGCCGTCACACTCGCCTGTCTCCCATGAGGCCGACGCCCTCGCGAGCCGGTCGACGATGCCGGCCGTCTCGGCGTGTGCGGCGTGTTCACGTCTGAACTCGAGTGGATCCACGCCCAGTTCGGCTGCCAGCTCGTCGATGTGGGATTCGGCCGCGAACGCGAGCTGGAACTCTCCCGGGGAGCGGACATGGCCGCCGGGAACGTTGTTCGTGTAGACGCCGAGTGTTGTCTCCTCGACATGGGGCACGTCGTACGCGCCGACCGCGAATCCCAGCAGCGGCAGGACACCGGTCGGCATTGGTTTGAGGGCGGCGAAGGCACCGCCGTCCAGGGTGATGCGGCCTTGGTGGGCATGCAGCCTGCCGTCGCGCAGCCCGGCCCGGAGCTCCACCGAACCTCCGTGGCGGGCACCGGTCGCGGCCAGTTCCTCGGCGAAGGGCAGGGCGGCGCGCACCGGCCGCCCGGTCGCCTCGGAGAGCAGGAGGCACGGCCCTTCGACGAAAGGCGAGCCCTTCGCTCCGAAGTCGCCGCCGATCTTGACCGGGTGGATGACGATCGTGGACTCGTCGCGGCCGCCGATGGCCGCGAGATCGCGCCGCAGTTTGAACGGCTCCTTGTGCGCGGCCCACACATGGACCAGTGGCCCGGTGGCGTCGACGAGGCAGGTGTGCGGCTCCAGGGGCGCGGAGTGGGACCGGTCCCAGGTGTAGGTGTGCGTGACGACCAGGTCGCACTCCCCCAGCGCGGCCGAGGCGTCACCGGAGCTCAGCGATCCGCTGCCCTGGACGTTGGGCGCGGGCCGGCCGGGCACGCGGTTGGTGTAGCCGTCGTACCCGGGGTGGAGCACGACGGCGCCCTCGGCCGGCGCTTCGGCCGGGTCGGTCACCGCGGGCAACGGCTCGTAGGTGACGTTGACGAGTGCAGCGGCACGCAGCGCCGTCCGCCGGTCGGTCGCGGCGACCGCGGCGATGGGCTGGCCGGCGAACAGCACCCGGTCGACCGCGAGGACCGGGTAGTCGGCGGTGAACCGCCCGAACCGCCGTGCCCCGGTGGAGGCGCCGGTGAGCACGGTGTGCACACCGGGGAGCTTCTCCGCCTCACTGGTGTCCACGGAGACCACACGGGCGTGGGCCTGGGTCGAGCGCACCAGCGCGGCGTGCAGCGCGCCGGGGCACGGCACGTCGGCGGCGTAGACCGCGGCACCGGTCACCCGGTCGAGGTGGTCCGCCGACGGCACCACCGTCCCGTCGGTAAGAGGCCTGCCGGTCATGCCGGCCTCCTGTCGTCGTCGAGGCACCGGGTGAGCGCGCGGCCGAGTGCCACACCGGCGAGGTGACGCCGGTAGTCGGCGCTGCCGCGGTGGTCGGTGACGGTCTCCAGGTCCGCGGTGGCCTCCCGCGCACATGCCTTCAGAGCGAGGGTGTCGCCGGGGTGCGAGCCGGCCAGTGCGGGGATGTCGAAGACGCGGGGCGACGCAACGGCCGCGCCCACGACCGCCCGTACGGAGGCGATCGTGCCGTCGGCGCCCAGGTCCATCCGGACCCCGGCGTTGACCGTCGCATAGTCGTCGAGGCTGCCGGACTGGATCTTCGACCAGCCGGTCCGGGACGTTGGAGGCAGTCGTGGCACCCGGACACGCCGGATCACCTCGTCCGCGGCCAGGGTGCTCCGCCACGCGCCGGCCGACAGGCCGGCGATCGGGACGGTCCGTTCGCCGCGCGGCGACACCGTGTGGGCCTCGGCGCCGATCACGGCAAGGAGCACTGCGGGGTCCTGGGCCGGGTCGGCGTTGGCGAGGTTGCCGCCGATCGTCCCCGCCGCCCGCACCCGCACGTTGCCGACATCGGAGAACAGCTCCGTCAGACGCGGGTGACGCGCGGAGAGTTCGGGGTCGGCGGCCAGTTCGCCGTGGGTGGTCAGCGCGCCGATCTCGAGAGTGCCGTCCCCCAGGACGGTGACGCCCGAGAGTCCGGGCACGCGGCGCAGCAGGACGAGTGCCGACGGATCGCTGCGGCGGTGGGTGATCTGCAGGCAGACGGTCACCCCTCCGGCGACGAGCCGGGCGCCCGGGTCGGCGGTGAGGATGCCGACCGCCTCCTCCAGCGTCTCGGGTTCGCGCAGAAGTACGGTCATGTCAGCACCCGGTCGATCGCCCGCTGGATGCCGTAGTAGCCGGTGCACCGGCACAGCGTCAGCGCCATCCGCGACGCGCGCTCCCCCGCCGTCAACTCGCCCGCGTCCGGAGTATTGACGAGGGCGGCGGCCATGACGAGCTGGCCCGAGGTGCAGAATCCGCACTGGAAGGCGCCTTCCTCGATGAAGGCCCGCCGGAGCTCATCGACGCGCTCACGCGCGGCCAGACCTTCGGCCGTGACGACGTCACGGCCGTCGGCGAGCACGGTGAGCGTGTGGCAGGATCCGGCCGGGGTGCCGTCGAGGAGCACGGAGCACACGCCGCAGAAGCCGACCTCACACCCGATCTTGGTGCCGGACAGTCCCAGTTCGTCGCGGAGGAAGTCGACAAGTCTCTGGTCGGCGGGGACCCGTGCCGTCACCGGTTCGCCGTTGACGGTGAGGCTGATCTCGGTGAGCCCGTCGGCGTCCGGTTCATCGGGCAACGGAGGCCCCCTTGAGCGGGCGGGTGCCGAGCCGGCTCCGCCAGGCCTCGTTGGCGAGGGTGAGGGCGTTCGTCGACGGATCGGTGTCCGCCAGCGCGCGGGCGCGTTCCCAGGCTGTGTCCATGAGTTCGGCCGGGGGCACGACGTGTTCGACGAGACCGAGGCGGAACGCTTCCTCCGCCGGCATCTTCTCGCCCGTGGTGGCCATCCGCAGCGCGCGGCGCGGGCCGATGATCTCCGCGAGCGCGGCGACGACCGGACGCGGGTAGCGGCCGTGCAGGAACTCGGGGACGCGGTACCAGGCGTCGTCGGCGATGACGACGGTTGCGCATGTGCTGAGGAGGTGCAGTGCCGCGCCGATGGCCGGGCCGTGCACCGCGGCGACCCACAGGATCGGCGAGCTGTCGAAGGTTTCTATGAGCCGCACGCCGGCCGGCGGCACGCCTGGGATCCGCTTGGCTTTGAGATCGCCGCCCGCGCTGAACACCGGGCCGGTCGCGGACAGCAGACCGACCTTCACGCCTGAGGCGGCGAAGTCGTCGTGGGCGGCGATGGCCTCGTCCACGAGTTCCGCCGTCATCGCGTTGCGCCGGTCGGGCTGGTCGAGGACGAGGTGTCCGACGCCGTCGACGACCTGTGCCTGAACCGCCGTTGCCGTTTTCATCGTTCTCCTTCTTGCTTCGTCGCGCGTCGTGGGAGCGGGGTCGTTCCAGGTACGGGCATCGCGGTGTCAGGCCTCGGCCGCCGGGCTCAGCACCACCAGGGCGTCAAGGGCGCAGGCGCGGTCGGCGGTCACCGTGAGCGGGTTGATGTCGACGGCTTCGACCAGGTCGCCGAGGTCGGCTGCGAGGGCGCCGAGCGCGATCGTCGCGCGGTGCACGGACTCGATGTCGTGGACGGCGTTGCGGTAACCGCCCACCAGTCGGCCTGCTTTGGTCCGCGCCAGGAGGGCGGCCGCCGTCTCCTGGTCGAACGGGGGCAGGCCGACGGCGACGTCGTCGAGGATCTCGACCGCGACACCGCCGGAGCCGACGGCGACCACCGGGCCGACCTCGAGGTCACGGCTGAGGCCGAGCACCAGCTCGACGCCGCCGCTGACGAACTCGCTGACCAGCACCTCGGCCTGATCACCGGGGGCGACGCGGGCCGCCGCCTGGGCGAGCTTGTCGAAGGCCTCGCGCACGGCGGGGCCGTCGCGAAGGTCGAGGAGTACTCCTCCGATTTCGGACTTGTGGCTGATCGCGGCCCCGGTGACCTTGAGTACGACGGGGAAGCCGATCTCCTCGGCGGCCTTGACCGCCTCTTCCGCGGACTGCGCCAGCCGGTCGGAGGTGACGGGTATGCCGTAGGAGGCGAGCAGTTGCTTGGAGTCGTGCTCGGACAGGGTCGTCGGGACACCCGGGCGCTGGAGCTCGGTGAGCCGCGCGCGAATGGCGTCCAGGTCGGGGTGCTGCGGCTGCCGTTCCGCCCGCCTGGCGGGTGTGGCGGCCCGGCCGGCCTTGGTGACGACCGCGAGCGCGCGGCTCGCCTCCTGCAGCACGAAGACGCCGTCGAGGTCGTCGCGGATGGACCGGGCGTGGTCGGTGAGACTGTACGACGACAGGGACATCGCGCCCACCGGCTTGCGCACGGCACCGCAACTGATCTGTTCGGCGAGCTGGCGGAGGTACTTCTCCTCGCGCGGCTTGAGGGGGCTGCGCGGCAGTTCCTCCTGGACCAGGACGACGTCGACGTTGGGGTCGGCGGCGACGGCCTCGACGCACCGGCGGTAGATGTCCGGGTTGGAGAGTCCGGGGAATCCGGTGTCGAGCGGGTTGCCCAGTGAGGAGCCGGTGCCGAGGAGTCCCGCGACCTTCTCGATCGTGGCGTCGTCGAACTTCGGGAAGGTGATGCCCAGGCGGGAGGCGTAGTCCATGACGAGGTCCTTGAGGCCTCCCGAGTGACTGATGACACCGATCCGGGGGCCGGGCAGGCCGCCGGAGTGCAGCAGCAGTTCGACGGCGTCGACCAGTTCGTCCTGGGTGCTCACGGTGACCACACCGAGTTCGGCGGCGAGCGCCTCGAACGCCTCGAGCGAACCGACGACCGATCCGGTGTGGGCGAGCGCGGCGGCACGCCCCTCCGGCGACGCGCCGACCTTGAGGACGACGATGTGCTTGCCGAGTTCCCGGGCGCGCAGGCATGCCTTGCCGAACGCGTCGAGATCCTTGATGGACTCCACGAAGCAGGCGACGACCCTTGTCGCGTCGTCCTCGACGAGTTCGGCGACGAAGTCGGCGCAGCCGACCAGAAGTTCACTGCCCGAGGCCACGACGGTGGTGGGCCGGATCGCGCGGTCCATGAGCGCCTCGTAGGTGAACATGAGGACTCCGCCGCTCTGGCCGACGAGCGCGACGGGACTGCCCTCGCGCTCGGCAACCCGTGACAGGCTGAGGGTCATCACGCCCGACTCCTGGCGGTAGAAGCCGCCGAAGCTGCCGCCGGTGACGGGGACGTCGCTGCCGGCCGCGATCGCCCGGACCTTGTCCGCGAGCGCGCGACCGTCGTCGTCACCGCCCTCGCCGAACCCGGCCGCGTGGATCGCGACGCTCCGTGCCCCGGCGGCCAGGGCCTGCTCCAGCGCCGCGGGCACCGCGGTGGCGGGGATGCTGAGAATGACGTGGTCGGGCGTCTGAGGGAGCGAGGCCAGGTCGGCGTAGCAGGGTCCGTCCCACAGTTCCCGGCGCCGGGGGTTGACCGGGTACACGGCGCCGGCGTACCCCGTCCGCGTCAGGTCGGCACGTTGCCGTGCCGTCGGCCCCTTGTCCGAGGCGCCCACGATCACGATGTTGGCGGGACGCAGCATCGCGGTCAGCGGCCGCGGGGTGGGCGTCGTGGACGTCATACGAGTTCCTCCGTGATCGACGTGTAGGTGCGACGGTGGTAGACGAGCGGCATGTCCTGCGACGCACGCCCGCCGACGGCGAGACCGAGCACCAACTGGTGGTCGCCGACCGTGTGGATGTCATGGAGCAGGCACTCCGCGTGCGCGACCGTGTGCCGCGACAGCAGTGGCACGCCGCGCGCCAGGCCGGAGGGCTCCCACGCGATGCCGTCGAAGCCGCTGGCCGGCGCCGCGAAGTGCTGGGAGACAGCGGCCCCGGACGAGTCCAGTACATGGACAGCGAAGGCACCGTGCCGGCGGATCGCCCCCAGCGTCCTCGATCCCGCTGCCAGGCTCACCATGAGCACGGGCGGCTGGAGCGAGATCGATGCGAAGGCCGTGACTGTCGCACCGCACGGCACCGCACCGGGGCCGAGGGTGGTGACGACCGTGATCCCCGAGGGGAAGCTGCCCATGATGTTCCGGAACTGGTCGGAGCCCAGGCTGTCTTCGCCGTCGGTGGGCGGGCGCGGCAGTCGTTTGGCACTTTCGAGCGATCCCATAACATCTCCTGCTCTCAGTAACCAATTAGTGCACTACTGGCAGGGGGGTCGTCGGCCCCATGACCGATCGCCCTTGAGCGGCCGACGACCCCGCTGCCCGTTCAGCGCGCCCTGACGCCGGGCCCCGGCTTCGGCCCCTCGCCCGGCCCCAGGCCCACCGCTGCGCGGCCGAAGGCGACGGACGCCAGGTCCCAGGTGAATGCGACGTGTTCGGCGGCGGTGTTCACGTCGCGCCACCAGCGCTGGATGGCACCCGACTCGTAGACGCCGCTTCCGCCGCTGGCCTCGTAGAGCGTGTTGACGGCCTCGCGTACCTGCTGCACGGCGAAGGCCAGGTCACGTTGCCGGCGCGCCTTGGCAACGGTGTCGAAGACCGGCCGGGCGGGCGCCTTGTCGGCCTCCTCCGCGTGGTGGAGCAGAAGGTAGGTCGCGGCGTCGATCTGGGACGCCGCCTTCGCGATACGGGCGAGCGCGGTGCCGTTGGAGGCCTGCGCGATCGGCGGCAGGCCCTCGAGGCGCCGGCGGGTGCTGATGGTGAAGACCTCGAGCGCGGCCCGCCCCGCTCCGACCGCCGCTCCCGGCAGGGAGAACGGCCAGACGGTGTCGTACGCCTGGCGGTACAGGCCGCCCTCATGGATCGCGGCGCCAGGAGCGTTTCCCGCGCTGAGATCGGCGAACCGGACCGCCCGGTGCTCGGGGATGAAGGCGTCGGTGACCACGAGGGACTTGCTGCCGGTGCCGCGCAGACCCACCGTGTACCAGTCGTCGACGATCTCGACGTCGCCGCGCGGGATGAGGAAGTACCACGGCTCGGGCGCGCCGTCGCCGTCGGACACCAGCCCGCCGACGAGCACCCAGTCGGAGTGGTCGATGCCGCTGCAGAACCGTCCTGTCCCGCCCCGCCAACTGAATCCTCCGGGGACCCGCTCGGGAGGCCTGCCTCCGAGCCGGATGAGCGAGGCGATGAGGCTGCGCGGGTCAGCGAACACCTCGTCCTGGGCCTGCTCCGGGAACAGGGCGGCGAGCCATGTGTGTCCTGCCAGAACGCCGTAGACCCAGCCGGTGGACGCGCAGGCCGACCCGATCTCCGCCTGGACCTCGAGGAGGGTCGCGAACCCCAGTTCGGAGCCACCGTACCGCTTGGGCGTGACAATCCCGAACAGGCCCGCGTCGACCATCTCGGCGATCGAGTCGGGACTGACGGAGCGCGCCGACTCGGTCTCCTCGGCCCGCCCCGCGATGCCCTCCTTGAGCTTGCAGGTCGCGGCGAGCGCTTCCTCTCGTGAGACGAGCACCGCCGGCGGCGGCCGGTCGTCGGTCGGTCCGGCGGCGTTGACTGCGTTGGTGGTCATGGTGCTCCTAGTCAGGGGCCACGGCATGGTTGAGGCGCTGGTCAGTGGCCGGCGGCGGCCAGTTTCTCGATCCGGCTGCGCTCGTCCGGGCTCAGGAACCAGCGGTAGTGATGGACCTTCGACACCGGCGGCAGACCGGACGCGATCTCGTGCCAGGTCTCGGCACGGTCGGTGCTGTGGTAGACCTCACCGGTCGCGGTGCCGAGGAAGAGTTCGGCTTCGCCGTTGTGACCGTGCAGCGACATGGCCTCGAAGTTGCCTTTGACGTCGGCGGGAAGGCCCTGGACGGCTTCGTGCCAGGTCTCGCCGAAGTCGAAGCTCCGGATCACACCCGCGTGAGCGGTGCCGAGCTGCTGCTCCGCCCAGGTGCGCGGCGGGTCCCCGGCACCGGCGGCATACACGGTCGCCTCGTCGTCGGGGTCGAGGACCAGCGCGTCGGGGTAACCGAGGCGGTCGAAGCGGGTCTGGACGTGCTGCCAGGTCACGCCAGCGTCGAGCGACCGGTAGATGCCCTCACCGCCGACGAGGATGATCTTGGCAGGGTCGTCCTCACGGATCACGGTCCGGTGCACGTCGCGATACCAGAGATCGGTCTTCTTCTCGTAGGAGTCGATCTCGGAGAACGACTCCCCCGCGTCCCGGGTGCGCAGCAACGCGCCCTGCTCGACACACACGTAGAAGGTGTCGGGGTCGCTGTCGTGCCAGGTGACATTCTTGACATGGGCCAGGTGCGGGGGCGGCGGAAAGGTCCACTTGTCCGTCCCCGGCACCTCGGTCAGCGCCGGAAGCAGCTCCCACCTCCTGCCGAGGTCGTGGCTGCGGTAGAGGCCGGGCGGCTCCACCCCGGCGTAGCAGACGACGCCCTCGCTCCGCCTCTGGACGGCGACATGGAAGACATGCCTCTCGGTGATGCCGTCCATCGACTCGGCCCAGGTGAGGCCGCCGTCCCGGCTGATCCACAGCCCACCCTGCCCGTGACCGCCGACGAGAACGGCTCCCGACTCGGCGTCGTAGGCAATCGAACTGACGTGAACTTGCTCGATCGAGCGACGCGACTCCCGCCAGGGGTCGCCGGCGCTCGCGCGGGTGAAGTGGACAACGCCGCGGATGGTACCTACGAGCAGTTCGGTGGCCGGGTCGACTGTCCTTGTGCGGTTCTGCCCGTTGGGCGAGAGACACACCAACATGGTCGATCAACTCCTCGAGTACGCTTCGTCGAAGGTAGCGCATTTATTTGTTAGTCCGCAACCCTCTTGATCTCAGGGGCAGTTGACGCTGCCATCCCTTGTCCGGGGCTCTCACAGATGCGGCTGGGAGGTGTCCGCGCCGCCGGTGGGAGCGTGCGTGGTGGCCTGTCCCACCTAGCGAGGTCCAGGGCGCCTGTGCCACTCGCATGTGGTCGCGCCCGGCCGCGGACGGATCACGGTCGTCCCAGGAGGTCGTTTCCCGGGCGGAACGGTCCCTTTGCCGGGGCGGGAGCCGGGCCGGAGCCGATCAAGTGGCGCGTCCTCCCCGGGTCGTGGCGACGCCGGCGCCCGGGGCGACGCCGCGGGCGCGTTCGCGTACCTGCACGCCGGCCGTCAGCCGTTCGCGTCACTCCGGGGGCGGAATGCGTGCACGTCTGCCGGGTCGACGCACATCCACGCCTCACTGGCCGGCGCCGGCGGCGCCGAGACTCCGTCGGACCAGACGCGGTAGATGACGTGGTCGCGCGTGACGACGTGCTCGGCGTGATTGCCGGAGAACATCTCGGACCGGTAGGTCACCGGCCAGGCGTTCGGCCCGGTGGGCTGCTCGGCCACCACCCGGGCGCGCTCGGGGCGGAAGACGGCGACTGCTGTCGAGCCGGCCTCCACGTCGAGTCCGGCCCTCCCAGCCACCACCTTGCCGAGCGGTGTGCTGATCACCGCGCCGTCGGGAGTGACGGACTCGACCTGGCCTTCGAGTTCGTTGGCCGAGCCCACGAACGTCGCCACGTAGTGGGACACCGGCAGGGAGTAGAGGGTGCGTGGGTCGGCGAGCTGGGCGACAGTGCCCCTCTCCAGCACGGCTATCCGGTGCCCGAGCTCCATCGCCTCCTCCTGGTCGTGCGTGACGTAGACGGCGGCGAAGCCGAACTTGCTCTGCAGGGCGGTGAGTTCGACGCGGAGGTCCTTGCGTACCTTGGCGTCGACGTTGGAGAGGGGCTCGTCGAAAAGAACGAGGGAGTCCCCCGAGACGAGTGCGCGGGCGAGAGCCACGCGCTGCTGCTGGCCACCACTGATGTGATTCGGGTACGCCGAGACGACCTCGCCGATTCCCACCAGGGAGCAGATCCGCTCGACTTCGCTCCTCACCTCGCCGCGCGCGACACCGCGCTGACGAAGCGGGTAGGCGATGTTGTCGAAGATCGACATGTTGGGCCACAGCGCGTAGGACTGGAAGACCATGCTCAGTGACCGCTGCTGGGGCGGACGATCCACCCTTGCCTCGGAGGAGTAGACCCGGCGGCCCTCGATGAGGATCTCGCCCGAGTCCGGGTGCTCAAGTCCGGCGATGGAACGGAGCAGCGTGGTCTTGCCGCAACCGCTCGGGCCGAGCAGCACCAGGCACTCGCCGGCCGCGACGTCGAGGGAGACCCCGTCGACGGCGGGGACCTTGGCGCCGTTGGAGCGGACGAAGTGCTTGCGCAGGTTCCGCACCGAGAGCACCGGCCGGCCGGGCTCGGCGTTTCCTGAGACCTTCTCCGCCGTGCGGGTGGCGGACTTCATCAACGACATCGCAGACTCCTTTGTCAGGCGTTGTGGAGGATTACGTGGTCCGCCTGCGTCGCTCCGAGGACGCCCACCGCGAGGCCCTCCGGCCGTACCAGACGGCGAGGAACACGACCACGGCGGAGACGACCGTCAGCACGGATGCCAGAACAGCCACCTGGGAGGTGGAGCCGTTCTGCTGGGTCTCGAGGATCTGGTAGCCGATCACGGGGTTGGTCACGCCCGCGAGCAGCGACGACACGGTGACATCGCCCATCACGCGGACGAAGACGATCGCCCATGAGCCGACCAGAGCGGGGATCAGCAGCGGCAGCACCACTCGCCAGAAGGTGCGCCGGTCGCCCGCCCCGGATATGGCGGACGCCTCGGTGAGTTCCTCGCTGACACCGGCGACGGCGGCGTCGGAGGTGATGGAGGCGTTCGGGATGTTCAGCAGCAGGTAGCCGAGGAAGAGGATCGTGACCGTGCCCGCCATCCAGAACGGCGAGCCCGTGAAGGTGAGCACGATGCCCACCACGAGGAGCAGGGTGCCCAGCGTCGCGGGCAGCTTGATCCCGGCGTCGACGAGCCGCCCGAGGACCGGCCCGGCGCGCTTGATGTAGAGCGAGACGACCGCTGTCACCAGCGCGACGACCGTCGCGGCCGCCAGGGCGAGCAGCAGACTGTTGCGCAGGCCTGCCTGCATCTGCGGGTTCGACAGGAGTGTCGCGTATCCGTCGAAGCTGATCCGGCTCCACTGGATGGACGGCTGCCATGTGCCGGTGAAGGCCACGACGAGGAGACCGCCGAACGGCAGAACGGTGGTCAGCAGCATGTAGAGCACCATCACCAGGCGGGCCGGGGTCCGCCAGCGGCCGAGCCGGAGCGGGATGGTGCGGGTTCCCTTGGAGCCCATGGTCGCGTGTCGGCTTCCGCGCAGCACCCGCGTCTGCAGGAACCACACGAACATCACGACGATCGAGATGATCGATGACAGCCCGACGGCCAGACCGCGGTCCGCGGGATAGGTGTTGCGCAGCGCCGTCACGATCTCGTTGGACAGCATGCTGATCTCTGCGGGGGTTCCGATGACGACCGGGATGTCGACGGTCACCATGGCGACCCAGATCCACAGCAGGGCACCCGCAAGGACGGCCGGCATGATCGACGGGAGCGTCACCTTGCGCAGGGTCTCGAGCGCCCCGGCACCGCTGATCCGGCTCTGCTCCTCCAGGTTGGAGTCGAGCGTGCGCAGGGCGGGGGCGATCATCATATAGGTGAACGCCACTCCGTAGACGGAGAACACGAACACCATGCCGTGCCAGGAGTAGATGTTCATCAGAGCACCGTCGGTGTCGATCCCGAACAGGCCCAGCAACCACCGCCAGGCGTTGTTGAGGTAACCGGCCTCGGGCGCGAAGAGCATGATCCAGCCCATGGAGCCGGCGATCGGCGGTACCAGGAACGGCACCATGGGCAGCAGATCCGACAGCAGGCCCATCCGGGCGTCGGTACGTTCGTTGAGCCAGGCCAGTCCTCCGCCGACGATCACCGCGACCACCGTGCTCGCCAGCACGATCGTCAGGGTCTGGAGGACGGTCCTGCCCAGGTCGGGGTGGTTCAGCGTGCGCTGGATCGGGTCCAGGGTGAACGAGCCGTCGGTGAAGAACAGCTTGAGCACGACGGAGCCCAGCGAGATCACGGTTAGGACGATTGCCGCGAGTGCCAGCAGCAGGCTGAACGCCGCGAACGGCGACATCCGCCGATGCCGGCGCGCCGCCCGCAGCCGCCCTCCCCGCGGAACGGGAATGCTCGTCACCATGCCTCCTTGCAAGGTGTCGGAATTCGGATCCCTGGCCGCGGGCTACGACGCCGCTGCGGGCGTGACGCGAGCGGGCAGGTTCAGGGGGGCGCGGAAGGGCCAGTGTTCCTTCCCTATCGCGCCTGCGAGCTCCAGCGAGCCGGTGTCGTTGATCACCGACTCGAGCGCCGCCAAGATCAGGCTGCGCGCGATGTTCTTGCCCGGGCACGAGTGGATTCCCGCGCCGAAGGTGAGGTGCGGGTTGGGCGAGCGGCCGATTCGGAACTCGTCGGGGTTCTCGAAGACCTCGGGATCGCGGTTGGCGGCCGGGAAGACCAGCGCCACCGGGTCGCTTTCCTTCATCCGCACGCCGGCGAACTCCACGTCTTCGGCCGCGGTACGGGCGAAGCCGAGCTGAGGCATGTCGAGCCGCAGGAACTCCTCCACCGACTCTGCGATCAGCGCGGGGTTCTCACGGAGAGTGCTCTGGAGGTCCTGGTCCAGCAGCAGTCGCTGCAGCATATTGCCGAGACTGTGCGACGTCGCCAGCCACACGATCAGCATGGGCTGCCGTACCGCGCCGACGACCTTCTCGGGGTCCAGCGGCTGCCCGTCCGGCCTGCGGGCCTGTACGAGGGCTGTCGCGAGGTCGCGCGACGGGTCGCGCGGGGTGCGGCGCCGGTCCTCGACCAACTCCTGCGCGACGCGCTGCATGTTCTCGTGCGCCTCCGCCACCTCGGCCGGATTCTGGTGACCCGGCTGGCCGCCGCGGACATACATCCCGCACCAGCGGTTGAGGTCTGCCGGATCGACGTCGTCCATGGCGAAGACCTTGGTGATCGTGAACGCCATGAGCGGGCCGCAATAGTCGCGGACCAGGTCGACGTCGTCGCTCGCCGCCATCGCCGCGACCAGACGCTCGGCCTCGGCGCGGATGGCGGGCATGATCTCCGGGCCGACAGGGCCGCCGAACACCGGGACCATCACGTCGCGGAACCAGGTGTGCTCCGGCTGGTCGACGTGCATCAACGGTCGATTGTGCACCGGGGCGCCGGCCCGCGGCTTGGTCATGATGTGGAGCACCGAGTTGACGAAGAGGTCGTTCTGTTTGGCCGCCTCCACGACGTCACGGCGACGGGTGAGTGCCCAGAATCCGCCCCACTGATCGGAGTGGGCGACGGGGCACTTGGATCGCATCTCGTGGAGAAGACGGTGCGGGTCATCGGTGAATGCGGGGTCCATCGGGTCGAAGTCCGACGCCCGTTCGGTTCCGGCAACATCAGCCTGGTCCGACATGGTGCTCCTCTCGAAATGATCTGAGCCGAAGTCTCTGCTCAGCGGAACGTGTCGCATTTGTCCGTCGGTGGAAGAGCTGCGGTCACACGGCACGGTCAGTTCTTGAACGGGCCGAGAAGCTGGTCGCGACGTTCCTTGACCTGTCGCATCCGCTTCAGCGTGGGCTCGGCGAACGTGTCCGGGATGTCGTCGTAGGGCCCGTAGGAGCCTTCGCCCGTGTTGACCGACTCGGAGCCCTCCGGAGTCAGCAGGAAGTAGGAGAGCAGGCGGGCGCCCGCCGGGTGGGGCGCGTTCGCCGACACCCCGAAACCGTGAGTCGGCCAGTAGGCGTGCGCCATCGGGACGAACTCGACCGGGGCACCCTCGGCCTTCATCGCGTTCACCACGAACGGCAGGCTCTGCATGGCGAGCCATGCCTCGCCCGCGCCCACGGCGCTGTGGATGGGCTGGAGTCCGCCCTGCGCCGGGCCGAGCTGGCCGGCGAGCTTGTCGAGGAAGCCGGTGCCGTACTTCTCGGCGAGGGAGTCCAGCGTCAGCAGTTGGTTGATGTTGTCGAGACCAGAACTCGAGTAGGAAAGGACCTTGCCCTTCCAGAAGGGGTCGAGCAGATCCTCCCAGGTGCTGGGCACCTTGCTGGCCGGTACGTGCTCGGTGTTGTAGACCAGGCCGGACTGGATCGCCTGGATCAGCGCGGTGTCAAGCTCGTCGTAGATGTACTTCTTCGGGAAGTCCGGCACGAGACCGAGCACTCCGGTGTCCCGGAGCGGCACGATCATGCCGCGGTCGACGGCGCCGGGATAGTAGTCGGGCTGCCCCGAGATGACCACGTCCGCCGAGGGCGCTCCGGCTTCCAGCTCACCCTCGTAGCGCGCTATCAGGTCCGTGCCACCTATCCGCTGGATCTGCAGGTCGACCTTGGGATATCGATTCTTGAAGGCCTTCTTGAGCGCCTCGGTGTCGGTCGGGAGGAAGTCCGTGTAGACAAGGACCGTTCCTTCCTTCTCCGCCGCCGCCACCATCTCCTCGACAGAACCGAAAACAAGATCGGCGCTGCTCGCACTCGCGGTGGGCGGCTTGCCGCACGCGGCAGCCGCCAGCATCAGTACGCTCGCGCCAAGCAGTGCCAGGAACTTACGCATGGACTCATCCCATCTTCGTGTGCGGACCCGGAAGGCCTGACGGCCTCGGGCAACAGCGAGTCACCTGCGCTGCAACACAGCTCACAGCGCCGGACGCTATCGCACAAGTGCGCCTGTCGGAACGGTCCGTCAAGGGTTTTCTGAGATTCCGGCCGAACCTCGCGCCGCGCCCGCACGAACGAGGTCCGACTCCGCCGGAGGCGGCGCTACGCCCGATCGCCGCCCATATGCGACCTGTTGACTTCCCGGAGCACTAGCAAAATAATGCGCTAGGTGCCCCTCGTGAAGGGGGTAGTGCACGGTTGTCGTGAACCATGAACCGGTCGATCAGGCTCTGGCCGCGCATGACGCGTTCGCCCAGCGGCCGGACCGCATGTGGCGGTGCTCAAGGCCCCGAGTTGGCCGGTAGCCGAGGACCACACCGGAAGGGTAGGACGGCATGCTCGGGATATCCGGCTTTGCGCATGTGAGTTTCACCGTGAGCGACCTCGAGCGCAGTGAGGCCTGGTACACGGAGGTACTGGGCCTGGTCAACGTCCGGGAGATGCGCCGGGACGGCTATACGAAGGTGATCCTCGAGGATCCGGGGAGCGGCATCGCTGTGTCCCTGACCCACCACGGGGACAAGAACTCGGGCGATTCCTTCAGCGAGTTCCGGACCGGTCTTGACCACGTTTCCTTCGCCGTGCCGTCAGTTGCCGAGTTGGAGCGCTGGCGGGAGCGGCTCGACAAGTTCGGAGTTCCCCGGACCGAGATTCTGCCGACCAGGACCGGCGCGGTACTGATCTTCCGCGACCCGGACAACCTCCAACTCGAGTTCTACGCCGCCGAAGGGTCGGTCGACGAAGAGGGCAGGCCGACTGCCAAGTGGATCCATGCCTTTCCCCCCGTGACCGACTGATCGGGACACGGCACGCCCGCGTACGGCGTCAGTGAACTTCGGACAAGAAGCAACTCCCGGCGAAGCAGGAAGGACATTGCTGTGAAGTTCGAGGATCTGGTCTTTGTCAGTGTCGACGATCACGTACTGGAGCCACCGAACATGTTCGAGGGCCGCCTGCCCAGCGGCCTCGCCGAACGAGGTCCCAAGTTCGTCGCGGGGGAGAACGGCCAGGGCGGCTGGGTGGTCGACGGCGTCCACAGCCCCTGGACGATGAACTACGGCGCCATGCGCCCTGGCGCGTGGAACGCCGACGAGCGCGTCGCCGAGCTGAGCAGCATCGGCATCCTCGGGTCGCTGTGCTTCCCGTCGTTCCCGCGGTTCGCCGGCCAGCTCTTCATGCAGGTCAAGGACCGCGCACTGGGCCTGGCCTCGGTTCAGGCGTACAACAACTGGATGGTCGAGGAGTGGGCGGGCCCGCACCCCGACCGTCTGATCCCGCTCGGTCTGATGCCGCTGTGGGACCCGGTGGCCATGGCCGAAGAGGTCCGCCGCATCTCCAAGCTGGGTGTCCATGTCGTCGGATTCTCCGAGAACCCGTCCAAGCTCGGCCTTCCGAGCATCTACGACGACGAGTTCTGGAAGCCGTTCTGGACCGCGTGCTGCGACGAGGGAACGGTGGTCGCCACTCATATAGGCTCCTCGTCGTCACTCCCCAAGACATCGGACGACTGCTCGATGGAAGCGACGGGCGTGATGATTCCGCTGAACCTCTACGGAACCGCCGCCGACTACGTCTGGTCGAACGTCTTCCGCACCTATCAGCCGCTCAAGCTGCTCCTGGCTGAGGGCGGCACCGGGTGGGTGCCGTTCTTCCTCGAGCGATGCGAGATCGCCTACCGGGCCCGCCCGTGGGTGCGGGAGGCGTACGGCCCGAAGTCACCGACCGAGGTCTTCCGGGAGCACGCGATCACCTGCTTCATCGAGGACAAGTCGGGTGTCGCCCTCCGGCACGAGATCGGTATCGACAACATCTGCTGGGAGTTCGACTACCCGCACGGCGACTGCGTCTGGCCGGACGGACTCGAGTTCGCGTGGAACAGCTACCTCTCCGGTATGCCGGACGACGAGGTGAACAAGATCACGCATCTGAACGCCATGCGACACCTCCGCTTCGACCCCTTCGCGACCCGTGGCCGTGAGGCGTCGACGGTCGGGGCCCTGCGCGCGAGCGCCCGTCCGCCCTACGAGGGTGCCGTCACCGGCGGGTTCTGGGACTCGGCGCTCGGAGAGAAGGAGGCGAAGTGGCGCTCCGGTGAGGCCGTGACGACCTCCTGACGCGAAAGAAGAGGACCGGTGCGGGCAGTCGCTGCCCGCACCGGTCCTCTTCCTTTCACCCGCGGTCAGTTCTTGAAGGGCTTGAGGAGCTCGTCGCTTCGTTCCTTGACATCCCGCATGTCCTTCGGCGTGGGCGGGACGTACGTGTCCGGGATATCGTCGTACGGGCCGTAGGACCCGACGGGCGTGTTCACCGACTCGGAGCCCTCCGGGGTCAGCAGGAAGTAGGAGAGCAGGCGGGCGCCGGCCGGATGAGCGGCCTTCGCCGACATGCCGAAACCGTGGGTCGGCCAGTAGGCGTCCGCCATGGGGACGAACTCGACCGGGGCGCCCTCGGCCTTCATCGCCTCCACCATGAACGGGAGGCTCCGCATCGCGACCCATGCCTCACCCGCGCCCACGGCGCTGTGCATGGGCTGGATTCCGCCCTGATCGGGGCCGAGCTGGCCGGCCAGCTTGTCCAGGAAGCCGCTGCCGTACTTCTTGACAAGGAGGTTCAGCGCCATCAACTGGTTGGTGTTGTCGGTACCGGAGCTCGAATAGGTGACGACCTTGCCCTTCCAGAAGGGGTCGAGCAGATCCTCCCAGGTCTTGGGCACCTTGCCGCCCGGAACGTGCTCGGTGTTGTAGACCAGGCCGGGCTGGATCGCCTGGATCAGGGCGGTGTCGAGCTCGTCGTAGATGTACTTCTTCGGGAAGTTGGGCACGAACCCGAGCACTCCGGTGTCCCGGAGCGGCACGATCATGCCGCGGTCGACGGCGCCGGCGTAGTAGTCGGGCTGCCCCGAGATGACCACGTCCGCGGAAGGGGCGCCAGCCTCCATTTCGCCCTCGTAGCGGGCTATGAGGTCCGTGCCGCCGATCCGCTGGACCTGCAGATTGATCTTGGGGTACGCACGCTTGAAGGCCTTCTTGAGCGCCTCGGCGTCGGTCGGGAGGAAGTCGGTGTAGACGAGGACGGTACCTTCCTTCTCCGCCGCCGCCGCCATCTCCTCCACTGAACCGAAAACGACATCGGCGTCGCTCGCACTGGCTGTGGGTGGCTTGCCGCACGCAACGGCCACCAGCATCAGTGCGGACGCGCCGAGCGGTGCCAGGAACTTACGCATGGACTCATCCCATCTTCCTGTCCGGACCCGGAAAGCCTGACGACCTCCGGCAACAGCGAGTCACCTGCCTGTAACACAGCTCTCAGCATGGGACACTATCGCACAAGTGCGCCTGTTGGAACGATCCGTCAAGGTTTTTCCGGGATTCCGGCCCGCTCCGACAGCGCGCCACAAGAGCCTCGCGTGTCACACAGGAATCCGGAATCTGGATGTTCACACATGCGCCCGTTTCGCCTCTCCGGCATACAACATATGCGATACTGTTAGCCCTTCGATCGAATGTCGAGGTGACAATGCCGAACTCGAAGTCCGACTGGACGCCCAGCGTGCTGGGAAACGCCATCCTTCAACTTCTCACCCGTAACACCATGAGTGGCTACGACCTCAAGAAGCGTTTCCACTCATCGATTGGTAACGGGTGGCACGCGTACGACACGCAGATCTACCGTGAGCTGAAGCAGCTCGAGACTCACGGTTTCATCACCGGGCGGGTCGCTCCAGGTGTGTCCGGGCCTCAGCGGCGCTTGTACTCGATTTCGGAGAAGGGGTTGTCGTCGGTCACCGAGTGGCTGACTTCCTCGATGGATCTGGACCGCATCAAGGACGAGGTCGGGCTCCGGACCTGCACCGCGGACCTGTTTCCAGGGGAATCCTTCGAGGAGTTCGTCCATTCCGTCGCGGATCAGTGGGAGAAGTCCCTGCAGCATCAACGCATATCGCTGCAGGTGCTGACCGAGCAGTACGGCGGCGGCCCCGAGACCTCGGACGACACCGTCTTCGGCCGCCAGCTGGCGATCGAAATGATGATCCTCACGACCGAGGCCAGACTGGAATGGACACGGCGCGCGCTGAGGGTCCTCCGGCGCCGGCGGCGCCTGGCGGAGGCCTCATCGGAAAGCGCGTGACCCACCAACCCACGATGATGGGTCACCGGCGAACCTGAGCCGGGTCAAGCCGTCTCGTCCCAGGGCGTCAGCGCTGCGGCGTGACGAGCGGCGAGCCGGCCGGAGATCATGAACTCGGCGATGTCGCCCATCGAGTTGTAGTACGGGCCCCACATCGATCCGCATTCGCCGATCGCGTAAAGCCTGGGGATCGGCTGGTCACGAGCGTCCAGTACCCGCTGATCCGCGTCGTGCTTCGGACCGCCGTGTGTGTTGATGAAGGTCGGCAGCATCGGGCCGACCGCGTAGAAGGGGCCGGTGTCGAGAGGGGTCAGGAACTCGGCACGCCCGTGGTGCCGGTCCTCCCCCGCGGCGCACATCCGGTTCCACTCCTCGACCGTGTCGACGAGCTGCCCCGGATCGATGTGCCCGCCCCGGGACGCACCGGGAAACGTGGGGAAGACGCAACGCCTCGCCAGTTCCTCGACGGTGTCCGCCTTGATGATCCAGCCTCGTTCGAGTTCGGCGCGATTGTCCTCACTCCATGCAGGCAGACGCGAGTTCTTCGTCGTCATGGCGGCGCCGGCGTCGAACGCCTTCTGATCGAATATCTGGAACGCGGGCACATTCGCGAACTCGGCCGTTTCCACCTCCATAGCGAACCAGGGTTCCCTGTTTCCGTAGCCGTGATGGAGTCCGGCCATTTCGGTCGTCTCGTCGTAGAAGCGGCGGCCGTGCTTGTTCGCCCAGATGACGCTACCGGCGTCCTTGAAGAGTCCCGCGTTGTAGCCGTATCCGGTCATTCGCATGAACTCATGCGTGACATACACCGTGTCCGGATCGACTTGAACACCCCAGTTGAGCGGACCCGTCACCGAGTTCATGTGCCAGAGTTGAGCGCCCGCGGCCTGAGCCATCTCTATGCCCTCTCCGGTCAGATTCGAACTGCCGGAGAACAGGGTCGGACAGTGGCTGATGTACTGCTGCCGCATCCGTTCGTTGAACTCGAAGCCGCCCGTCGCGAGCACCACCGCCTTCCTGGCCTTGACCGAAATCCGTGTGCCGTCGGGCGCTGACGCGGTCACACCAAGAATCTCTCCCGACGCCGGATCCTGGATAAGCGCGGTGACGGGCGTCGAATACTCCACCCGGGCACCCTGACTCTCAGCCAGGCGGGCAATCGACTCGAACAACGCCGCGCCGCCGGGGGCCTTGATGAAACTGACGCCCAGGAATCCCTCGGCACCGGGCGCCTCGGGGAACTCGGGGAAGAAGCCGTCCGCCCTGAAGGGCCGCGCGTCCGGCTTCAGGGGGAAGCCCAGGCGGGACTCGAACTCGGCAAGACGGCCGAGCCCGTCGAGGTAGGCGAGCAGCACGTCCTTCTCGGTCTGCCCGCCGCACATCCAGTCCAGATACTCGAGCGACTTGTCGTCGTCGACCGACGCGACAAGCAGGGAACCCGCGATACACGCCGAGTTGCCGCCTCCCACCGCCCCCTTCTCCAGGAGAAGCACCTCCTGCCCCGCGTCGGTGGCGATCGCGGCGCAGGTCGCCCCGGCACCCCCGTACCCGGCGATCACGACATCGGCCTCCATGTCCCAGCACTCCGGCATCCAGGCCGGGCGGGTGGCGCTCTCCGTCCGCGACGTCATCGGGCTCCTCCTCGCTATCGGTCCCCTCGGGGCACCGCCGTTCACATGGAAAACTCACGAACTTCTGCGATACTCTCCGTGGGTCGGTCGAACCGTCAAGACCCCGGAGCCCACAAAGGACACGGGCAAGGCCACCCTTTCGCGGATGGCTTTGCCTTGCCCGGTCTTACGGTCTGCCGCGGGTCAGGCGGTCACGGTGATGCCCACGGGGACGGTGAACGCCTCCAGGGCATGCTTGCCGCCGGTACGGCCGTAGCCGCTGAACTTCTCGCCACCGAACGGCATTTACGAGCGTTACTGACCTTTCCGGAGGGTTGTCGGGGGTGACGTTGGTGTCGCGCGTCAGACTTTGTGGCTCAGGGGTTAGCTGAGTCCCTGACCCGACGGAGAGTCTGATGAGCCGTCCACCGCAGTTCCCGGTGGAAGTGAAGATACGGATCGTGCTGTCCGTCCTGGCAGGCGAGATGACGGTCGCCAAGGCGGCCCGGAAGAACAAGACCTCTGAGACCTCGGTGGTCAAGTGGAAGGCCCAGTTCCTGGAGAGCGGGAAGGCCGGTCTGGCTCCGGGCGGGCCGGACGGCCGTCCTCGCGCGAGGAGAGCCTCGAGGCGGAGACCGTGCGAAACTGCTCGACGCACTCCACAGAATCTATCCGCCAGCCAAAGAACAACTGGGCGCCCTGGCATACGAGTTCGATCACCAGCCCGAACGTGCAGGCCACCCTTTACCCATGACCCCGACCGAGTACGTGAAGACCGTGCCCCACCACACGGTGCACGGCTGCCTGTACATCCGCGACGAACACGATCGGCCCGAACAGCTGCGCTCGGTGTACGGCAACCGGCTGTGGCAGTTTCCCGGCGGCAACACCGACACCAGCGAAGACCCCCTGGCGACCGCACACCGCGAGGCCGCCGAAGAAACCGGACTCTCTCTCGGCCAG